>NZ_JAIEQY010000166.1 GCF_019747315.1 Roseococcus sp. | reverse complement strand
GGCTGGTCGCAGGGCTTGGTGGGCGTGGGCGCCATGCTGCGCATCAGATCCTCCACGCTGGCCATGCCGCCCGAGGTGGGCGCCTGGCAGCCGGGCAAGGGCGAAGGCCACCAGCCGAATTCCACACCGAGATGGAAGGCGCCGATGGCGGCCGAGGTGGCGGCGGCCATCCCCGCCAGCAGCAGCGCCGGACGGCGCCAGAGAAACACCCCCAGCAGCGCGAAGCCCCCTGCGACCCAATAAGGCCAGCGCTGCCAGAGGCAGAGCTCACAGGGGGCGAGGCCGAACCAGCCCTCGGAACCCCGCGCGAAGAACGGGGCGCCGAAGGCGAGGAGGGCGATCAGCAGGGCGGAAGACATGGCCCATGTGACGCCAGGGGGCGGATGGCGGCAAGGCAGGAAGAAGTAACAAAAGGCCTCCGGCGGCTGGGGCCGAGAGGCCCCAGACCCCAATCCTTAGTTCGTACGGCGTGAGAGGGACACGGCGTAAGGGGCTGCCCTGGCATGCAAAGTGGGGTCGTCGCTGAAGGCGATCCCGGGCTCCTGGTCCAGCGTCATGAAGCTGATGGGGTCGCAAGGGCCACCCGGCCCGGCGGCAACCGAGGTCACGGTCAGGCGGCCCACGACCGTCCGCGGGCGATCCTCCGGCCAGGCGACGGTCGGGTTCAGCAGATCATCCCCGGCCGCCGGGAATTGCAGCACCATGTCGAACTCGACGGGGCCCTGCGCCACGCGCCCGCGAATCTCATCGGCCAGAAAGTCGCGCGGCAGGGATTGCATCTGCTCGGCGGTCAGCCGCGCAACGCCGGCGCGCGGCTCGAAGACCCAGCGGGCGTGGCGCACCTCGCCATCCTGGCCTTTGAAGCGGAAGGCGTTCACGCCGAAATAGGGCGTGGTCGCCCAGCTCGCCGGTGGCAGGGTGGCACCCAGCCAGGCGCCTTGCAGCGTGACCGAGGGGTTGGCCGCCACAAAGGCCGCGATGCGCTCGGCATTGGGCCGGCCCGTCGCGGGGTCCGGCGCGCGGACCCGCAGATTGGCGAGGAAGACCGTCGGATTGGGGGCGCCGAAGATGGGGGCCGAGATATTGGCCATGTCCCAGACATCGCCCGCCGCCGTCTCGAAGCGGATGGACAGGCCGCGCGTGGTCCGCGCCCGGTCATCGGCCTGCGGATTGGCGCCGGCGACGCCGAAACGGATCGTGGTGGTCACCCGCTGCCCGTTGAAGACGGGCGCCACGGAAAGCCGGGTGCCCTCGGGCGTCGCCGTGAAGGTGCCGGCGGCGCAGATGCCCTTCGGGTGGCTCGGCCGATGCGTGCGGATCGGGCCCAGCACGCCCTCGAAGCCCTCGATGATTTCCTCCGGCGTGGGTTCGGCGCGCGCTTGCAGTCCCCCCAGGCAAAGAGCGATGGCACAGGCGGCGAGGCTGAGGGAGCGGCGTTGCATGTTGTCTCTCCTTGGACGTGCCCCCCTGCTTCGCGGGACATTCTTGGAAGGTTACGCAGGCCACAGGCCGGCCGCCAATGACATTCCGCGCCCTTCACGCCCCCTCCCCTCCGGCCCTAGGCTTTCCAGCGGTTCAGGGAGACACGCCATGCTGAAGATCTGGGGACGCGCCACTTCGTCCAACGTCATGAAACTGCTCTGGCTCTGCGAGGAGCTGGGGATTCCCTATCAGCGGCTGGATGCCGGCGGCAGCTTCGGCCGCACGCGGGAGCCCGCCTATCTCGAAATGAACCCCAATGCCCGCGTCCCCACCATCGAGGAGCCGGATGGCTATTCGCTGTGGGAGAGCAACACCATCTGCCGCTACCTGGTGGCCACCCGCGCCCCCGGCCACACGCTGCACCCGGCGGAGCCCCGCGCCCGGGCGCGCGCCGAGCGCTGGATGGATTGGCAGCTGGGCCACCTCAACGCGCCGATGACCACCATCTTCTTCACCTATGTCCGCACGCCCGAGGAAAAGCGCGACTGGCCCGCCACCAACGCCGCGCGGGACGAGGCGCAGGCGCTGTGGGACATGGTGGAGAATGCACTCGGCATCGCCCCCTATCTCGGCGGTGACCATCTGGGCCTGGCCGATATCGCGCTCGGCCCCTATCTGCATCGCTGGCTGGCCCTGCCCATCACCCGCGCGCCGCAGCCGCGAATCCAGGCCTGGCATGGGCGGCTGATGGCGCGGCCCGGCTATGCCCGGCACATCGCGGTCCCGATGTCATGAAGGAGGGGGTCATGAAGGAAGGGGTCATGAAGGAAGGGGTCATGAAGGAGGGGGTCATGAAAGAGGGGGTCATGACCGGGACCGTCGTCCGCCATGCCGATGGGCGGGATTTCACCCGCGGCCTGCGCGCTTTCTTTGAATATGGCGACCTCGGCATCGCCGAGGCGACGCAGGGCGGCTTCGCGGCCCATGTGATCCGTGCCATCCCCGGGGTTCATGCCGAGCCGCAATGGCATCTGCATGAATTGGACTTCCAGATGGTCTGGATCGTGAAGGGCTGGGTTCGTTTCGAATATGAGGATATCGGCGAGGTGACGCTGACCGCCGGCACCAGCGTGCTGCAACCCCCGCGCATCCGCCACCGGGAGCTGTCCCATTCCGATGATCTGGAGCTGGTGGAGATCACATCGCCCGCCCAGTTCGAAACCAGGCTGGTAGAAGCGCCTTAAGGTTCGGACAAAAAAAGTGGCGACGCATTGCTGCGCCGCCAAGTTTAGGGAGGAAACGTCCAAGAAAGCAGGCAAGAACCGAAGTTCCTGCCGCCTCCAGAAACATAGGCGAGGGATCGCTCGTATGCAAGCGATTTTTTGCGGTGCAGCATGGCGAAATCCGGTTGGGTCTGGCATGCGGTTTGCGCAGGGCTCGCCATGCGCCCCCTCCCTCTCCTTCTGCTCGCCTGGATCACGCTCAACGCAAGCCTGGGCCTCGCCCAGCCCGCGCCGGGCCCGGATCCCACCCTGCAATGCCGCGCCGCCATTGCCCGGGCCGAGCTGGACGCGCAGATCCCGCCCGGGCTGCTCCAGGCCATCGGCCGGGTGGAATCGGGCCGCCGCAACCCCGAGACGGGCACCGCCGGCCCCTGGCCCTGGACCATCAATGCCGAGGGACGCGGCCATTTCTTCCCGGACAGGGCGGCAGCAATTGCCGCCGTGCGGGAATTGCAGGGCCGCGGCGTGCGGATCATCGATGTCGGCTGCATGCAGGTGAACCTCCACCACCACCCCCGCGCCTTCGCGAGCCTGGAGGAAGCCTTCGACCCCGTCAGCAATGCCCGCTACGCCGCGCAATTCCTGACGCAGCTGCATGCGGCGCGCGGCGACTGGATGGTCGCGGCCGGGCACTACCACTCCCACACGCCGGACCTGGCCCAGGCCTATCGCGCCCGAATCCAGGCCGCCTGGCCCGCGGCGCAGGCGCGCCATGCCGAGGACCGGGCTCTGGTAGGGCTGAACTTGCCCCGCCAGCAGGCCACGGCGCCGCCCACCAGCCTCTCCCTCTCGAATCGGGATGATCGCGCCCAGGTGCTGCCCAGCGCCGGCGGCGCCGGGCGCGGGCTGGATGCCTATCGCGCCAACCCCATCCCGGTCACCGGCCGGCAGGTCGCGATGGTGCCGGGCAGCCTGATCCGCCGCTGAGCGCGCTCAGCCGCGGCAGAAGCCGATGATCTTCCCGGCCATCAGCTCGGGTTGTTCCTCCATCAGCCAATGGCCTGAAGCGGGGGTGATCTCGGCCTTGTCATCATCTGGACCGGCCTGGAAGACAGGTGGCGCAGAGCCTGCGGGCCCGGCTGCGCTGACGGGTCTGCGCTAAGGGTTTGCCCGGATGGCGGGCGGTTTCCCGCCGATGCCCGGGCCGCTGCCCAAGCCATGGGCGGCGCCAGCCATGCAAGTGTGATTGCGTCTTGTTAACCCTCTTGCAACGCCGCCAGCTTCCAGGCACATGCCAGCCCAGCCGGGAGGGCATACCTCGCCGGACCAAGCGAAAAAGGGATTTTCCGATGAAGTTGACCGCCTTTGCCGCAGCCGCGGCGGCTTTCCTGGCCTTCGGGCCGGTGGAAGCCCTGGCCGGCCGTGACCTCGACAACATCCGCCAGCGCGGCACGCTGCGCTGCGGCGTCCAGGGCCCCTCCAACCCCGGCTTCGGCGTGCCCGACAGCCAGGGCCGCTGGCAGGGCTTCAATGTCGAGATCTGCCGCGCCGTCGCGATCACGATCTTCAACGACGCGAACCGCGTGGAATTCGTCCCCGTCACCTCGCAGAGCCGCTTCCCGGCCCTGGCGGCGGGCGAGGTGGACATCCTCTCGAACAACTCGACCTGGACGCTGACGCGCGATTCCAACGTGAACCGCTTCAACTTCCCCGCCATCGTCTTCTATGACGGCCAGTCCGTGATGGTGCCGCGCCGCCTGAACGTGACCTCGGCCCGCGCGCTGAACGGCGCCACCGTCTGCGTGCAGCCCGGCACGACGACCGAGCTGAACCTCAATGACTTCTTCCGCCAGCACAATCTGCGGTTCACGCCCGTCGTGATCTCGGACCTGGACGAGCTGCGCCGCGCCTATGACAGCGGCCGCTGCGACGTGTTCACGAACGACTTCGCCGCCCTCGCCGCCCAGCGCACGCTGCTGACCCGCCCGGCCGACCACGTGATCCTGCCCGAGCGCATCAGCAAGGAGCCGCTCGGCCCCGTGATCCGCCAGGGTGACGAAGAGCTGACGAACATCGTCGCCTGGACCGTCTTCGCCCTGATCGAGGCCGAGGAACTCGGCATCACCATGGCCAATGTCGAGCAGATCGCCGGCTCCAGCACCAACCCGCTGGTCCGCCGCTTCCTGGGCGTCGAGGGCAACATGGGTGAGAGCATCAGCGCGGCCCGCGCCGACTATGCCCGCCAGATCATCCGCCAGTTCGGCAATTACGGCGAGATCTTCAACCGCCACCTGGGCCCGCAGACGCCGCTCGCCCTGGACCGCGCCCAGAACAACATCTGGACGCAGGGCGGCCTGCTCTACGCTCCGCCTGCGCGCTGAGTGTGACCGGGGCCGGCGCGCGAGCGCCGGCCCCATTTCTGTTTCAGGTTGAGTGAAAAGGGCGCCGCATGAGCACCACCACCCCCATCATGCCAGCGGCCAAGCCGCTGATCCCCCTGCCCGCCGGCACCACCCTGCGCGGCGTGCTTTGGCAGGCGGGCCTTGCCGCCGCGGTGATCTTCATCGGCTGGTCGCTCTACAACAACATGCTGACCAACATGGCGGCGCGCGGCCTGCAATTCGGCTACGGGTTCCTGAACCGTTCCGCCGGCTTTCCCATCGGCGAAGGCCTGCTCAACTACACGCCGTCGGACACCTATGCCCGCGCGCTGACGCAGGGCTTCCTCAACACGCTGCGCGTCGCGATCGTCGGCATCGTGCTGGCCACCGTGCTCGGCGTGCTGCTGGGCCTGGCGCGGCTTTCCGCCAACCCGCTGCTGCGCAGCCTGACCGGCGGCTATATCGAGGTCATCCGCAACACGCCGCTCGTCCTCCAGCTGGTGTTCTGGCACTCCATCATCCTGCAGCTGCCCTCGGTGCGGCAGGCGCTGAACCCGCTGCCCGGTTTCTTCCTCTCGCAGCGCGGCGTGAAGCTGCCGGCCCTGCTGGCCGAGCCTGCGCTCTATTCCTTCCTCCTCGCCCTCGTGACGGCCGGCATCCTCTGGTATGGCCTGGCCCGGCGCGAGCGCGCCCGCCAGATCGAGACGGGCGAGCGCAAATCCACCCTCATCCCCGGCTTCGCGCTGCTGATCGGCCTGCCTGTCGCGGCCGCCTTCGTCTTCGGCCGGCCCACGGTGGAATGGCCGGAGCTGACCGGCTTCAACTTCGAGGGCGGCCTGGCGCTGAGCCCCGAATTCTTCGCCCTCCTCATCGGCCTTGTCATCTACACCTCGGCCTTCATCGCCGAGATCGTGCGCTCGGGCATCCAGTCGGTGCACAAGGGGCAGTGGGAGGCGGCCCGCGCGCTGGGCATGGCGCCAGGGCGCATCATGCGCCTGGTCATCCTGCCGCAGGCGCTGCGCGTCATCATCCCGCCAATGACCTCGCAATTCCTGAACCTGACGAAGAACTCGTCGCTCGCCGTCGTCATCGGCTATCCGGACCTGGTCTCGGTCGCCAACACCTCGATCAACCAGACGGGACAGGCAGTGGAGGTGATCAGCCTCTTCATGGCGATCTACCTCGCCATCAGCCTCATCACCTCGCTGCTCATGAACATGTACAACCGCGCCGTCGCGCTGAAGGAGCGCTGAGATGGCCGCCCCCGCAACTGCCCCCCTTGGGCCCAATTTCGCCGAACGGACCGCCACCTTCGCGCGCGCCTGCTTCAACGGGCCGATCAACATCGCGATCAGCGCCGTCTGCATCGCGCTGCTGGTCTGGCTGGTGCCGCCGATGTTCAACTGGTTCATCTGGGATGCCACCTGGAACGGCACGGCCGCCACCTGCCGCGAGAATGGCGGCGCCTGCTGGGCCTTCATCCGCGAGAAATTCTGGTTCAGCGTCTTCGGCCTCTACCCCTATGAGGAGCGCTGGCGGCCGGGGCTGATGCTGGTGATCCTCGTCACCCTCGTCATCTCCTCCACCTTCCGCGCCTGCTGGAACAAGTGGCTGATCATCGCCTGGGTGGTGGCGGCGCCGGGCATGCTGCTGCTCATGGGCGGCGGCGTCTTCGGGCTCACGCCGGTGGCGACGCGGCTGTGGGGCGGCATCACCATCACCGGCATCATCGCCGTCTATGGCCTCGCACTTGGCTATCCTCTGGCGATCCTGCTGGCGCTGGGCCGGCGTTCCAACCTCACCCTGGTGCGCTGGTTCTCGACCGCGGTGATCGAATGCGTGCGCGGCGTGCCGCTGATCAGCCTGCTCTTCATGGCGGCCATCATGCTGCCGCTGTTCCTGCCCGAGGGCATCACCCTCGATCGCCTGGCGCGCGTGCTGGTCGCCTACACCATCTTCACCGCGGCCTATATGGCGGAGGTGGTGCGCGGCGGGCTGCAGGCCATGCCGCGCGGGCAGTATGAGGCGGCCGATGCCGTGGGCCTCAGCTACTGGCAGAAGATGCGCCTCGTCATCCTGCCGCAGGCGCTCTCCATCACCATCCCGTCGCAGGTGAACACCTTCATCGGCCTGTTCAAGGACACGACACTGGTGATCGTGATCGGCGTGTTCGACTTCTTCACCACGCTGCGCTCGGCGCTGGGCGATCCGAACTGGCTGGGCTTCCCGACCGAGGCCTATGTGTTTGCCGCCGGCGTTTACTTCATCCTGTGCTTTGCGATGTCCAAGTACAGCCAGAAGCTGGAGCGCGATTTCCAGCCGGCGCATCGGTGATGCGGGAGGCGGACGCGGCATCGGCCGCGTCCGCATAGGAGGTCAGCGAAGGGCGGGCTGCGGGTCGCCAGGGGTCGCGGCTTCGCGGTCCAGCATCGTGACCAGATCAGCCGGCAGGGACAGGCGATGGGCCAGCGCGGCCAGATAGGCGCGCTCCGCCGGCTGGTCCACATCCATCGCCATGCGGGAAATCAGGTAGAGTTCCGCCGCCTGCTCCGGGGTCCGTGCGGCCGCCGCCACCTCACTGACGCCGATCGGCGCGTTCAGCGTGTCAAAGACGAAGGCCTTGGCCTCGGCATCGAGGCCGGCCTTCTCCACCTGCGCGAAGATGCGGCCCTGCTCGGTCGCGTCGATATGGCCATCGGCCCTTGCAGCGCCGATCATGGCGCGGATCAGCGAAAGCTCGAAGGCTTCGCCATTGGCCGCCGGCGCGGCGCCGGGCAGGAAGCGCTCATCGCTCACGGCCGGGCCAGGGTTTGCCTGGCCAGCCTGCCAATTCTGCCAGGCGCGATGGGCCAGCGCGCCGATCACGGCGGCGCCGCCATGGCTCAGCAATCCGCCCTTGCGCTTGCCGCCCAGCAGCATCCCCAGGATGCCGCCCGCGGCGGCGCCCCCGGCAAAGCCACCAAGCCCACCCAGCCCGCCGGCACGGTTGCCACTCTCACGCGGGGCACCGCCCCCTTGGGAGCCGCCAGCTTGCGAGCCGAGAAATTGATTCAGAAGGTTTTTTGCGTCGATCATACGCGGGGATGTGGCGATGCAGCCTCGGCGCTGCAAGACGCCAGCATGCCCTGCGCCGCGGCGACGCCCGTGCTGAAGCAGGCCTGGAGCAGATAGCCCCCGGTCGGCGCCTCCCAATCCAGCATCTCGCCCGCGACGAAGACGCCCGGCCGCGCTTGCAGCATGAAGTGTTCGTCCATGGCAGCAAAGCGCAGGCCGCCCGCCGAGGAAATCGCCCGGTCCAGCCCCTGCGTGCCATGCAGCCGCAGCGGCAGCGCCTTCACCAGCTCCGCCACCGGCCGCGCCACGCCGGCATGCAGCGCCTCCTGCACCAGCCCCACCGCGACGGGCGAGAGGCCCGCCTGCTTGCGCAGCTGGTTGGAGAGCGAGAGGGAGCCGCCCGAGAGGCTGATTCGCTCCAGATCCGGCCGCAGATCCAGCATGATCTCGGCAAAGCCATCCCGCGCCAGGGCCTCCCGTAGCACTGCGCTGAAGGCGTAGATCAGGCCGCCTTCGATGCCGTCGCGCGTGATCATCGCCTCGCCGCGCTGGGTTCGGCCCGCGAAGGACAGCGCCACCCGCTTCAGCGGCATCCCCTGGAAGCGGGCGGCGAAATGCGGGCTCCAATCCACGCGAAAGCCCATATTGGATGGGCGAAAAGGCGCCACATCGGCCAGCAACCCCGCCCAGGCGCCATCCGAACCGAGCCGGGGCCAGGAGGCGCCGCCAAGCGCCAGGAGCGACGCGGCGGCTGCGAAACGCAGCTCTCCCTCGGGTGTCGCGAAGCGCAGCGCGCCGCTCTCATCCCAGCCCATCCAGCGATGGCGGCGGCGGAGCGTGACGCCCAGGCCTTCCAGCCGCGCCAGCCAGGCACGCAGCAGGGGCGAGGCCTTCATGGCGCGAGGGAACACGCGGCCGGAGCTGCCGGTGAAGACCTCCTGCCCCAGGCCTTCGGCCCAGGCGATCAGGGCGGCGGGCGGGAAGGCGTCGATGGCCGGGCGCAGGCGTTGGGCGGCATCGCCGTAGCGGGTGAGGAACCGCTCCAGGGGTTCGGAGTGGGTCAGGTTCAGCCCGCCGCGCCCCGCCAGCAGGAATTTCCGCGCGGGCGCCGCCATCTGGTCGAAGATCACGACCTCGCGGCCGGCCAGCGCCAGGGTTTCCGCCGCCATCAGCCCGGCCGGGCCGGCGCCGATGACGGCGAAAGGCGCGCTCATCGGTTGGCGAGGGCCAGCAGCGGGATGGTCAGCTCCTGATCCGCCGTGCCGATGGCGAACACCGTCGAGAAATGGTTGTGCCCCGCCATGTGCAGATAGGGCGGGCAGCGCCCGGCGAGGCAAAGTGCGGCGTTCAGCCGCGCCACCTGGTCCTGGAAGGGGCGCGGCTCGAGATCGGCCGAGGCCAGGAACAGCGGGATGGTGAGCCGCGTGAGCCCCGGGATCGCCGAGCGCTGCGCGAGCTTCACGGGGTCCGTCCCATAATAGGCGCCCGTGGTGGGCGAGGCCGGGTAGCTGCCCACATCATGCACGCCCGAAACCAGCATGGCCGAAGCGACGCCCGGTGCCGCCGCATGCGCGGCCAGATAGTCGCCCACATGCGCCGCGCCGGCCGATTGCCCCATCAGCACGATCCGCGCGGGATCACCGCCATGGGCCGCGATATTGGCCCGCACCCAGGCGAGGGCCGCCGCGATGTCCTCCACCACGGCCGGGTAAGTGTGCTGCGGCGCCAGCCGATAGGTGATGTTCACGCCGACCAGGCCCGAGCGCGCGGCCCATTGGCCGATATTGTCGTAGTAGAAGGCACCGGGCCGCGTCTTGTCGCCGCCCATGAAGCCGCCGCCATGCACGAAGACCAGCACGGGCCGGGCGCCCGATGCATTGGGCGAGAAGACATCAAGGCGATGGCGCGGATCGGGGCCGTAGCGCTGGTCGCGCAGCGGCTCCACCGCGGGCGGCGGTTGCAGGGCGGCCAGCGCCTCGGCGGTGCGTCTCACGCCCTCGGCGCCCATGGTGGGACCGATGGCGCGGATGGCGGCCTGGGTCTCGGGCGGCAGGGCAGAGATCTGCGCGAGGGCCGGCATCGCCAGCAGCAGGGCGGGCAGGATGAAACGCAGCATGTGTGGCGTCCTCAACTGGTCGCGAAACCCCGTCCCGGCACGGAAGCGAGGAGCGATCGGGTATAGGCGTGTTCGGGGGCTTCGAACACTCGGCCGATCGGGCCGTGCTCCACCACCTCGCCATCCTTCATGACGGCGACCAGGTCGCAGACCTGCACGGCCACGCGCAGATCATGCGTGATGAGGATGATGGAAAGGCCAAGCCGCGCGCGGAGTTCCGCCAGCAGCCGCAGCACCTGCGCCTGGACGGAGACATCGAGCGCCGAGACCGGTTCATCCGCCACCAGCACCTCGGGTTCCAGGGCCAGCGCGCGGGCGATGCCGATGCGCTGGCGCTGACCGCCCGAGAATTCATGCGGGTAGCGCTCGACGCCGGCCGGATCGAGGCCGACGAGGGCGAAGAGTTCCCGCGCGCGGGCCATGGCCTGCTCGCGCCCCATGCCATGGATCATCGGGCCCTGCGCCACCAGCTCACCCGCGCGGCGGCGCGGGTTGAGTGAGCCATAGGGGTCCTGGAAGACCATCTGCATCCGCTTGGCGCTGGCGCGGAGCTGCGCCTTGCTGAGCGTCGCGAAATCCGTGTTGCCGAGGCGGATCGCCCCGGCCTCGGGCTTGACCAGCCGCATGATGCAGCGCGCGAGGGTGGATTTGCCCGAGCCGCTCTCGCCCACGATGCCGAGCGTGCCGCCCTTGGGCAGGATCAGCGAGACATCGCGCACCGCGCGCGTGACGCGACGGCCACGGCCGAAGAAGCCGCCATTGCGATAGGTCTTGCTGACATGCTCGATGCGCAGGATCGCCTCGTCCGAGATCGCGCGCGGCGGCGGGGCAGTGAGCGGCGGGACGGCGGCGATGAGGGCCTTGGTGTAATCATGCTGCGGGCTTTGCAGCACGTCCCGCGCCGCCCCCTGCTCCACCACCAGGCCATGCTGCATGACGGCCACGCGGTCCGCGATTTCCGCCACCACGCCGAAATCATGGGTGATGAAGAGCACGGCGGTGCCGAGGCGCTGCTGCAAATCCCGGATCAGGGAGAGGATCTGCGCCTGCGTCGTCACATCCAGTGCCGTGGTCGGCTCGTCGCAGATCAGCACGCGGGGCTTGAGCGCGAGCGCCATCGCGATCATCGCGCGCTGGCGCTGGCCGCCGGACAATTCATGCGGATAGGCGCGGAAGGCCTGGCGGGGGTCGGGGATGCGGACCTCCTCCAGCAGCGCCAGGACCTTCGCCTCGATCTCCGCCTTGCCGAGCTGCGTGTGGATGCGGAACATCTCGCCGATCTGGTCGCCGATGGGGCGGAGCGGGTTCAGCGCCGTCATCGGCTCCTGGAAGACCATGGCGATGCCGGCGCCGCGGATCTGGCGCATCTCGGTCTCATCGGCGCTGGCAAGGTCCCGCCCGTCGAAGAGGATGCGCCCGGAATCGATGGCCACGCCCGGCGGCAGCAGGCGCATGATGGCACTCGCCGTCATGGACTTGCCGGAGCCGGATTCCCCCACCACGCAAAGGATCTCGCCCGCGCGCAGTTCCAGCGTGACGTCATGCAGCGCATGCGGGCGGTCGGCACCCTTCGGCAGTGCCACGCTGAGCGCCTGGATGGAAAGCACGGCGCTCATGTCGGGCCACCCCGGCCCTTGAGGCGTGGGTTCAGCGCGTCATTCAGCCCCTGCCCCACCAGCGAGACCGCCAGCACGGTCAGGAGAATGGCGAAGCCTGGAATGGCCGAGACATACCACTGCGTCCGCAGCACATCGCGCCCGAGGCCGATGAGGTTGCCCCAGGAGGCGACGTTGGGGTCGGAAAGCCGCAGGAAGGCGAGTGCCGCCTCCAGCAGGATGGCGACGGCCATCACCACGCTGGCATAGACGATGACGGGCGGCAGCGCGTTGGGCAGGATTTCGCGGAAGATGATCTGCCGGTCCCGCATGCCGAGCGTGTGGCAGGCCTCGACGAATTCGCGCGAGCGCAGGGACAGGAACTCGGCGCGCGTGAGCCGCGCGGGCGCCGGCCAGGAGACGGCGCCGACCGCGATCACCACCGTCATCAGTTCCGAACCGAAGATCGAGACGAAGAGCAGCAGCAGCAGGAAATTCGGCAGCGTCTGGAAGGCTTCCGTCACGCGCATCAGCACGTCATCCACCCAGCCGCCGTAATAGCCGGCGATGGCGCCGATCGCGATGCCGATGCTCACCGCAATCGAGGTGGCCACCAGCCCGATCAGCAGCGAGATGCGCGCGCCGTGAAAAATCTGGGCCGCGATGTCGCGCCCGGAATTGTCGGTGCCGAGCCAGAAGCGCGGATTGTCGCCAGGCCATTGCAGCGGCCGGCCGGCCAGGCTCAGCGGATCGCGCGGGAAGAACCAGTCGGCACTCGCCGCCATGAAGACGACGATGAGCAGCAGGATAAGGCCGATCACCGCGGCCGGGCTGCGGGCGTAGTTGCGCAGGAACCGCTTCATCGGCCGGCGATCCGCGGATCGAGCCGGGCATAGACCAGGTCCACCAGGAAGTTCACGAAGATGACCAGCAGCGCCGAGATGAAGACGATGCCGAGCAGCGTGTTCAGGTCGCGCTGCACCACCGCCTCATAGGCGAGCCGCCCGAGGCCAGGGAGCGAGAAGACGGATTCCACCACGACCGAGCCGCCCAGCATGGTGCCGGCCTGGAGGCCGATCAGCGTGACCATGGGCAGCATGGCGTTGCGCAGCACATGCCGCACCACGACCCGCGTCTCATCCAGCCCCTTGGCCCGCGCCGTGCGGACGAAATCCAGCGTCAGCACCTCCAGCATCGAGGCGCGCATGATGCGCAGATAGATGGCGAGGAAGATGAGGCCCAGCGTCAGCGTGGGCAGCACGAAGTGGCGGGCGACATCAAGCGCGCGGGCCAGCCCCGTCAGCCCCTCGCCCACGCTTTCATAGCCGCCCGCCGGCAGCCATTGCAGATGGACCGCGAAGAGGACGATCGCCATCAGCCCGAACCAGAAGGAAGGGGTCGCGTAGAAGAGCAGCCCGATGGTGGAGATCACCGTATCCGGCCAGGAATTCACTTGCCGCGCCGCGATCACGCCAAACAGCAGCCCGAAGAAGAAGGCGAAGGAGAGCGAGGAGGTCATCAGCAGCAGCGTCGCCGGCAGCCGCTCGAAGATCACGGTCGCCACGGGCTTGCCGTAGATGGTGGAGAAGCCGAGGTCGAAGCGCACGAGCCGCCAGAGATATTGCGCGAGCTGGGCGGCCACCGACTGGTCGAGGCCGAGTTGCGCGCGCATCGCCGCCGCATCGCCGCCACCGCCCATCTGCGCGATCAGCGCATCCACCGCATCGCCCGGCGCCAGTTGCAGCAGCAGGAAGACGCCAACGAGGATGATGAGCAGCGAGGGCAGCGAGGCGGCAAGACGCCGCCCCGCCAGCGACAGAATTCTCAACTGGCCAGCCAGAGGTCATGCCAGGAGGACGACCCCCAGCGCGGCGTGTTGGAATGGTTCCGCAGGCGCCGGTTGATGCAGGAGAGGAAGATCTGCTCGATCGGCATCCAGAGCATCAGCTCGGTATTCGCGCGGCGCACGAAATCGGCGTAGCGCGCGCGGCGGCGGGCGGGGTCGAGTTCGGTCGCCGCGCCATCGATGATGGTGTCGAGCTCGGCATCCACGACGCCGAACTGGTTCGTCCACGGCGCCCCGCGCGGCGAGCCCGAGCGGTACCACACCGTCGTCGAGACGGCAGGGTCATTGCGGTACTGGTGCCAGCCGGTGGCAAGGTCGAAATTCCAGTCATTATAGACCGTGCGCAGGAAGCCCGCGGCGTCGAGGCGGACGATCTCCACGCGGATGCCCACTTCCTGCAGGCTCTGCTGGATGAAGGTGCTGAACAGCGCGATATCCTCGCCCCAGGGGGCGGGGTTCAGGCGCAGCGTGAAGCGCACGCCGCCGGCACCACGGCGATGCCCGGCCTCGTCCAGCAGGCGGTTGGCCGCGGCGCGGTCGAAGCCATATTGCGGCATGCCGGTCGGGTGGAAATCCGTGGAGGTGGAGGGGATCGGCCCGGTTCCCAGCTTCGCAAAGGTGGGGCTGAGAAAATTCTCGATGAAGAAGGGGATGTTCAGCGCATGCGCGATGGCCCGCCGCACGCGCAGATCGGCCAGGATGGGGTTGCGCTGGTTGAATTCCAGCGTGTTGGTGCGCGCATTGCCCTCATTGCCGCGCGTCGTCACCTCGAAGCGCGGATCGCGGCCAAGGCGTGCCAGGTCCGCCAGCGCGAGCGACGAGAAGGGGCTGTAGAGCACCTGCCCGGCTTCCATCTGCGCCGCGGCGGCCGAGCGGTCGGTGATGACGCGCCATACCACGCGGTCCAGATAGGGCTGGTTCGGCCGCCAGTAATTCGGGTTGCGCTCGGCGATGATGAACTGCCCACGCTCATACTGCACGAAGCGGAAGGGGCCGGTGCCGATGGGCGCGGTATTGGCCGGATTCTGCCGGATATCCGTGCCCTCATAGATGTGCTTCGCCGAGACGTAGCCGAGGTCCGGCAGGGCGCGCAGCAGCAGGTTCAGCGGCATGGGCTGCGAATACTTGAACACGGCGGTGTGCGCGTCCGGCGTCTCGACCGCGTCGAGGAAGAGTTGCAGCGCCGTGCCGTAGTTCAGGATCTTCTTCCACATCTCCATGGCGGTGAACTGCACATCCGCCGAGGTGAAGGGTCGCCCGTCATGCCAGGTCACACCCTGGCGGAGGCGGAAGGTGATGGTCCGGCCATCGGGCGTGGATTCCCAGGCGGTGGCGAGGCAGGGCGCGGGTGCGCCTTGCGCGTCCAGGTCCACCAGCGGCTCCTGGATCTTGCCGCCGACGATATAGACGCCGGTGGAGGCCTGGAGGCTGGGGTTCAGGATGCGCTGCTCGGTGGCGAAATGAACCGTCATCTGCCCGCCCCGGCGCGGCGTTTCCTGCGCGAGGGCGGCCTCGGGGAAGTTCACGCTGGCGGCGATGGCGGCCGAGGTGAGCATCGCGGCGCGGCGGGAGACATCCATGCGCATCTTCCTCATTTGGGTGCGCCGCAGCATGGCCGCGCGCGGGGCGCCGCGTCAATCATCGGCGCGGGTTTCTCTTGGCGCATGCCCCCGGATGGTGGAAAGCTCCGCGCCATGCACCGCATCCTGATCATCCCTTTCCTGCTCCTCGCCCTCGCGGCCCAGGCGCAGACGCCCCCCCCCGCCGGCGATGCCTTCTACAACGCCCCCTCCCCCCTGCCCGCGAGCCCGGGCTGGGTGCTGCGGCAACGCCCGCTCACCGGCACCATGGCGCTGCCGGGGGCGGCGCGGAACACGCTGGTTCTGTACCGCTCCAGCGATCCGGCCGGGCGGCCCGTCGCCGTCTCCGGCAGCGTCAGCATGCCCGCGGGCACGCCGCCCCCCGGCGGCTGGCCCGTCATCACCTGGACGCATGGCACCACCGGCATAGCACCCCCCTGCGCGCCCTCGCTCGACACCGCTTCCGGGCCGGAGCACCCCTATATCGCCCATATCGCGACCCTGCTGGACCAGCTCGTCCGCGCCGGCTTCGCCATCGTCGCCACCGACTACCAGGGCCTCGGCGCGGGCGATTTCCACCCCTTCCTGCAAGGCGTGCCCAATGCGCGCAACGCACTCGACATGATCCGCGCGGCGCGGGAGCTGGAGCCTGCCCTCGGCACCCGCTTCACCGTGATGGGCCATTCCCAGGGCGGGCATGCGGCACTCTTCACCGCGGCCGAGGCGCCGCGCCATGCGCCTGAGCTCCAGGCCCTCGGCACCATCGCCATGGCGCCGGGCTCGCAGATCGCGGCCCGCCTGGCCCTCGTCATGGCCTCGCCCCGCAATGAGCTGGCGCTGCCCTATGTGCTCTATGTGCTGCAATCCTACGCCACGACCTTCCCGCAGATCGACCTGACGCGCATCCTGACCCCGCAGGCCATCGCCCACCTGCCCGACCTGCGCGTGCAATGCATGACCCATGCGCTCAGCACCGGCTATTGGGCGACGGCCATCGCGAAGGACCAGTTCCTCCCCAACCCCGACCTCACCGCCTTCCTCGCCATCGCCGCGCGCAATGAGCCGGGCGGGCTGGCCATCACAACCCCCACACTGGTGATGCAGGGCGGCGGCGATGTCACGGTGCGGCCGCAGGACACGGACGCCACGGTCCAGCGCCTCTGCGCCGCCAGCACGCCCCTGGCCTACAGCACCTTCCCGGGCGTGGATCACAATGGCGTGATGGCCTCGGGCGCCCCGGCCGCGCTGGCGTGGATGCGGGCGCGGTTTGCGGGGCAGCCCGCCAGCGGCAATTGCGGCAATCTGCCGCGGGCGGCGGGGTAAGAAAAAAGGGCCTCCGGCGGCTGGGGCCGAGAGGCCCCAGACCCCAAATCAGACGGCCAAAAACCGCAGCAGGACGCCCGTCGCGCGCGAGGCTGGGACGCCTACGGCACCCTCCACCGATACGCCGAGCGCGCGCGCCGCGCCCGCATAGTCGCGGGTGCCGAGGACCAAGGCCGCGGCCCCCTCGGAGGGCAAGCCATCCAGCGAAATCCCGGGATGGCGCGCGGCCAGGATGGCACGGTCCAGGAACACCAGATCGGCCCGGCCGGGGCCCGTGGCCACCACCCAGCCGCCATCCGCATCCTGCCGCGGCGCCTGGTCCAGCAGCGCACCCATCTCAGCGGCGGCCGCGCGGGGATCACCCGTCAGCATCTCCAGCCGCAGGATGCAGGCCGCGCCATTCGCATGCTGCTGCAACGAGGGCACCCAGACATTCTCGCGCGTCAGATGCTGGCAGGCGAAAATCCGCAAGCCACCGGGACGCAGCCCCACCGGCCAGCGCATCACGTTGAACCGCGCCTCCGCGATCGTGCCACCCGGCAATTCCACCGGCCGGCCAAAGGCCACAGGGCCGAGTGCGGCAATCCCGCGCGCCTGCAATTCCGCCACCCCCGCCGCCGCATCCAGCGCCGTGAAGGCCGCGCGCTCGATCCCTTCCTGCGTCTCAAGCCATTCGCGCATGGCGGCGTTGTGCTCGGTCGGCGCCAACACGCCGAGCAGCTCCATGTAGTCCTCGCCGAACATCATGGTGTAGTTGGCCGAGCCCATATGCGGGCTATGCGTGCCGCGCGGCGAGACGGTGAAGCCCAGCCCCCGCCAGGCGGCGGCCGCCTGATCCAGGTCTCGCACCGAGACGACGACGTGATCCAATCCGACAACATGCTGCAACGCCATGGGAACCTCCGTTGTTGGAGAGAGCTTACCCCCATCCCCGCTTCTGCGATAACAGGCCCCATGCCCATCAGCCCCGCCTTCCGCCCCGCCCGCACCCATGCCGCGCTCGGCGACGAATTCTTCGATGTGGTGGAGGCCGCGCGCTTCCCCACCCACATCATCCGCCACCGCGACCAGCGCCAGGCCGCGCGCCTCGGCCTGGACGGCCTGACGGATGCCGAATGGATCGCCCATTTCGGCCGCTTCGAGCCGCTGCCGGGCAGCTTCGAGCAGCCCTTGGCGCTGCGCTATCACGGCCACCAGTTCCGCCATTACAACCCGGACCTCGGCGACGGGCGCGGCTTCCTCTTCGCGCAGATGCATGACCTGGAAGATGGCCGCCTGCTGGATTTCGGCACCAAGGGCAGCGGCCAGACGCCCTGGTCCCGCACCGCCGATGGGCGCCTGACGCTCAAGGGCGGCGTGCGCGAGGTGCTGGCCACCACCATGCTGGAGGCGCTGGGCGTCAACACCTCGAAAAGCTTCTCCCTGATCGAGACGGGCGAGGACCTGCAACGCAATGACGAGCCCTCGCCCACGCGTTCCTCGGTGCTGGTGCGCCTCAGCCATTCGCATATCCGCATCGGCACCTTCCAGCGCCTGGCCTATCTTGGCGATGCCGCGTCCATCAGCGCGCTCGTCGCCCATACGGTGCGGCATTACCTGCCCGAAGCCGCCGCTGAGGCCGAGCCCGAGCGCGCCGCGCTGTTCTTCGCCGATGTCTGCCGCCGCGTGGCGCGCATGGGCGCGCAATGGATGGCCGCTGGCTTCGTGCATGGCGTGCTGAACACCGACAACATCAACATCACTGGCGAGAGCTTCGACTACGGCCCCTGGCGCTTCCTGCCGACATACGACCCGAAATTCACCGCCGCCTATTTCGACTATGGCGGCCTCTACGCCTTCGGCCGCCAGCCGGAGACGCTGCTGTGGAACCTGGCGCGGCTCGGCGGCTGCCTCCTGCCGCTGGCGGGCGAGACGGACCTCAAGGCGCGGCTGGAGGAATCGCTGCATGGCTTCGGCGCGCTGGTGCAGGCGGAATTCGCCCGCTGCGTGCTTTGGCGCCTGGGGCTGAAGCCGATCGAGCCCGAGCGCGACGCCGCGCTCTCAGGCCTGTTCTTCACGGCGCTGCTGGAGAGCGAGGCGCCCTTCGAACAGGCCTTCTTCGACTGGCGCGGCGGGCGCGCGCGCGACTATCCGCATGCCGCCTGGGCGCTGGTGCGCGCCGCACTCGCCGGTTACGAAGGCGCGGCGCCTGCCCACCCGTATTTCGAGGGCGAAGCCCCGGCCACCCTGCTGATCGAGGAGGTGGAGGCACTCTGGGCGCCGATCGCGGAAGGCGATGATTGGCGCGCGTTTCACGCGAAGCTGGCGGCGATCGAACAGGCGCGGCTCGCCTATCGCGGGTGATGCGAGGGGCTTTGCCCCCCGCGCCCCCCAGCAGGAGGCCAGCCTCCTGCGCCACCATTTGTCGGCGATGCAAGAACCTGAGGTTCTTGCCGGGGAGCTCGAGGGGCAGAGCCCCTCGAAGGCCGCTACTCCGGCGTCGCCCCCGAGATCCGCACCATCTCCGCCCAACGCGGCGTCTCCCGCGCCAGCCGCTCCGTCACCTGCTCCGGCGTCGAGCCCGTCAGCCGCGTGCCGATCGCAATCGCCCGCTGCTGCAAGGCAGGGTCCGCGAAGGCCGTGCGGATTTCCTGGCTGAGCCGGTCCACGACCGCGCGTGGCGTGCCCGTGGGCGCGGCCCAGAGGTGCCAGGGGCTCACGTTGAAATTGTCGAGCCCGGCTTCCGCCATGGTCGGCACATTGGGCAGGGTCGGCCAGCGCTCGGGCGTGGTCACGGCCAGCGCGCGGATGCGGCCCTCGGCGATGACGGGCGTGTAGCTGGCCAAATTGTCCACCGCCACCTGGATATCGCCCGAGAGCATGGCCGGGAGGGTCTGCGCCGCCCCCCGGAAGGCCACATGCGTCCCCTGGATGCCGCCGCGGTTGAGCAGATAGGCGCCGGAGAGATGGATCGTCGTCCCCACGCCGGAGGAGCCGTAGCTGATCCCCTGCGGGCGTTCCCGCGCCCAGGCCAGGAATTCCGCAATGCTGCGCGCCGGCACATGCTGCGCCGGCACCACCGCCACATTGGGCAGGTCCCACATGGCGCTGATCCACTGGAAATCCTTCGCGGGGTCGAAGGGCAGGCGCGTGAACAGCATCGGGTTGATCACGATGTTGTGCATGCTGACCGTGCCGATGGTGTAGCCATCGGGCGTCGCGCGGGCCAGCGCCTCGGTGCCGATATTGCCGGAGGCGCCGCTGCGGGTTTCCACCACGAAGCTCTGGCCCAGGCGCTGCGTCATCACCTCGCAAGCCAGGCGCGTCATCACATCGAGCGAGCCGCCGGGCGGGAAGGCGACGATCACGCGCACCGGGCGGTTGGGCCAGACGCCCTGCGCCAGGGCGGGTGACGCAAGCAGAGTGCTGGCGGCCAGAAGGCCACGGCGCTGGATCATCGTTTCATCTCCCATTTTGCGGGAGGCTAGCAGGCGGCCGGCGCCGGCCGCACCCGAAAACTCACTGGGGCTGGATTCCAGCCGCGCGGATGACCGTCGCCCAGCGCTCCACCTCGCCGCGGACCAGCACCTGCAAGGCCTCGGGGCCGCGCTGATCCGGGCGCGCGGGGAGCGAACCCAGCTCCTCGATGCGGCGGATGATGGCGGGGTCCTCCAGCGCCGTGCGCAGCGCCTGGTCCAGCCTGGCCACCACGGCCGGCGGCGTGCCGCGCGGCGCGAAGATGGCGTTCCAGCCCTGGAAGATGAACTCCGGCACGCCGGCCTCGACGGCCGAGGGCACGCCCGCCGCATTCGGGTTGCGGGCGCTGGCGCCCACCACCAGCGCCCGCATGGTACCCGAGGCGATCTGCGGCACGGCGGCGGGTGCGAGCAGGCAGGCGCTGTCCACCTGCTGGGCCACCACGTCATTCATCGCCGGGCCTTCGCCGCGATAGGGGATCTCGTTCAGCCGCACGCCCGTGACGTGGGAGAAGAGCGCGCAGCCCAGGTGGTTCGTGCTGCCCACGCCGGCATTCGCGTTGGAGACGCGGCCCGGATTCTCGCGCGCCAGGGCCAGGAATTCCTGCATGCTGCGGGCGGCCAGGCCGTTGCGCACCACGAAGAACATGGGCGTACCCGCGATCAGGCCGATCGGCTGCAACTCCCGCGCATCATAGCCGGGGTTGCGGTAGATCGAGGCCGAGGCGGCATGGCTGCCCAGGCTGCCCACGGTGAGCGTATAGCCATCCGGCGCCGCATTCGCGCCCCGCGTGCCGCCGATGGTGCCGCCGGCCCCCGTCACATTCTCCACCACCACCGACTGGCCGAGCGTGCGGGACATGCTCTGCGCCACGATGCGCGCCAGCACATCCGTGGCGCCGCCGGGCGCCAAGACGACGATCATGTTGATGCTGCGGGTGGGATACTCCTGCGCCTGCGCGGGCAGGCCCAGCAGGGCGGCAAACAGGGCGGCGAGGACGCGCTTCATGGCGGTTTCCCTATGCGCGGGGCGTCTTTGGCCCCGCTTGTTCGGACGTTTGGAGGCATAGTGTGGGCGTGCGGCCGGGCGCGTCCACCTGATTCAAGGGCTGGGGTCGGCCGCCCTCCCCCGGGGCAAGCCTCGTGGCGGCCACCGGGCGGCGCAGGGGCAAATATCCTTGACGGCTTCGAGGGCAATGACAGCCTCGTCGGCGGTGCCGGCGACGACACGCTGATCGGCGGCGCGGGAGCCGACATCCTGGAGGGCGGGACAGGGACGGATATCGCCCTGTATGATTATGCGGGCTCCGCCTCGATCGGGCAGAACTTTGGCAGTTTCGGTTGGTCGATTGGATCTGGTGGCTCCGACACGCTCCGCGACATGGAGTTCGCCCGCTTCACCAACGGCACCCTGAACCTCACGACGGGCGCCTTCGTCCAGACCAGCTTTGCCATCACCCCCCTCCAGGCCAGCCGCTCCGAGGGGGATCTGGGCGCCAGCCCCTTCACCTTCACGGTGACCCGCTCCGGCGACACGGCGCTGGCCACCAGCGTGGCCTGGGCCGTCACCGGCAGCGGCACCAACCCGGCCGATGCCGAGGATTTCGAAGGCTCCGCCCTGCCGGCCGGCGTCGTCAGCTTCGCGGCCGGAGAGACCTCCAGGACCATCACGGTCAACGTCCGGGGCGACACGACGCTGGAAACCGATGAGGGCTTCAAGGTCACCCTCACCAGCAACGGGGCCACCGGCCTGATCACCGGCACCCCCGCCCAGGCGACCATCCTGAGCGAGGACCTGCCCGACCCGGACCCGGTGCTGAGCATCGCGCCCGTCGCCGCGGCCCTGGCCGAAGGGCAGGCCGGCAGCACCAGCTTCACCTTCACCGTGACGCGCAGCGGCAACACCAGCGGCGCTTCCTCGGCCGCCTGGACCGTCAGCGGCAATGCGGCCGATGCGGCGGATTTCGTGGGCAATGCCTTCCCCTCCGGCACGGTCAGCTTCGCCGCCGGCGAAACCAGCCAGAGCATCACCATCGAGGTCGCGGGGGACACCGGCTTTGAAGCGGATGAGGGCTTCACCGTCACGCTCTCCGGCGCGGTCGGCGCCAGCCTGGCCCCTGGTGCGGCGGCCGCCCAGGCCACCATCGGCAATGACGACGCCGTGTTGAACATCGCCGCCACGCCGGTGGCGCTGGAGGAAGGCACCGGCACGGGTGCCAACTTCAGCTTCACCGTCACCCGCGGCGGCGATGCCACAGGCGTGGCCAGCGCCACCTGGGCGGTGGCCGGCGATGGCGCCACGGCGAGCGACTTCGCCGGCAACCTCCTCCCCTCCGGCACGGTCAGCTTCGCCGCCGGCGAGACCAGCCAGACCATCACCTTCACCACCGCCGGCGACACGTCCTATGAGGCGGATGAGGGCTTCACCGTCACCCTCTCCGACGCGGTCGGCGCCAGCCTCGGCACCGCGACCGCGAGCGGGACCATCCGCAATGACGACCTGCCCGGAATTCTCGGTACATCCGGCGCCAATAGCCTGCCCGGCACCAACGGCCAGGATGTGATCTCCGGCGAGGGCGGCAATGACCGCTTGTCGGGCCTGGGCGGCAATGACTGGCTGCTCGGCGGCAGTGGGCTGGACACCCTCGATGGCGGCCAGGGCGCCGACCGCATGGAGGGCGGCGACGAGGACGACACCTATGTCGTGGACCATGCCGGCGACACCACGGTGGAGCTGGGCGGCGGCGGCAATGACCTGGTCAAGGCCTCGGTGAGCTGGACCCTAGCCGCGGAGACCGAGCGCATGCTGCTGATCGGCACCGGCAACCTGGACGGCACGGGCAATGGCCTGGCCAACCGGCTGGACGGCAATGTCGGCATCAACCGCCTGGATGGCGATGCCGGCAATGACACGCTGGCGGGCAATGCCGGCCAGGACCACCTCCTCGGCGGCAGCGGCGATGACCTGCTGGTCGGCGGCACGGGCGCCGACAGCATGGAGGGCGGGGCCGGCAATGACATCTACGTCGCGGACCAGGCCGGTGACGTGGTGCTGGAACTCGCCGGCGGCGGGGATGACCAGGTGCAGGCCGCGGTGAGCTGGACCCTGGGGGCGGAGTTCGAGCGCCTGCTCCTCCTGGGCTCGGGCAATCTCACCGGCACGGGCAACGGGTTGTCCAATCTCATCCAGGGCAATGCCGGCGCCAACCGGCTGGAGGGCGGCGCCGGCGATGACACGATGGGCGGCGGCGCCGGGCAGGACACGCTGGTCGGCGGGGACGGGAAGGACCGCCTCTCCGGCGGTCTCGGCGCCGACCGGCTGGAGGGCGGGCTGCACGCCGATCGCTTCATCTTCATCTCCAGCCTGGATGCGGATGGCGACGTGATCGCCGATTTCAGCGCCGCCCAGGGCGACCGCATCGACCTGCGGCGGATGGACACCAACGCCGCCCTCGCCGGTGACCAGGCATTCGCCTGGATCGGCGGCGCCTCCTTCAGCAATCAGGCCGGCCAGCTCCGCTATGCCGGCGGGGTGCTGGCGGGCGATCTGGACGGCAATGGCGTGGCCGATTTCCAGGTCACCTTCGAGAATGCGGCGCTGCTCACCGCAGCCAATATCTGGCTGTAGCAGGCCCATCGCCGTCACCCGCCCGGCGCGGGTGACGGATCGGGGCCGCCGCTCAGGCCCCGGACATCATGCGGCATGCGGCGGCCTTCCACCGCCGCGCGGGCCACGGCCAGGCGGCGTTGACGCTGGGCGTGCGGGGGTTCACACAAGGCGCCGCGCAGCCCTGAACCCCGGACAAGGCTGCGCGGCCCTTTCAGCGCTCGCTGTCACCGCGGCAGCCCGCCGCGCGCAGCGAGCCGCCCGATGAGAAGGACGCCCATGTCCACCGAAGGCGAACCCGACCCGCCCCTGACCGAGCTGCTGAACGACCCGAACCTGGCCGGCGCGCTGGACAGCGATCGCTTCAAGCAGTTCCTCGACCATATCCCCTTCGCCATCGCGGTTGCGGAGCTGCAGCCGGAGGAACGCATCACCTATGTGAACCTGGAGTTCGAGCGCCTCTCCGGCCAGCCGGCGGCCGAATTGCTGCACCACCCCTGGAGCGGGCTGAAGGCCATCGCCAGCGCCGAAGGGGATCAGCGGCGCCTCAGTGACGCCATCCAGGACGGGGAGGATCACCTGGGCAGCTTCACGATCGCCGCCGAAGGGTCGGCAGCGCCCGTCATCCTCGATGCCTGGTCCAACACCATCCAGGATGAGGATGGCACGCCGGCGTTTCGCCTCGTCGCCCTCGCCCCCGCCGCGCCGTCCCGCGTCACCGATGCCGTGGCCGCGCGCACCCGCCTGCGCGAGAAGGACGTGCTGCTGCGCGAATTGCAGCATCGCGTGAAGAACAACCTGCAGATGATCACCTCGCTCATCCGCATGGAGAGCCGCCAGGCGGAATATGACGAGGTGGGCGACAGCCTGGACCGCCTGGCCGGCCGCGTCGGCGCGCTGGCGCTGCTCTACGAGACGCTCTCCGTCGAGACGATGGGCAACAGCGTCGATCTGGGCACCTATCTGAGCCAGGTCGCCTCCTCCGTCATGCAGGCCCATGCCGTCGAGGGCATCCGGCTGGACCTCAAGGTGGATGCCTGGCCCGTCTCCATCAACGTGGCGATGCCCACCGGCCTCGTGGTGAACGAGGTGCTGGTCAACGCCCTCAAGCACGCCTTCGTGGGGCGCGAGGGCGGCACCATCACGCTGCACAGCCTGGTGGATGCGGAAGGCTGCGAGGTGACCATCGGCGATGACGGCGTGGGCCTGCCGCCCGGCGTGGAGTGGCCGACCTCAGGCCGGCTGGGCGCGCTGATCGTGCAATCCCTGCGGCAGAACGCAGGCGCGAAGCTGGCCGTGGAATCCGCCGCCGGCCAGGGGCTGCGGGTGAGCATTCGCTTCACGCGGGAAAGGGCGGCGCCGAAGGCGGGGTGACGTTTCTGGGGAAAAGGCCAGGGCGCTGCCCTGGACCCGCTGGGGCCGAGAGGCCCCAGACCCCGATTATTCAGGGTCCGTGGGGATGGCACTCATCCCGGGTGTCCCAGGAGTCGACCCAGGCCACGACCGCATCATGCGGCACCACCTGGCCGGCATTGGCGGCCTTCATTCCAGCCGCGATGGCGCCAAGTTGGCTGGCTTGGAGGAGCAGATAACCCCCAAGCGCCTGTTCCATCACCCAGGCTTCCGGTTGCCCGACGCTGCCCGCGATGGTGGAAAGCCGGGCCTGGATGTCCGATGGCAGATCCAGGCCGGCACGAAGAATAAAGCCACGCTCGCCCCAACATGGCACACCCCGCCCCCCAAATCATGCACAACCCTAATTCACGGGTTCCGAGGGGCCAGCCCCTCGGCCGCCGGAGGCCTATTTTCTTGCTTTGTTCCTGCATTTTTTCCTATAACGCGCCAATGCAGCCCCTCCTCACCGACGCCGAATACGCCCTCCTCTCCCCCCTCATCCCCGGCGGCGGCCGGCCCGCGCCTGAGCGGCGCCGAACCCTCGACGGCATTTTCCATGTGGTCATGTCCCGCTGCATCTGGGCGGACATGCCCGCGCGCTTCGGCAAGCCGGACGCGGCCCAGCGGCAATTGCGGCGCTGGATGCGCAAGGGCGTGCTGGACACCTGGCTGGTGGCGGCGAGGAGCGATGCGTTCGCGAGCCTGAGGGAGCGGATTTGCCGCGCCTGGCGGCGGGTGTCGCGGCTGGCCTGCCTGGGCTCGGTCCTGCTGGCCAAGCGCCTGGCCGAAGGGGTGGGCATGCGCGCGGCCTTGCCGGCGGCCGAGTACCACCTGCCCGATCCGGCTTTGTCCGAATCCGTCAAAAAGCTGGTTTTGCGCCACCTGGACGACCCGTGGCGCGCGCCACGTGGGTTCTTCGCGCTGGCCGGGAAGCTCCTGAAGCAGGCGGGGGGCGACCTGCGGCGCTGGCGGGTGCGATGAACGCCGCGTCCGTGGCCGCGCCGGCGTGGCGAAAGAGGTGCGAAGCCACCCTGGCCGTTGGTTCCTGCATCCTCCCAAGGCCTGCCATAAGCAGGTGGGCACCAGGTAGTCGGACCACGGCCCGACCAGCGCCAGTTCCCGGGAGATGCGTATTGGCCCTGGGGATGTCTGACCGGACGCACCGGGCAGCCTCGCCCGTCAGAGGTAGGGCGTCGCGGCCCGAAAAGCAAGGAAGGGCGGTGGGGCGGTCAGCTCTTCTCGATGGCGGTCGCGATGCCTTCGATGCGTTCGGCGATGCGCGAGAGGCGCTCGGCCAGGCGCGGGTCGGGTGCGGCGGGTGGCGGCGGCGGCGCGCTGTGCTGGGCCGCGGGCCCCTGGCTGCGCAGCCGCGTCAGATCCACGCGCAGGTCATTCGCCTCATCGGCGAACAGCAGCGCGACATGCAGCAGCATGCGCGACTCGCTGAACTGCCCGCCCATGGAGCGGATGACGCGCACCTTCTCCTCCAGCTGGGAGACGAGGTCCTGGACGTGCTGCTCCTCGCCATCCTTGCAACCGATGGTGTGGTTGTAGCCATTCACGCGAACATTGACCTGGCCCATCGGAGCCTCCCCTCTCAGATCCCGGTGCCGCCGTCATCGCCCAGCACGCCGCGCAGCCGCTCCAGCGCCGCGTCCAGCCGCGCCGAAAGCTGCGCGACCTCGTCGCGGGGCACCATGTCCGGCATGGCGGGGTGCACGGGTAGGGGCGCGGCCAGCCGGGCTTCCAGCACCACTGCCAGCCGTTCCAGCGCGGCCTCCAGCCGGTCGGCCGCGCGCAAGGTGATGTCGTTCGAGTCCAATTCCTGCTCCTGGGCGCTGGACGCGGCAGCGCGGCCCATGGGAAAGCGTTGGCATGCAGCCGGGCCAGGGTCAACCACATCGGGCCGTCATCGCGCCGGAGGCGCGTTAGGTGGTCATCACGCCAGAGGCGCGGCGGGCAGTGATCGTGCATGGGGCGCGCGACGTGGCCGCCACGCTGGAGGTCGCGGCGGGGCGGCCGGTCGCGCTGCTCTCGGCGCCGGGGGTCGCGGGGTATCTGGGGGTGGCGGGCTTCGTGGCGCTGCTGGCGCCGCATGGGGCGCTGCCGCTGGCCATCCTGGATGCTGCGGGGGCGCCCGGCCATGCACTGGCGGCGCTGCGCGCGGGCCTGCCCCAGGTGGTGCTGGACCCTGCCAGCCCGGCCTTCGATGCGCTGGCGGAACTGGCGGTGGGCTTGGGCGCCCGGCTGCTGCCGGCAGCCCCGCCGGCGCTCGATCTCGCACGGGTGGATTTGCGCAAGCCGCAGGGTGTTTGCCATCTTTCACGCTGGCTCGATCTGCCCTAAGACCCCGCGCGACGGTTGGATCGCGTGGTCCGATCCCGACCCCCCGAATCCGCAAGCGGCTGGCGAATCGGCCCGCCAAGACTGAAAGGAAGCGCCCCATGAAGCTGACGCGCAAGGTGAGGCAGATTCTCGACTGGTACGAGAGCGACAACCCCGGCACCAAGGCCAACCTCTCCCGCATCCTCATGCAGGGCCGCCTGGGCGGCACCGGCCGCATGGTGATCCTGCCGGTGGACCAGGGCTTCGAGCATGGCCCGGCGCGCAGCTTCGGCCCGAACCCCGATGCCTATGACCCGCGCTACCATTTCCGCCTGGCGCTGGATGCCGGCCTGAACGCCTATGCCGCGCCGCTCGGCATGATCGAGGCCGGCGCCGCGACCTTCGCCGGCGCCATCCCGACCATCCTGAAGGTCAACAGCTCCAACAGCCTGTCCACCACGAAGGACCAGGCCGTGACCGCGACGGTGGCGGATGCGCTGCGCCTGGGCTGCTCGGCCATCGGCTTCACCATCTATCCCGGCAGCGAATACCAGTTCGAGCTGATGGAAGAGCTGCGCGAGCTTTCGGCGGAAGCCAAGGCGGCCGGCCTTGCCGTCGTCGTCTGGTCCTATCCGCGTGGCCCGATGCTGGACAAGGTGGGTGAGACGGCGCTCGACATCTGCGCCTATGCCGCGCACATGGCCGCGCTGATGGGGGCCCACATCATCAAGGTGAAGCCGCCGACCGAGGCGATCTCGCTGGATGCGGCGAAGAAGACCTATGAGCAGAACCCGGTGAACGTGAAGGACGCCGCGGCCCGCATCGCCCATGTGGTGCAGGCCTGCTTCGGCGGCCGTCGCCTCGTGGTCTTCTCGGGCGGGGAAATGGGCGGCGCCGATGCGCTGCTGGACACCGCGCGCGCGATCCATGCGGGTGGCGGCAATGGCTCCATCGTCGGCCGCAACGCCTTCCAGCGCCCGCGCGACGAAGCCCTGAAGCTGCTGGCCGACATGATCGAGATCTACCGCTCCGATGCGTGAGCGATGCGCCTGAGTTCGGCATTTGCCGAAGCTTCACATAACCCGGGGCGAGTAGCCTCGGGCCATGATCGATTCTGCGCTGATCGCTTTTGTCTTTTTGCTCGCCGGCTTCAGCAAGGGGCTGATTGGCCTCGGCCTGCCCACCATCGCCATGGCGCTGCTGAGCCTGCTGGCGAGCCCGGTGGAAGCAGCGGCGCTGCTGCTGCTGCCGAGCTTCGTCACCAACCTCGTGCAGATCGCCCCCGCGCGGGAGGCCTGGCGCATGGCGCGCCGGCTCTGGCCCATGCTGGCCGGCGTGGTGCTGGGCACGGCGCTGGGCGGGTTGCTCTGGGGCGGGTTTGGCGGGCGCTATGGCGCCACGGTGCTGGGGCTGGCCTTGGCCGCCTATGGGGCACTCGGGCTGCTGGCCTGGCGGCCGGCCTGGCCGGAGCGCTGGGGGGCCGTGGTCGGCACCGCGACGGGCGCGCTGACGGCGGCGACGGGCGTCTTTGTCATTCCCGCGGTGCCCTGGCTGCAGGGCATCGGCTTGGCGCGGGATGCGCTGGTGCGCGCCCTGGGGCTGGCCTTCCTGGTTTCGACGCTGGCGCTGGGCGCGCTGCTGGGCGGCGCGGGCGCGCTGGAGCCGCGGCTGGTGCTGGCCTCGGCGCTGGCGCTGCTGCCGGCGCTGGCCGGGCAGGCGCTCGGGGCGCGGCTGCGCGGGCGGCTCTCCGAGGCGATGTTCAAGCGCGTCTTCTTCGCGGGTCTGCTGCTGCTGGGCAGCGCAATCGCCTTGCGGGGCTGAGGCGCGGGCGCGCAGGATGCGGGCCGGAGGGAGGCTTCGCCATGCGAAGGATGATCCTGGCCGGATTGCTTCTTGCCACCCCGGCCCTGGCGGATTCATCGGCGCTGCTGGCGCGGGGCAATGCCTGGCGCGCGTTGGATGAATTCGGCGCCGCACTGCGCGACTACGACCAGGCCCTGCGCGAGGCGCCCGGCCGCGCCGACCTCCTGGCTGAGCGTGCGCTCACCCTGCATCGCCTGGGCGAGTTGGAGGCGGCGCGGACCACGCTGGCCGCTGCCATCGCCGCCGCCGGGCCGCGCGATCCCGTGCCCTTCACGGCCCGCGCCGGCTTGGCATTGCTGGCGCGGCGCGATGCGGCGGCCGAGCAGGACCTGGCCGAGGCGCTCCGCCGCGCGCCGGCGGATGGCCGCGCCCTGGCGCTGCAAACCCTGCTGGCCGCAAGGCGCGGGCTGGCCCCGGCGCCCGACCCCGCGACGATGGAGCAGCTGCGCCACGCCTTCGGTCCCTGGCTCGATGTCTAGAATGGCCCCCCCTGGACCACCGGCAAGCCCGCAAGGCATGATCCGCGCGGTTGAGCGATTCAGGGGGAACGCGCCAAATGGAATTGCCAGCCTGGGAAAAGATCCAGAGCGACAAGGAGCGCCGGACGCTGCGCCTGCCCGTGCCGGGTGGCTGGATCTACCTGATCCTGGAAAAGCCGAAGGAGGAAGCGGAGACGCCGCAATCCACCTCGGTCTTCGTGCCCGACTCCGCGGCGCGGTAGGCCGCCGCTCAGCCCTGGAGGCGCCCGGCCATGCCTGGGGCGATCCAGGCCAGTTCCCCCCCGGTGAAGACCGCGGCCATCGCCCCTTCCGGGGTGGTCAGCGCCAGATCCCCCCGCAGCCCTTCGGCGATACGGCCGCGATCGGCCAAGCCCAGCGCATCGGCCGGGTTGGCGGAGACCAGCGCCCAGCTCGCCGCCAGGTCCAGCGCGCCGCGCGCGGCCATGCGGAAGGGCGCAGCCAGCAGCGCCGGCCAATGGTAATCGCTCGCCAGGACGGTGACGAGGCCGCGCTCGGCCAGGGGGGCGGCGCTGGCCCAGCCGAGATGGCTGCCACCGCGCACCACATTGGGCGCGCCCATCACCACCGCCTCGCCCGCCGCGCGGGCATCCTCGGCGACGTTCTCGGCCATCGGGAATTCGCAGATGCCGGCGCCGAGGGTGCGGAACAGGGCGCGATCTTCCAGCGTCGCGTCGTCATGGCTGAGCATGGGGATGCCGGCGGCCTGCGCCGCCTGCGCCATGCGGGCGCGCATCGCCGGCACCTCGGCGCGGCGGCTGAAGGCGGCCTGGGCGAGGGTGACCATCTCCGCCTCGCTGACGCCGGCGCGGCCGGCATATTTGCCGAGCTCCTTGGGGTTCTTCAGCTTCTTCACGATGCTGGGCGTATGGTCGTTGAACCCCAGCAGATGCACCTGGCCCGCGGCGATGGCCGCCACCGCATCGGCCTCGGCGCCGAAGTTATCGGCCTCAAAGCGCAGATGGACGCGCAGTTCCGGGCCATCCGGCGGGGTCTTGAGAGCCTCCAGCGTGGCGAGGAAGGCGGGCAGCGAGCGCAGGCCGGGCTCCCAGGAGAGGGTCACCCCGAGATAGGCCGTGGTGATGCCCGAAGCGAGGCATTGCGCCGCCGCGTCGCGCAGGGCGAAGGGGGCGGGGAAATCCACGTTGGGGCGAGGTTGCAGGGCGCGTTCATGCGCGTCGCCATGGATGTCCACGATGCCGGGCAGCACCAGCAGGCCGGTCGCGTCAAACTGCCGGGCGCCCTGCGCCTCCTCGGCGATGCGGCCCAGGGCCAGCGCCACCGTGCCGGGTTGCAGACGTGCGTCGCGCAGCACCTGGCCGCCCGTGATCTTCCACGACATGTTCAGGACTCCACCACCATCTGCGTGCGGCCGGCGGCATAGCGCGTGACCGTCGCGTCCACCGGCTTGCCGGCACCATCCACATTCACCGCCTCGCTGACCAGCACCGGGCGACTGCGCGATTGCTGCAAGACTTCCGCCTCCTCGGCACTGGGCATGCGGGCGGTGATGCGGGTCGAGCGGCGGCGGTAATCCGGCACGCCGCAAGCGGCCAACGCATGGGTGATTGAGGAATTCTCCTGCAGCAGCGCCATGATGCCGGGGAATCGATGCTGCGGGAAATGGTGCGCGCCGAGCGCCACCGGGCGGCCATCCGCCATGGCGATCCGCTCGGCCAGAACCACCAGGCGGCCGCGGCGGATTTCCAGGAGCTCGGCGATGCGCGGATCCGCCGGGATTTCGGTCAGGCGAAGCATGCGACCGGCAGGCTCGCGATTCTGCGCGCGGATGATTTCGCTGAAACGCGTGCGGGCGTTGAGCGGGTAGTCCAGCACATCCTCGGCCACGAAGCTGCCACGCCCCTGCTCGACCCGCACCACGCCGCGCGATTCCAGCTCCTCCATGGCGCGACGGATGGTGTGGCGGTTCACGCGGAAGAGTTGCGCGAGCTCGGCCTCGGTGGGCAGACGCTGGCCGGGGGCGTGGTGCCCCTGCCGGATCGCGGCCTCGATGGCCGCACCGATCTGGCGCCAGAGCGCGATACCGGCGCCGCGGTCCAGCGGCGCCCCTGCGAACGTCACGGAAGTTTCAACCAAGAAGCGGCTCCGGGGTGGCAATAACAACTTGACCATAGACGGGCGGATGTATAGCTGTCTAGACAAATGATGACCCGCCCCGAATGGATGGCCATCCTCGCCCGCGCCAGCGCCGAGGAGTTGCAGGACCTTCCCTCCCCCCTGCCCGCCCACCGCGTGATCCGCGGCCCCGAAATCGGACTGACCATGCTGCGCGGCCGCGCCGGCGGCGATGGCGCGGCCTTCAACCTTGGCGAGGCCACCATCACCCGCTGCTCCGTCACGCTGGAGAATGGGACACTGGGCCATTGCTGGCGCCTGGGGCGCGACCGCCGCGTGGCAGAACTGGCCGCGCTTTTGGATGCCTGCCTGCAGCAGCCGGAATGGCAGGAGATGCTTTTGGCCGAGATCGTGACGCCACTGCGGCAACGCCAGCAGGAGGCTGCGGCCCTGACCGCGCGACGCGCCGCGGCCACGGAAGTCCGCTTCGCCACCCTGGCGACCATGCGATGAAGCCCGGCTTCCCCGACACCGTCTTCGGTGCGCAGGAGGGTTTCTCCGCACTGATGAATGCCATGGCCCGGCCCGGCCGCATTCAGGCGTGCGCCGTGCTGCATGACCTGCCGGCAGGCCTGGAACCCGCCGCCGCAGCAGCGCTGCTAACGCTAGCCGATTCGGAGACGCCCCTCTGGACCGATGCGACGGGCGAGGCGCGGGACTGGATCGCCTTTCACACCGGCGCGCCCTTCGTCGCCCTCGCGCAGGCACAATTCGCCCTGGCGCTCGGGCTCATGCCGCGGCTCGCCGCGCTCAACCAGGGCAGCGATGAGACGCCGCAGGACAGCGCCACGCTGATCTTGCAGATCGCCACCCTGGATGACGCCGCCGGCTGGCGCCTGACCGGCCCGGGCATCGAGCACGAGCATCGCCTTGCCGCCCACGGCCTGCCGGGCGACTTCCCCACCCAATGGTCCGCCAACCGCGCGCAATTCCCGCGCGGGGTTGACCTCATCCTCTGCGCCGGCAGCCACCTCGCGGCCCTGCCGCGTCCCACCCGCATCGCGGAGGCCGTCTGATGTATGTCGCGGTGAAGGGCGGCGAAGCCGCGATCGAGGCTGCCCATGCCTGGCTCGCCGAACGCCGGCGCGGCGATGAGGCGCTGCCCGCGCTCACGCCCCGGCAAATTGAGCAGCAGCTCGGCCTCGCCGTGGACCGCGTGATGGCCGAGGGCAGTTGCCATGACCGCGGCCTCGCCGCACTCGCCATCCAGCAGGCGCGCGGCGACCTGATCGAGGCCGCCTTCCTGCTGCGCGCCTATCGCAACACCCTCTCGCGCTTTGCCGCCTGCGAGCCGGTGGATACGGGTGCCATGCGCGTGCAGCGCCGCATCAGCGCCACTTACAAGGACCTCCCCGGCGGCCAGGTGCTGGGACCGACCTTCGACTACACGCACCGCCTGCTGGATTTCGCAATGGCCGCCGAGGGGCATGCCCCGCAGGAGGCGGAG
>NZ_JAIEQY010000168.1 GCF_019747315.1 Roseococcus sp. | reverse complement strand
TACCGTGCTTCCAGCACCCACGTCTTACCGTGCTTCCAGCACCCACGTCTTACCGTGCTTCCAGCACGCGGCCCATGAATCGCGTGATGCCGCGCTGCCAGCCCCAGGCGATGGCGGCGGGCGTTTCGGCGCCGGTGAGAATCACGCGCTCGCGATCCTCCGGCAGGGCCGCGTCCAGGCTGGCGCGGGCGCCGGCGTCGGCCGATAGCATCTCCGGCCGGAAGCGCAGCCGAAGCATGGCATGGCCTTGCGCCGCGCCGGGCCAGAGGCGCAGCACGGCAGGCTCCAGCTCGTCGAGCGCCAGCGTCCAGCCGCGCTGCAGCGACAGCCGTTGCAGCAAGGCGAAGCCGCCGGGATCCGCCAGCCAATCGCCCGCCGGCACGGCCAGTAGCAGCCGCGCCCGCCCATGCGGGCCCAGCGCCGCATCCAGCCGCAGGAACTCGGCCTCCAGAGCGCTGCCCAGCGCCAGCGGCAGGCAGGCATCGCCCAGCCCGCGGGCCTCCTGCGGGATGGCCAGCTCGGCCAGCATCCGGCGCTCGGCCGCCTGGCGGAAGCGGCGGGCCAGCGGCGGGCTGGCCTCCAGGTTGCGGCGCGGCAGCAGGGCGGCGGCCAGGTCGGGCAGATGCGGCCGCAACTCGGTCCAGATCGGCTGGGGCTGCTCATCGCCCGGGCGCAGCCGCCAGATGCCCTGGCGGCGCAGGAAGGCCGTCAGGTTGGCGGTGGCCAGCGCGCGCTGCGCCGCATCCAGCTCGGCGGCGCTGGGCGGCGGGGCGTCGCTGCGCGGCGGGCTGGCGACGGGCGGCGCCGCATCCAGCCCGAGCGACGCTTCCACCAGGGTGAGCAGCCGCGCCGCCTCGGCCGGCAGGCGCAGTACGGGCAGCAGCGTCTCGGCCGGGATTTCCGGCAGCAGCCGGGCCAGGTTGCGGCGCACCTCGTCCAGATGCTCGCCCGGCGGCGGGGCCAGGGCGACCAGGTCCCCGCCCGGCAGCTCGTAAAGCCGCGCGCGCGTCGGGCGCAGCATGGGGGCCAGCGCCTCCCGCACCAGGCGCTCATGCCGCGGCTCGCGCAGCCGGGCCGGCACCAGCGAGAGGCGGACATGCAGGGCGCGCCGCTCCACGCCGGAGGTCACGCAATCCCGCGCCAGGGTAGCCAGCGCGGTGGCATCGCGCAGCGCGGCGCTGCCCTCCCAGAGGGCATCGGGCTGGGCCAGGATGTTCATGCGAAGCCCTCATGCAGGATGCCGGGCCCGCGGCACCAGGCGGGGGCAGGGCGGCCCAGCGCGATCAGCCCGGCCGGGCGCGCCAGGGGGGGCATGGCACCGGGCTGCGTGGCACCAGCCGGCGCAGCGAGCAGCAGGCCCGGCGCCAGCCCGGCCTCGAAGGCCGCCGCATCGGTGGCCAGGAGCCCGACCGTCCAGCCGCCCTGCCGCAGCCCCTCGGCCATGCCGGCGAACGCGGGGGGATCGGCGAGCGAGGCCAGCGGCAGCAGCGCGATGGGTCCATGCGGGTCGTCCGCCGCGCCCGCCCGCATCGGCGCCCCCTGGCTCAGCCCCCCCAGGGGAAGGTCCAGGATCAGGCGCAACCCGGGGCGCAGAACCGGCAGCCGGGCGCGCTCCGTCGGGTGGGTGAGGGCGGCGAGAATGCGCCGGCAGAGCCAATCCCGCGCCATGGCCTCCAGCTCCGGCTCGTCCAGGCCGAGCGGTGCAGGGCCCAGCCGCTGGGCGACGGGCACGCCGCCAGCGCCGGCCTGGAAAAAGCTGAGCCGCGCCACTTCCTCCAGAGGGGCCTGGGCGCAATGGGCTTCCAGTGCGGCGAGGCTCCAGCTGGCGGGCGGGGCCGCCTGTGCCGCGGCCTCGCAGAGCGCGATGACCGCAGCCTGGCCCTGCGGCTGGGGAAAGCTGGCGGGCGCGGTACCGGTCAGCCCGCCCATCGCCTGGGCCGCCCGCTGGCCTGGCCCGGCTGCGCTGCCCAGCAGAAGGTCCCCGCCGGGAAAGCCGATCACCTGGCCGCCGCCCAGGATCGCCGCCTCCTCCAGCAAGGCACGGGCAACGCGGCGGTGGGCCAGCGGCACCTCGGCGGGCTGGAAGACGGCGATGCCGCCCGGGGGCATGCTGGCCAAGGCCGCCCGCCAATCCGGCGCCTTGGCCTTCATGCGCCGATTGCGCCCGCTGGGGGCCGTGCGAACTCCTGGGTGATCGGCATGGTCTGGCACCTCCTGCGCCAGCAAAAACACTTACCGCACAACCCTTAACCAAAGTTTAGGCAGGGCGGATCACCCGCATGTCACATTCTGTTGCTCTGCCCCCCCTCGGTGGGCTACCCCATCTGCAGATGTCATCCAGCTTTCCCCCCGGGCCCAAAGGACGTGACGCAGTAACGCCGGCGCAGCTCTCGGATGCGGTCCGGGCGCTGGCGCGGGGCGCCGTCCTTGTGGTTGGCGATGCGATGGTGGATCGCTACATCTATGGCAGCGTGTCGCGCATCAGCCCCGAGGCGCCGGTTCCCGTCCTGACCGTGGAGCGCGAGGTGGCGCTGCCAGGCGGCGCCGGCAATGTGGTCCGCAACCTGACGGCGTTGGGGGCTGCCGTCGCCTTCGTCTCGGTGGTGGGCGATGACACGGCCGGCAGCGACCTGACCGGGCTGATCGGCGGCCAGCCGCGCGTGGAGCCCTGGCTGCTGGTCCAGGGCGGCCGCACCACGACGACCAAGACGCGCTTCCTCTCGGGTGGCCAACACCTGCTGCGCACCGATCGCGAACAGGCGGCTCCCATTCATCCGCGCCTGGCGGACCGGCTGGTGAAGATCGCCTCCGACGCCGTGGCGGCGACGACGACGCTGGTCCTCTCCGACTACAAGAAGGGCGTGCTGGCCGGCGATATCCCGGCCCGGCTCATCGCCTCGGCCCAGGCGGCCAATCGCCGGGTGGTGGTGGACCCCAAGGGCGGCGACCATGGCCGCTTCGCCGGCGCCGACCTCATCATCCCCGAGCCCGAGGAACTGGCCGGCGCCACCGGCATGCCCGTGCATGACGAAGCCAGCGTGGCGCTCGCTGCCAGCGCCCTGCTGCGTGCCCATCATTTCCGCGCCGTCCTCGTCCCCCGCGCGCCCGATGGCCTGACGCTGGTGGAACGCGAGGCCGATGGCAGCGAGACGGTGCGCCATTTCCGCGCCGAAGCCTCCGAGGTGCATGACCCCGCCGGCGGCGGCGATGCCGTGGTGGCCGTGGTGGCGGCGGGCCTGGCCACGGGGCTTTCGCTGGCTTCCGTCGCACGGCTCGCGGCGCTGGCACTGGGCATTGTCAGCCGCAAATCCGGCATTGCCCCGGTCCGCGCCGAGGAATTGCTCGAAGGCCTGACGCCAGGCCGCAGTGCCACGCGCAAGCTCGTCTCCCTGCCGCTGGCGGCCGAGGTGATCGAGCGTTGGCGCCATCGCGGCTGGCGCATCGGCCTGTTGCAGGTGAATGGCGCGCCCTGCCCCGAGGCGATGACCGAGCAGGCCCGGCGTTGGTGCGACCGCCTGCTGGTCGGCGTGCAGGATGAGGGTGAGATGGCGGGCCTCATGGCGGCGCGGCCGGAGGTGGATCTGGTGGCCATCGGCGCGGATCGCGGTGGCGAGGAGCTGTTGCGCCTGCTGCGCCCGGATGTGCTGGTTTCCAGCTCGGACAGCGCGGCGCTTGCCGCCCTGCTGCGCGAATGGGGCGGTGAACTCCGCGCCGTTTAGGCTGCCAGGCGGCATTGCAGGGCGGGTCCGGCGCCCTTAACCTGCGGCGGAATGAAGGATCGGCCGAACCGCGCTGCCGCCCCAAGGCTCGTCTTCCTCCATCTGCCCCGGACCGGCGGCACCACCCTGCATCAGGCCTGGTCCCTCACCTTTCGCCTGGCCGAGATCTGCCCCGAGCGCTTCGCGCGCCTGCACGAATACCGCCCGGAGGAGATCGCGGCCTACCGCTTCTTCTCCGGTCATTTTCGCTTCGACCAGTTTTGGAGCATTCCGCAGCCGCGCTTCCTGGTGACCGTGCTGCGCGACCCGATCGAGCGCGTGCTCTCCCTCTTCGAATACTGGCGCAGTTTCCGCCCGGGCGTCATCGCCGAACATGACCTCCTCGGCCCGCGCCTGGCAAGGGAGCGGGGATTGCTCGGCTTTCTCCGTTCCGAGGAGGTCGAGGTCACCACCTCGATCGACAATGCCATGGTCTGCCACCTGGCGGGGGATGCCATGCCGGTCGCCGGCGGCTTCGGGACGCTCACCTCGGAAGGGCGTGACCGCATGGCGCCGGAGACTCTCCTCGCCACCGCCTTCACCGCCCTCCGGCACTTCGACTGCGTGGGAGAGATCGGGTCGCTGCAAAGGGTGCATGATCGCGTGGCGGCGGTCTTCGGCATGCGGCCCGGCCCCTTGCCACGCGTGAATGCCGCGCATGATGCCTCGCCCTTCCACGAGGCCCTGCCGCGGGAGCAGGTCACGCCCGCGATCATGGTGGAACTCCGGCGCCTCACCCGGCTGGACCGGCAGCTCGTGCTGGCCGCGCGCTCCGATCCGGGGATCCGGCGTGCCTGAGCGGGCGCCGCGGTTCAGTAGTATTTCAGTTCCTGCGCCTTGCCGCCGAAGATGCGCCAGATGAAGAAGGTGTAGAGCCCGATCATCGGCAGCACGGCCAGCGCGCCGACCAGGATGATGATCAGCGATTCCGGTGCGCTCGCGGCCTCGAAGATGGTCAGGCGCTCGGGCACCACATAGGGCCAGAAGCTGTAGGCCAGGCCCTGGAAGCAGAGCACGAAAATCGCGGCGGTGGCGGCGAAGGGCACCCAGTCCAGGCTGTGGTCGGCGCGCGGGAAGCGGCGCAGGAAGATGTGCAGCAGCAGAAAGAGACCGCCGGTGGCAAGCGGGATGGGGGCGAGGCCCAGCATCTCGGGCAGGCTGAACCAGCGCTCGAAGATGCGCGGGCTGGCGATGGGCGTCGCCGCACTCACCACCAGCACGCCGGCCCAGCTCACATAGAGCGCCCGGCGCGCCCAATGCGCGGCCAGTTGCTGCAAGGCGTCCTCGCCCCGCCAGACCAGCCAGCAGGCGCCGATCAGCGCATAGGCCGCGACGGTGAAGACGCCGGTGAGCATGGCGAAGCCGAAGGCGAACCAGCCCTCGGCGAAGCCAAGGATATAGCTGCCCAGCATCCAGCCCTGGCTGAAGGCCGCGAGGATGGAGCCAAACTGGAAGGCGGCATCCCAGCGCGGCTTCTGCGGCGCCGGCGCCTTGGCGCGGAACTCGAAGGCGACGCCGCGCAGGATCAGCCCCATGAGCATCAGCGCCACGGGAATATAAAGGGCGGTCAGGATCAGCCCATGCGCCGCGGGGAAGGCCACCAGCAGCAGGCCGACGCCCAGCACCAGCCAGGTCTCGTTCGCGTCCCAGAAGGGGCCGATGCTGGCCACCATGCGGTCCCGCGTCGCTTCCTCCGGCGTGTTGCGCAGCAGGATGCCGACGCCGAGGTCGAAGCCATCCAGCACGGCATAAAGCAGCATGGAGACGGCCATCAGCACCGCGAAGGTGATGGGCAGCCAGGCGCCTTCGGGGAGCGTTTCCATGATGCTACTCCGCCGGCAGGGGCTTGAGGGGATCGCGGCCGCCCAGTTCCTCCGGCTCGGGCGCCGTGGGGCGGCGGGCCAGGTGCATCAGCGTCAGGATATAGGCCAGCAGCAGCGCCCCATACAGCGCCAGGTACATGATGAAGGAGGCGAGGATGGTGGTGGCCGCGACCGGCCCCGCCGCCTCGCCCGTGCGGAGGATGCCGGTGACGAGCCAGGGCTGGCGGCCGATTTCGGTGACGTACCAACCGGCCAGCGTCGCGACCCAGCCGGAGAAGGTCATCCCCACCAGGACGCGGGCGAGCCAGGGGGTGATGCCGCGCTTGCGGATCACCCAGACACCCCACCAGGAGACGAGCAGCATGAGCATGCCGATGCCCACCATGATGCGGAAGGCGAAGAACACGGGCGCCACGGGCGGGTGCTCGCCGATGAATTCGTTCAGCCCGCGGATCTCGCCATCCAGCGTGTGGGTGAGGATGAGCGAGCCCAGCTTCGGAATTTCGATCTCGTAGCGGTTGCTGCGCGTCTCGGCATCCGGGATGGCGAAGAGGCGCAGGCCGGCGCCGCGCTCCGTCTCCCAGATGCCCTCCATGGCGGCGATCTTCGCCGGCTGGTGCTTCAGCGTGTTCAGCCCGTGCATGTCACCCGCGAAGATCTGGATGGGGATGAGAATGGCGCCCAGCACCACGCCGGTCTTGAGCGCGCGCACCACGCCGGGGGAATGGTCGCCGCGCAGCCAGCGCCAGGCCGAAAGCCCCGCCATGAGGAAGGCGACGGTGAGGCCCGAGGCCAGCATCATATGCGCCAGGCGATAGGGCATGGAGGGGTTGAAGATAATCGCCATCCAGTCCGTCGCGTGGACCACGCCCTCGCGGATCTCGTAGCCGGTGGGCGTGTGCATCCAGGAATTGAGCACGATGATCCAGAAGGCCGAGGCGCTGGTGCCGCCCGCCACCAGCAGCGTGGCCAGTGTGTGGATGCGGTTGGGCACACGGCCATAGCCGAAGAGCATGACGGCGAGGAAGCTCGCTTCCAGGAAGAAGGCCGTCAGCACCTCATAGGCCAGCAGCGGCCCCGCGACATTTCCCACGCGCTCCATGAAGCCCGGCCAGTTGGTGCCGAACTGGAAGGACATGGTGACGCCCGAAACGACACCCAACGCGAAGCTGAGCGCGAAGACCTTCACCCAGAACTTGTAGGCGTCCATCCAGGCGGCATCGCCGGTCTTGTCGAAGCGCAGCTTGAGGAAGAGCAGCACCCAGCCGAGCGCGATGGTGATGGTCGGGAACAGGATGTGGAAGGAGATATTCGCCGCGAACTGCATCCGGGCGAGGATGATCGGATCCATGATTTATGCCTCTTTCGTGGGGCGCTTGCGGCGGGTGACGATGTCCTGGAAGCGGTCCGTCGCCTCCAGCACGCGGGCGACGCGGCCGCCCAGCTTCAACAGGGCGATCAGGCGTTCATCGGGGAGGGATTTCACATCATCCATCCAGCCCGTGAGAAGGGAAATCACCTCCATCAGGCTTTCCATGCGCCCCTGGGCATGCTCGTCCGCGCGGGTCGCGGGCTTCTGCATCAGCACGTCCCGCAGGAGGGAGAGCGTCGGGTCGATTTCGCGCTTGCGGCGCTCCTCGGCCAGGATGCGGACGATCTGCCAGACATCCTCGGGCGTGGTGAAATGCTCGCGCCGGTCGCCGGGGAGGTGCTGGAGGCGCACGAGGCGCCAGGTCTCCAGCTCCTTCAGTCCCATCGAGACATTGGAGCGGGAGAAGCCCAGCTGCGCCACGATGTCATCGGCGCAGAGGGGGCGGTCGGAGAGGAAGAGCAGGGCGTAGATCTGCCCCACGGTGCGGTTGATGCCCCAGCGGGAGCCCATCTCACCGAAATGGAGAACGAAGGCGGCGGTGGCGGGGGGCAGGTCCATGAACATCAGTATGTTCAGGAATTACTGAAAATCAAGATAACGCCCCGGGGTTTCCCGGGGAAAATTTCAGAGGTTGGGGAGGTCTTCCGCCAGGATGGAGATGGTGACGTGGTAGGTCACTTCGCCATCCTCGGCATCGCGGTCCACGGTGCCGATGGTCTCGGCCCCGGCCAGCACTTCCACCGGGCCGTTGCGCGTGGCGGCGGCGCGAATCATGAGGTTGGAGCTGCCAAGCAGCTTGCGGAGATGGGCCTGTACGGCCTGGATTTCAGCGGGCTTCATGCGGCAGGGCTTACCCCTCCGCGGGGGCTTTGGCAAACCTTCCGGGGCAAAGGCGTCAGGCCATGCGGGGCCTTGCGGGGGCGCGGCAGGCCCCGGGCAGCGCGGCGGCCTGCGCCCTCACGCCGCGCGCCAGCACCACCCCTTCCGGGCGCACCGGCAGGCCGGCGGCGGCCAGCATCTCCGCCGTCCATGTGTTGCAGGTATAGCCCAGGTGGTAGCCCCGCGCGGCGGCGTAGAAGCGCCGGCCGGGGCGCGCCTCGATCAGCGCGGGGCCGGGCGCGAAGCTTGCCTCCAGCGCCGCGGCCAGGGTCGCCATCCCCCCCGCCGCGATGGGCAGCGCGAGCGCGCCGGCGGGCGGGCCGGGCCAGGCGGTCACCTGCAGCGCGGCCTCGCCCGGAAAGGGGCCGGCAAGCCATTCGGCGGGGCCGGGCGCCTCGGCCAGCATGAAATGGCGCTTGCCGAAGCCCAGGAAGATCAGCGCCGCGCCCGGAAATTCCCTGGAGAAGCGCGGGGGCAGCGCGGCGGGCGGCAGGCCAATCTCCGTGTGCCAGCCGGCATCCAGCAACCAGGCGCGGGGTTCCGCCGCCAGGCCACAGCCCGGCGCCGCGGGCAGCGTGGCGCAACCGGCCAGGGTCAGCAGCAGAACGCGCCGCCTCATGTCACGCGGTCAAGCTCCGCATCGCTCATCCCGCCGGGCACCACCGTCATCGGCACCGTCATGCGCGCGGCGAGGCGCCCGGTCAGCGCCGTGACCAGCGGCCCCGGCCCCTTGGCATTCGCGGCCGTCGCCAGCACCAGGATGGAGATGCGCGGATCCTCCTCCAGCAGGGCCAGCAGCTCCTCGGCCACCTTGCCCTCGCGGGTGATCAGGATGGGCAGGCCACCGGTGATCTCGCGCACCTGGGCGGCAAGGCCCGCGAGCATCGCCTCCGCCTCCTCGCGCTGCTCCTCGGCCATCATGGCGCCGATGCCGGCCCATTCGCTCTGCTCGACCGGCTCGATCACGCGCAGCAGCGCGACCCGCCCGCCCGACTTGGCGGCGCGCAGGGCGGCATAGCGCAGGGCGACGGCGCGCTCGGGGCTGTCATCCACCACCACCAGGAAGACGCGGTCGCGCCGGGCACGTTCGGCGGCAAGTTCGGGCATCAGCTCCTCCGGAAGAGCACCGAGCCCAGCCAGCCCGCCAGGGCCGCCAGCACGATGCAGAGCAGAGCGTAGAGCGCCGGCTGCCCGCGGGCGAGCCTTTCGATTTCGGCAGCGGTGCCCACGCGCTCCACGATGAAGCCCAGCTGCTCTGTCGCGATAATGCGGCGGGCGCGGACCAGCATCACCTCCACCTGGTAGCTGCCGGGCTGGACGGTGGAGGGCAGGGGCAGGCGCAGGTTGAACAGGCGGGAGCCGGCAATCTCGATCGGCTGCGCATCCTCCTGCCAGAGGCCGGCCGAGCGCTTCAGCTCCACCAGGGCGGAACGGAAGCCGGGCGCGCGCGCGCCGGTCGAGACCAGCGGCAGGGTGCCCAGGCCGATGCCACGGGCGCGGCGCATCTCCTCGGGCAGCAGCAGGGCCGCGGGGCGCGTGCCGGCCACGGCGTAGAAGCCCGGCACATTCTCGAAGCGCGCCGAGGGCCCATTGAACCAGAGGCCCAGCACCTCGACCTTGCGGCGCACCACGAAGGGGCGGGAGGGGCCACGCGCCAGCACGATCACCTCGTCGCCGCCCGGGCCCAGCGCCTCCTCCGTGCTGCCGAAGACGAGGATGCTCTCGCCCACGAAGGCGGTGGTGATGGCCACGCGCTCGGTGGAGAGGCGCGCGACCAGCTCGGAAGGCTGGGCCAGCGCGCTGCCAGACCAGACCACCCCAGCCAGGACCAGGAGCCATGCCCCAAGAATCCGGCCGTAAAGCGGCTGGCGGCCACGCCATGAGTGACCCGCCAGCGCAACATGGCTGAGGGCCGTAAGCCCAGCGACCGGAGGGAGCGCGTCGCGCGGGACGCGCGCCTGCGGCGCGGGGCGCTTGAGGGCGCAAAACACCCTCACCAGGCGGGCCCCACGGAGAACAGATTCTCCGGCACGCGCAACAGGTCCCAAAGAAGCGAGCCCGCCACCGCCAGCACCAGCAGGCCGAGCAGGGCGCGGGTTTCCTCGCCGCGCAGCTTGCCGCCCATGGCCGCGCCGAATTGCGCCCCGGCCACGCCGCCCAGCAGCAGCAGCAAGGTCAGCACGATGTCCACGCCGCCCACCTGGATGGCCTGCAGGAAGGTGACCGAGGCGGTGACGCAGACCACCTGGAACAGCGAGGTGCCGATCACCACCGCCGTGGGCATGCCGAGGATGTAGATCATCGCCGGCACCAGCATGAAGCCGCCGCCCACGCCCATGATGGCCGAGAGGATGCCGATGACGAAGCCGACCAGCAGCGGCGGGATGATGGAGATGTAGAGGCGGCTCTTGCGGAAGCGGATCTTGAGCGGCAGCCCATGCGCCCAGGAATGATTGCTCCGCCGCATCGGCTGCGCGCGGGAGCGGCGGCGGATGGCGCGCAGGCTCTCCATCATCATCAGGCTGCCCACGGCGCCCAGCACCACCACGTAGAAGATGGCGACCGCCGCATCCACCTGGCCCGCGCGGCGCAGCAGGGCGAAGATCTGCACGCCCACCACGCTGCCCACCAGGCCGCCCGCGACCAGCACGCCACCCATCTGCCAATCCACATTCTGCCGCCGCGCCTGGGCGATGAGGCCCGAGACCGAGGCGCCCAGTGTCTGGTTGGCGCCCGAGGCAACGGCGACGGTGGAGGGAATGCCGATCAGCATCAGCACCGGCGTCAGCAAAAAGCCGCCGCCCACGCCGAAGAGGCCCGAAAGCCAGCCCACGACAAAACCGATGCCCACCAGCATGAGGGCATCCACGCTCATTTCGGCGATGGGCAGATAGACCTGCAAGCGACGCAACCAACCGAGGGAGGTGCTACCCTTCACCTCCAAACATGGCATGGCAAGGGCAGAAAAGGCGTCATGCGCATCCGGCTTGCATGAAGATGGGTTTCGGCCGCAGATGAGCCGCCAATCCGGGACCCGCCATGCTCCGCCGTCGTGCCCTGCCCGCCCTGCTCCCCACCCTGGTGGCCGCCCCGGCGCTGCGCCCGGCCCAGGCGCAGGCCACCACGCGCATGGCCCTGCTGCACCTCAATGATTTCCACAGCCGGCATGAGCCCATCGCCGCCACCTCCGCCGCATGCCGGGTTGGCGAGACCTGCTTCGGCGGCTCGGCCCGCATGGCCACCGCCATCGCCGAGGCGCGGGAGGCCGCCCGCGCCGAGGGCCGCGCCGCGCTGCTGCTGGAGGCGGGTGATGCCTTCCTCGGCACGCTGTTCTTCGCGCATCACGAGGGCCAGGCCGAGGCGCAGGTGCAGCGCGGCTGGGGGGTCCAGGCCTTCGCGCTGGGCAATCACGAATTCGATTTGGGGCCGGAGGTGCTGGCCCGCTACATCGCCGCCGTTCCTTTCCCGGTCCTCTCCGCCAATCTCGATGCGACGGCCGAGCCCGCGCTGGCGGGGAAAATCCGCCCCACCATCGCCTTCCGGCGGGAGGCGATGCGCGTGGTGGTGGTGGGGCTGACCACGCCGGATACGCCCGGCATTTCCTCGCCCGGGCCCAACCTGCGCTTCACCGACCCGATGGAGGCGGCGAACCGCGCCGTCTGGGAAGCGCGGCGCGAGGGGCCGGCGACGGTGGTGTTGCTCTCGCATCTCGGCCTGGCCGCGGATCGCCGGCTGGCGGCCGAGGTGGCGGGGGTGGATGTGATCCTCGGCGGGCATTCCCACACGCTGGTGGCGCCGCCCGTGGTGGTGGATGGGCCCGACCGCCCCGTGCTGATCGCCCAGGCGGGGGCGCATGGGCGGTTCCTCGGGCGGCTCGATCTCGACCTCGCTCCGGATGGGCGCGTGGCGCTTTCCGCCCAGGTGATGCGCGAATTGACGGCTGATATCATCGAGGACCGGGCGGTGGCGGCGCTGGTCGCGCAGCTGGCGGCGCCGCTGGAGGCGATCCGCCGGCGCGTGGTGGCGCGGCTGCCGGCGGCGCTCAGCAATGCCGGCTGCGGCGCCGCCCCCTGCGAGATCGGCGCGCTGGTGGCCGAGGCGATGCGCCGCGCGGTGGAGGCCGAGATCGGCTGGCAGAATGGCGGCGGCGTCCGCGCCGGCCTGCCGGAGGGCGAGGTGACGCTGGGCGATGTGCTCTCCGCCCTGCCTTTCGGCAATACGACGGCGCTGGTGATGCTGCGCGGTTCCGCGCTGATCGAAGCGCTGGAGAATGGGCTTGGGCGGCTGCCCGCACCCTCCGGCCGTTTCCCGCAGTTGGCTGGGCTGCGCTTCACCGCCGATGCCGCCCGCCCGCCCGGCAGCCGGGTGGTGGTGGCGGAGATACGCGGCGCGGATGGTGCCTGGGCGCCGCTCGACCCGCCGCGCGCCTATCGCGTCGCCACCAATAATTTCCTGCGGCGCGGCGGCGATGGCTACAGCGTCTTCGCCGAGGCCGCGCTGGAAGCCCGGGATGACGGGCCCCTGCTGGATGACGCGCTGGTGCGGCTGCTGGGCGGTTGAACAGCAGCCCCTAAGGGCATTCCTCCAGCGGGCGGCCGATGGCGGCCTGGCGTTCGCCCTCGCGGAAGCAGCCGGCCAGCCAGGTGCCGCGGAACCAGCCGCCCTCCACGCTGAAATACTCACCGAGGCCTTCGGGCAGGTCGTCACGGAACTCGCCGCGGTAGAGATTGCCGTTGATCCAGAACATGATGCCGCGGCCATGCCGCTTGCCGTCGCGCCACTGGCCCTCATAGCGGCCGATCACCCAGACGCGCAGGCCCAGGCCATTCTCGCGCCCTTCCTGCCATTCGCCCTGGTAGACCGTGCCCTGGGCGTCCAGGAAGGTGCCCAGCCCATGCATGCGGCCGCGCGCCATGCCGCCGACATAGCGTTCGCCGCGCGGCTGGCCGCCCTCGGTGAAGCGCCATTCCAGCAGGCCATCGCCCTGGGCCGGCCCCTCCTCGCAGAGGCCGTTCCAGATCACGATTTCCTCGACCTGCGGGTTGGGGTTCCAGACCCAGCAGCCATTGCGTTCATCGACCGTCCAGCCGGCCTTTCCCACCCCGGCGATGGAATCAGCGGGGGGAGGCGCGGGGCGCGCCTGGGCGGGCGGCGCCGCCGGCTGGGCCAGGGCGCCGGTGGAGACGAACAGCAGCAGAAGAAACCAACGCATGATGCAAACCCTCAATTCCGGCCTCTTGCCTATCATACCCCGCGCCGCAGCGCCGCCAGGCTGAGGGCCAGGCCACCGCCCAGGGCCACCACCGCCACGGCGAGCGGCAGGCCCCAGCCGGGCACCGCCTCCAGCAGCAACCCGCCCAACGGGGCGCCCAGCGCGCCGCCCAGCAGATAGGCCGTGTTCAGCCCGGCCATGCCCAAGGCCCGCGCCGGCCCTGCGAAGCGCTGCACCGCGCGGACCATGCCGAGCGTGTAGATGGCACCCGCCGCCCCGCCCCAGATGGCCAGCACCGGCCAGATGCCCCAGCCCGGCGCCAGCCAGGGCCAGAGCAGCGCGCCCAGCGCCACCGCCACGGCACAGCCCAGCAGCGCGCGATGCGTGCCGAAGCGGTCCGCCGCCATGCCCACCGGGTATTGCGCCAGCATATTCCCGAAACCCGTGGCCACCACGATGGTTGCCGCCGCGGCCGCGCCCAGGCCGAGCGCCAGCCCCTGCACCGGAAACACCGCGCCCGCCGTGCCCTCCAGCGCGCCGCAGAGCATGGCCGCCCCGGCCGGGGGCAGCATCATCAGGGCCACCGGCCGCAGCCGCAGCCAGGAGAGGCGCATGCGGCGCGGCGCGGCGCCCGGCACCTCGCGCAGCAGCAGCGTCAGCCCGAAGCCCATCACCATGAGCCCGGCCGAGGCGGCAAAGGCGCCCGATTGCACGCCGGAGAGCCAGAGCACCGCCGGCCCGCCGCCGATCGCGGCCGAGATGAAGGTCTGGTAGATGCCCAGGAACTGCCCCTCGCGCCCCGGCGGCGCCATGGCGCCAGCGATGGCATCGGCCGTGGTCCAGGTGAGGCAGGAGGCCATGCCCAGCAGCGCGCCGAAGACGAACCAGAGCGCGATGGGCGGATTGGTGGCCAGCCCCAGCAGCGCCAGGGCCGAGGTCAGCCCCGCCACCTGGTGCAGCCGCAGCGCCCCCCCGGCCCAGCCGGCCAGCCAGGGCGAGGCCGGGGCGGTGAGCAGCGCCGCCACCCAGACGGAAGCGGCATAAAGCCCCACCAGCGCGGGCGAGGCCCCCTGTTCGGTCAGGATGACGGCGGCGAGCGGCACGGACATCCAGACGCCGGCAAAGGCGCAGGTGGCGGCCCCCACGAAAATGGGAAACTGGGCGCGCGGCCGGGGCGGCGCGGCGGACAGAATGACGGACATGGAATCATGGGCGCTTTCGCGCGCCCCCTCGATCTCTGGTTGCGGTGGGTTGGGCGGCGGCGTCAGCCGCGTTTCAGGCCGCATGGATCGGGGTCCAGCAGAACCACCCAGGCGCGCCAGGCGGCCAGGCCACCGCGCGGAGGGGAAGGGTGCATGGACATGGGTCGAAGATGATCGGCGGGGCGGCCGAAGTCAAACCAGGGCTGACTTGCAAGCCACGCATGGCGAGTCCAGTTTGCAGGTATGATCCGCTCCATCCTGCTCGCCCTTGATGACACCCCCGGCGCCTGCGCCGCGCGCGACATCGCCTTCGCCCTGGCCCGCCGCACCGGTGCGGCGCTGACGGCGCTGATCGTGCTCGACCGCCCGCACACCAGCGGCGCGCATGAGGCGGTGCCGCTCGGTGGCAGCGCCTTCGCCAGCCGCCGCAACGAGAGGCTGGCCGAAGCGGTGGAAGCCGAGGCCGCCCAGGTGCTGGCCGAGGCGCGCAGCCTGGCGGGTGACCTCGCCTTCGAGGTGGTGCGCCGCGAGGAGGCGCCCGAGGCGGCGCTGCTCGCCGAAGGGGCCGCGCATGACCTCATCATCATTGGCCGCGACAGCACGCTGGGGCGCGAGGCCTGCGATGACGGCCTCTCCCCCACCATCGAAGCGCTGCTGCGCGATGGCGCGCGCCCGCTGCTGGTGGTGCCGCCGGGCACCGAGGCGCCCGGCCACCTCGCCGCGGGCGAGGCGTTGAAGCGCCCGATCCTGGTGGCACATGACGGCTCCCTGGCCACGATGCGCACGCTGCATGTCTTCGCGCTGCTGGGCCTCGCCCAGGGCCAGGTGGTGAAGCTGCTCGACTTCGCCCAGGAGACGAGGCCCGAGGCGCTGGGCCGCTACCTCACCCGCCACGGCATGAAGGCCGAGTGCTACACCGTGACCGGCGACGCGCATGACATCCTGCTGGCTGAGGCGCAGTCCCTGCCGGCCGCGCTGCTCGTGCTCGGCGCCGACCAGGAGAGCGGGATCAGCCGGCTGATCTTCGGCAGTGCCACGGCGCGGCTGCTGCGGGCCTCACCCTGCCCGGTGTTTATCCACGGCTGATCATTCCTGCGGGTGGGTCAGGCTGGTCCAGGGCGGGCTGAAGCCGGCCAGCAAACCCTCCGGCGCTTCCGGCAGCAGGGCTGCGTAGAGACCCCGCGCCGGGCCGAGGCTGGGGTGGTGACGATACATCACCCGGTCGAAGCCGAGATCCGTCAGCAATTGCAGCATCAGCGGCGGGTTTGGTGCCCAGCCGGAGACCCAGCTGCCCTCCGGCCCGCCAATCGGCAGGTTCTGGCTCTGCGCCATCATGATCGGCCGCGGGTCATCCAGCTTGTCCTGCATCGTCTCCAGCAGCAGCACCCGGTTGGTCACGCTGCGCAGGCCGCGCAGCGCCTGGATCGGGTTGAACCATTGCTCGAAGCTGCCGGTGGCCAGCACCACATGGAAGCTGCCGAAGCCAGCCGTCAGGGTGCGAGGGTCGAGCGCGTCGGTCTCCAGCGCCACGCCCATGGCATGCGCGGCCCATTGCGCGGCGGAGAGCGCATCGCTGCCCGGCAGCGTCCAGGCCAGGTGGTCGGTGGCCAGCACGCGGCCCGCGCCGCGCCGCAGGGCGGCGAAGCTGAAGGCGCCATTGGCGGCGCCCACCTCCAGCACATGGGCGCCGTTGAGGTTCAGCGGATCGAACAGCGCCGCCTCCTCCTCGCGCAATTGCGCTTCGGATTTCAGGCCGGCGGTGAGCAGGGTGTCACGCAGGCGCAGGCTTTGCAGCCAGCGATGGGCGGTGACGGCGGCGCGCAGCTCGGCCTCGCTCATCGGGACAGCAGCCCTTCGATGGCGCCGGGCACGTCCAGATCCTGCCAATGCTCGTCGAAGCGCAGCACCAGGTTGTCCTCCACTTCGGGGGTGAAGGCGGCGTAGATGCCGCGGGCGCGGCCGAGCGTCGGGTGGTCCCGGTAGAAGATGCGGGTGAAGCCCAGCTGCAGGAAAAGATGAAGCATGGCGGCCGGGTTCGGCCCCCACCAATTGGTCGCGTCCTCGTTGAGGATGGAGCCGGGGTAGAAGACCATGCCCGGCCGGGGATCATCCGTCAGGTCGCTATGGGTTTCCACCACCAGCAGCTGGCGGGTGATGGAACGCAGCCGCGTCATCACGTCGATGGGATCATAGAGGTGATAGAAGACGCCGAGGAAAAGCACGACGTCGAACTGGCCCAGCGCCTCGGTGATGGCCGGCGGGTCCACCAGGGCGGATTCGATCTCCAGCCCCAGCTCGTTCCGCGCCAGCTCGAAGGCCTCGCGCCCGCGCCAGACCGGGTGGTTCCAGATGTAGCTGTCGGTGGCGAGCACACGCGCCGCGCCGCGCCGCTTGGCGGCGAAGCTGAAGAAGCCGTTCCAGGCGCCCACATCTATCACGCTGCGGCCGGCCAGGTTGAAGGGGCCGAGCAGCGCCGCTTCCTCCTGGGCCAGGATCAGCTCGGTCTTGCCGCCGAAGGTGGTGAGGCCAGGGCGCAGCGGGATGGAATGCCACCAGTGGAAGGACTGCATGCGGGCCAGCAGTTCGGCATCCGAAAGGCGCGGGGCGGATGATGACATGGAGACCAGATAACAGAGCCCCGCGCGTCGCGCCAACAACCCCAGCCGCAGGGGGGCTGGCCCCGTCGCGGAGCGACGTCAGCCCCGTCGCAGCGCGACGCTGGCATTGACCGCCCGCCCCCCGCACCGCACCAATGCGGCATGCGCGTCCTGATCCTCGGCGCCGGCGTGACCGGCCTCACCACCGCCCAGGCCCTGGCCGCCGAGGGCCACAGGGTGACCGTGGTGGATGCCGAGAGCCGCGCGGGCCTGGGGGCCAGCTTCGCCAATGGCGGGCAGCTCTCCTACAGCTATGTCGCGCCTTTCGCGGGGCCGGGCGTCATCGGCAAGGTGCCGGGCTGGCTGCTCGACCCGGATGGGCCGCTGCGCTTCCGGCCTCGGATGGACCCCGGCCAGTGGAAATGGCTGGTCGCCTTCCTCGCCGCCTGCAACCCGACCACGGCGGAGACCACGACGCGGCGCCTGCTGCTGCTCAGCATGCTCTCGCGCGACCTGATGGCCGAATTCGCGGCGCAGGCCCCCTTCGACTTCGCCTTCGCGCCCGCCGGCAAGCTGGTGCTGCAACCCGATGCGGCGGCCATGGACGGCGCCCGCCGGCAGGTCGCTTTGCAGGCGGGCCTCGGCAGCGCGCAGCATGCCCTCTCGCGGGAAGAATGCCTGGCGCTGGAGCCGGCGCTGGCCACCATCGCGCATCGCATCGCCGGCGGCATCCACACGCCGGGCGAGGATGCCGGCGATTGCCGGAAGTTCTGCGAGGGGCTGGCCCAGAGCCTCACCCGCTCCAACGCCGCCGTCACGCTGCAAATGGGCACGCGCGTCACGCAGCTCCTCCGCGCCGAGGGCCGGGTGCGCGGCGCCGTGACCACGGCCGGCGTGATCGAGGCCGATGCGGTGGTGCTGGCGCTGGGCGTGGGCGCGCGGGCCCTGGCCCGGCCGCTCGGCCTCGACCTGCCGATCTATCCGCTCAAGGGCTATTCGCTGACCCTGCCCATCGCGCGCGACGATGCAGCGCCGCGGCTGAGCGTGACGGACAGCGCGGCCAAGGTGGTCTATGCGCGGCTCGGCCAGAGCCTGCGGGTGGCCGGCATGGCCGATGTGGTGGGCTATTCCACGGCGCTGGAGGAGAAGCGGCTCTCCACCCTGATCCGCCAGGCGCGCGCCGCCTTCCCGGAGGCGAGCGACTGGCGGGAGCTGAACCCCTGGGCCGGGCTGCGCCCCGCCACCCCCACCGGCCTGCCCCTGCTGGGGCGGGCGCCGGGGAATCCGGGGTTGTTTCTCAATCTGGGTCAGGGGTCGCTGGGCTTTACCCTGGCCATGGGCAGCGCCGCCATCCTGGCCGCCGAGATCGCCGGGCGGCCCTCGCCCATCCCGTTGGAGGGGTTTCGGCTTTAGCGGGTCTCGATGGTGACGCTCCGCCCGCCGACATTCAGCTCAACGCCGCTGCGGTTCTGTTCCTTGTAGAACCAATAGCCGCCGACGCCGATCACAATACCCAAGATGCCCACAAGGATGATGGTCGAGTTTCTGTTCATCTGTTCCGTTCCGATTCTTGGCCGCGCACCGACCACGCGAGACCAACTCCGCTAAAGCCGAATGGTTTGCCGCGGAGGTCAAATCATTTTCCGGCGGGGCCTGGCCGCCGGGGGCAGTGAAAACGGGTCTGGTGTATTGACCCTTCCCCATCGCGCTGCCAAACACCGCGCGCCCGCATGCGGTGGGCCAGCCTGACCGGGGTGTCCGGTCGCCCCTCGGGCTGATTCCTCGAAGAATCATCCGACCAGCGACAAGAGGCCGAACCAAGCCATGCGCGACAAGGGCGAATACCTGTTCACTTCGGAGAGCGTTTCCGAAGGCCACCCCGACAAGGTCGCGGATCGCATCAGCGATACCGTGCTCGACACCTTCCTCGAACAGGACCCGTATGCCCGCGTGGCGTGCGAAACCCTGGTCACCACCAACCGCGTCGTCATCGCCGGTGAAGTTCGTGGCCCCGCCTCGATCACGCCCGAGCTGCTGATGCACAAGGCGCGGCTGGCGATCCAGGATATCGGCTACGAGCAGGAAGGCTTCCACTGGCAGCATGCCAGCGTGGAGTGCCACCTGCATGCCCAGTCCGCGCATATCGCGCAGGGCGTGGACGCGGCCGGCAACAAGGATGAAGGCGCCGGCGACCAGGGCATCATGTTCGGTTACGCCTGCACCGAGACGCCCGACCTCATGCCCGCCCCGCTGTATTACGCGCACCTGATCCTGCGCCGCATCAGCGAGCTGCGCCGCAATGGCGATGTCAGCGTCAAGGGCCTGCTGCCCGACGCAAAGAGCCAGGTCACGCTGCGCTACATCGACGGCAAGCCCGTCGGCGCCACCTCGGTCGTGGTGTCCACGCAGCACGAGGAAGGCATGGATGCCGCGCAGATCAAGGCGATGCTCAAGCCGCTGATCGAGACCTCTCTGCCGGCCGGCTGGATGTGCTCGGACAACGAGCTCTATGTGAACCCGACCGGCACCTTCGTGATCGGCGGCCCGGATGGCGATTGCGGCCTGACGGGGCGCAAGATCATCGTGGACACCTATGGTGGCGCGGCCCCGCATGGCGGCGGCGCCTTCTCCGGCAAGGACCCCACGAAGGTGGACCGCTCGGCCGCCTATGCCGCGCGCTATGTGGCGAAGAACGTCGTCGCCGCCGGCCTGGCCGACAAGTGCACCATCCAGGTCAGCTACGCCATCGGCGTGGCGAAGCCGCTCTCGGTGTATTTCGACCTGCACGGCACGGGCCATGATGTGGACGAGGTGAAGCTGGCCAAGGTGATCCAGGACATGGTGAACCTCTCGCCCCGCGGCATTCGCGAGCATCTGCATCTGAACCGCGCGATCTACGTGCCGACGTCCAGCTACGGCCATTTCGGCCGCACGCCGGATGAGGAGAAGGGCACCTTCACCTGGGAAAAGACCGACCTGGTCCCCGCGCTGAAGGCCGCCTTCGGCCGCTGAGCCGGACGAAAGCCAAATGGGGGGCGGCGTCCGCAGGGATGCCGCCCTTTTTTGTTCAACCGGAAGCAAGGGGCGCCGCCCCTTGAAACCCGGCAAAGGGCTCGCCCTTTGCAATCCATGAGTGGATGCGATGAGCGACGACGCGGAAGATGACTGGCCCGAAGGCATTCCGCACCGGCTTTACGGTCGGCGGCGCGGCAAGAAGCTGCGGCCGCGCCAGGAACGCCTGCTGAGCGACGCCCTGCCGCGCCTCCGGTTCACCGATCTCGGCTTCGCCAAGGACGCCACGGCGCTCTGGTTCGAGGTGGGCTTCGGCGGTGGCGAACACACACTGGCCCAGATGCAGGCCAACCCCACCACCGCCATCATCGCGAGCGAGGTCTATGAGCATGGGCTTTGCTCCCTGCTCACCGAAATCATCCCGGATGGCGCGGAAGCCACGGCCCCGCCGCCACCCCTCCTGCGTCTCTGGCCCGAGGATGCGCGGGAATTGCTGATGGCGCTGCCGGAAGCGAGCCTCGACCGCCTCTTCCTCATGTTCCCCGACCCCTGGCCCAAGACGCGCCACGCCAAGCGCCGCTTCGTCCATCCGGAGATGATCCCGATCGTCGCGCGTGCGCTGAAGCCCGGCGGCATCTGGCGCGTGGCGAGCGATGACCCGACCTACCAGGCCTGGGTGACGGAGGTCTTCGCCAGCCAATCCATCTTCACCGGCGCGCCCCCCGCCACCGAGCGCCCGGAAGGCTGGCCGCCCACGCGCTACGAGGCCAAGGCCTTCGCCGCCGGGCGCAAGCCGCTCTATTGGGAATGGACGCGCGGCCCGGTTTGACGCCCGCGCCTGCAGGGTTGATTCTCCCTCGGGCGTGACCCTTTCCCCCCACCTTGCCGCACATCTGCTGACCCTGGCCGCCGCCGTGGCTGGCGGCTTCGTCTTCCACCTGCTGCATGTGCCGCTGGCCTGGATGATCGGCGCGATGTTCGGCACAGCCGCCGTCGCCTGGTTTCGGCCGATGGGGTTCGATCCCGCTGTGCACCAGGCGGCGCGGCCGGCAGCGCTGATCGTCATCGGCCTGGCCTTCGGCCAGACCTTCTCGGGCCCGGTGCTGGCGGCATTGCTGGGGGCGGCGCCGGCCATCCTGATCGCGGGGTTTCTCTCCATCCTGGCGGGCATCGCCACCATGCCGATCTTCACGCGGCTGGCCGGCACGGATGCGCGCACCGCCTATTTCGCCACCATCCCCGGCGGTGTCATCGTCATGGCCGTGCTGGCCCAGCGCGAGGGCGCGCCGCTGGCGCCGGTCACGCTCGCGCAGACCCTGCGCGTGCTGGTGGTGGTGCTGGTCATGCCACCCACGCTCTCGGCCATCGCACCGCATGGGGACTTCAGCGCCTTCGTGGCGCCGCGCCTCGGCTTCGACGCGCAGGGGCTGGGGGTGATGCTGGCCATCGGGCTGGTGGCGGCGCTGGTGATGCGGCGCACCGGTATCGCCAATCCCTGGATGATCGGGCCGTGTTTCCTGGCCATCACCGCGGCCGCCTTCAACCAGCTTCCCTCGGCCGTGCCGGGTTGGCTGATTGATGCGGCGCAGGTCGGCATGGGGGCGGGGCTGGGGCAGAAGATGACCAAGGAATTCCTGCTCGGCTCGCGCCGCCTGATGCGTGCGGCGCTGATCTCCTCCCTGCTGCTCTGCGTCTTCTGCACCATCTTCGGCGCGGGGCTGGCGTGGGCGGTGGGGCTGCCGCCCTCGGCCGTCATGCTCGGCATGGCGCCGGGCGGCATGCCGGAGATGGGCGTGACGGCCAAGGCGCTGGGTGTGGCCGTGCCGCTGGTGCTGGCCTTCCATTTGACGCGCACGCTGTTGTGCAACTTCCTGCTAGGGCCGATCTATCGCGGCCTGGTCGGCGCTGGCCTGTTCAGGCCACACGGCAGCGCGTAGCCTTGCGTGAAGAAGGAACGTCCCATGCCCGATGATCACGTGTCGGCCGAAGCCAAGGCCGCGACCACGCTGCCCCTGAATGGGCTGCGCGTGCTCGACCTCACCCTCGCCCGCGCCGGGCCCACCTGCGTGCGGCACCTGGCCGATTGGGGCGCGGAGATCATCCGCATCGAGCCGCCGGGCAATCATGACGGCTTCGGCGGCGCGCGGGACGGCTTCGATTCCACGAACCTGCACCGCAACAAGCGCGGCCTCGCCATCGACCTCAAGCACCCCGAGGGGCACGCGGCCTTCCTGCGCCTCGCCGCCACGGCCGATATCCTGGTCGAGAACATGCGCATGCAGGTGAAGCACCGCCTGAAGATCGACTACGAGACGCTCTCCGCCATCAACCCGCGCCTCGTCTATGCGAGCATCTCGGGCTTCGGCCAGACCGGCCCCTATTCCACGCGCGGCGGCGTGGACCAGATCGCGCAGGGGCTGGGCGGCCTCATGTCCATCACCGGCGAACCTGGGCGCGGGCCGATGCGCGTTGGCATCCCGATTGATGACCTGACCGCCGGCAACCTGCTGGCGATGGGCGTCATGATGGCGCTCTATGAGCGTGAGAAGACGGGCAAGGGCCGTTGGGTCCACACCTCGCTCCTGGAGGCGCAGGTCTTCATGCTCGACTTCCAGGCCACGCGCTGGCTGCAGAAGGGCGAGATCGCGGGGCAGGCCGGCAATGACCACCCGGTGAACACGCCAATGGGCGTGTTTCCGAGTGCGGACAAGCCGATCAACATCGCGGCCTCCTCGCCCAAGCTCTGGGCCGTCTTCTGCAAGGCGGCGGGGCGCGAGGATTGGCTCGACAAGCCCGAATGGAAGACGGCCGAGGGCCGCACCGCCGACCGCGCCGCGCTGAACGCGGCCGTCAGCGAGGTGACGCGCCAGAAGCCCAGCGAATACTGGATCGCGCTGCTGGAGGAGGCCGGAATCCCCTGCGGCCCCATCAACAACATCCGCGAGGTCTTCGAGGACCCGCAGGTGCAGCATCTGGGCATGGTGTGGGATGTGCCGCACGCCAAGCTGGGGAAGGCGGGCGTTGTGCGCACGCCGATCAACATCGAGGGCCACAGCCCCGGCATCCGCCGTGGCGTGCCGGCCCTCGGTGAACACGCGGACGAAATCCTGGCTGAAGCTGGATTGACCCCTGAGGAGATCGCCGCATTGCGGGCGAAAAAGGTTTTGGGAGAGTGAGTGAGATGCAGTTTGCCGATGGAAAGATCCTGGCCCGCAGCGAAGGCGGCGTGGGGACGATCACCTTCAACCAGCCCGAGAAGCGCAACGCGATGAGCATCGCGATGTGGGACGGCATGGCCGAGGCCCTGGACGTCTTCGAGGCTGATGCCGCCGTGCGCTGCGTCGTGCTCGAAGGTGCCGGCGGCAAGGCCTTCGTCTCGGGCGCCGATATCAGCCAGTTCGAGAAGAACCGCTCGGATGCCGATGCGCAGCGCCAGTACAACATCAAGACCAGCCATGGCCGCGAGCGGCTGGCGAATTTCGACAAGCCGGTCATCGCCAAGATCCAGGGCTTCTGCATGGGCGGCGGGCTTGGCATCGCCATGTCCTGCGACATGCGGATCGCGGGCACGGGCAGCGAGTTCGGCATTCCTGCCGCCAAGCTCGGCATCGCCTATGGCTTCGACATGGTGACCAACCTGGTGAACCTGGTCGGCCCCGCCCATGCCCATTTCATCCTGATGACCGGCGGCCGGCTGGAGGCCGCGGAGGCCGAGCGCATGGGTCTGATCAACAAGCTGCACCCGGCCGAATCGCTGGATGCGGAGGTCGCGAAGATCACCTCCACCATCGCGGTGAACGCACCGCTCTCGCTGCGCGCCAACAAGCGCACGGTGCGCGCCGTGCTGGCGGACCCGGCGGATCGTGACATGGCCGCCATCGCCGCCAACCAGGATGCCTGCTTCGACAGCGCCGATTACCGCGAGGGTCGCCGCGCGTTCATGGAGAAGCGCAAGCCCGCCTTCACGGGGTCCTGACGCTTCAAAAAGGGCGGCCCGGCCCATGGGCTGTGGCCGCCCGTAAAATTTTCACTGGCCTCGGTGCTATATCTGGTTAAGTTCCCGTTCATCTACGGCCCGGCCGTGGGTGGGACAGTCACAAGGACAGGGTTTTGGACGGCACGGCGCAACCTGCACCTGATCAGCATGATGAACATCTCGCGCCGATCTCGCGAATCGTCACCGAAGTCGCCGCGCAATTCCCCGGCGCCCGGATCACCCTGGGCGAGATGGCGGAGGCCTTTGGCGACCGCGCCTTCGGCCTGCTCATCCTGCTGCTCTGCCTGCCCTCCCTGCTGCCGGGCATGGCCTCGGTCTTCGGCATTCCCATGCTGATCCTGGGCGCGCAGATGGGCATGGGCCGGCGGGTGCCGAAGCTGCCGCGCTTCATCGCCCGCCAATCCATCAAGCGCGAGGATCTGTTGCGCCTCTCGGGCGCCTCCGGCTCCTCCTGGATCAAGCGGATCGAGCAATATGTGAAGCCGCGCCCCGGCTTCTTCACCAGCCCGCTGGGCGACAGGATGGTGGGCTGGCTCACCGTCTATTCGGCATTCATGCTCATCCTGCCCGGGCCAGGCACCAATGGTCCGCCGGCCTTCGGTACCATCATCATGGCGCTGGGCGTGGTCGAGGCGGATAACCGCGTCATCGGCATTGGTGCCACGATGACGCTGCTGGGCTGCCTCTTCGCCACCTTCGTGATCGGCGCGCTGATCTGGGTCGGCATCCAGGCCCTTGGCTGGATCGTCTGAAGCGGTCTAGACTTTCTCCCATGTGAAGGTGACCCGATGAGGGTTGAAACGGGAACGCGCGACGCGCCGGCATACCAGCCGGTCAATCCGCGGCTGCCCCCGCAACTGTAGGCGGCGAGCCTCGGTCCATATGCCATTGCCCCCGTTGGGGAGGATGATTCACTGCTTCGGCGAAGTCGCCTCAGCAGATCATGCTCCAGACCGGGGGTGAGAAGGCGGACCAAGGCAGTGAGCCGCGAGCCAGGAGACCGGCCTTCACAGAGTTGTTCTCGCGCGTACCGGGCGGGGTGCACCGGTGCCACGGACTTGTTCCGTTTGCGAGCTCGGCGCCAGCCGCCGGGCGGGGCGATTTTCCCGTCTGGCATGTCGTCATGCGCAACACGGGGAGTCTCCCATGCGCCGTATCCTGCTCCACACCGCCACCCTCCTGGCGTCGGTGACGCCTGCCCTCGCCCAGACGTCCGCTCGCGAGGCCATTCCCCTGCCAGACACCATCGTAACCGCCACGGGCGTGCCCACGCCCCTGGCCCGCGTGCCCGCATCCATCACTGTCATTGACCGCAAGGCGATCGAGGAGAATGGCTTCGCCAATTTGGCCGAGGCGCTGGCCACCGTGCCCGGCCTGCGCGTCGCGCAATCCGGCGGGCCTGGCCAGCAGGCCAGCGTCTTCATCCGGGGCAATTCCAGCCGCTCCACGCTTGTCCTCATGGATGGCGTGCCGGTGAATGACCCCTCGGATGCCAATGGTGCCTTCAACTTCGGCAATGAGACGCTGTTCGACATCGAGCGCATCGAGGTGCTGCGCGGCCCCGCCTCCTCGCTCTATGGCAGTGCGGCGGTGGGCGGCGTGATCAACCTGGTCACCCGGCGCGCGCCGCCCGATCGCCAGGTGATGCCCTATGGCGAGGTCGCCGGCGGTTCGCAGCGCACATTGCGGCTTGGCGGCGGCGTGGCCGGCACGGTCGGCGCCTTCGATTATCTGGCGAGCGTGAACAACATCTCCACCCAGGGGTCCAACGCCACCGCCTCGCGCTTCTGGCGCACGATCGGCGAGGCGGATGGCTTCAACAGCACCAATGCCACGGCGCGGCTGGGTTATACCGTGACGCCCGGCACCAGGCTGGAGGGTCTGCTGCGCTGGCGCGAGAACCGCATCGGCATTGACAGCGTGCCGCGCGACGACCCGAACTACACTGGCGATGACCGGCGTTGGATGGGGCAGATCCGCGGCGAATCCCAGCTGCTGGATGGTCGTTGGACGACCGGCTTGCGCTTGGCCGTGACCGAGGATCGCCGCACCTATTCCAACCTCCCCGACATCCTCAGCAGCGCGCGTACGCAGGATTACTATCGCGGCACGCGGCAGAGCGTGGATTGGGGCAATGTGGTGCGGCTGCCCAGCTTCGGCGTGGCGAATGACGGCGCCATCACCTTCGGCATCAACTACGCGCATGAGGATGTGACGAGCTACGCCGGCAATCTGCCGTTCCGCTCCAGCACCACGGCCAAGCAGGACACCACGGCCGGGCATGTGGCGATGCAATATCGCTTCTGGGATCGCCTCGATGTCACCGGCGGCGTCCGCTACGACAACGTCTCGGACTTCACGGGCTATACCAGCTGGCGTGTTGGCGCCGTGCTGGCGGTGCCGGAAGCCAATATGCGCATCCGCGCCTCGGGCGGAACGGCCTTCAACGCGCCCTCGCTGAACCAGCGCTTCGGCATCATCGGCAACACCTTCCGGGGCAACCCGAACCTGCAGCCCGAGACGAGCATCGGCTACGAGTTCGGCGCCGAGATGGACATCCCGGCCTTCGGCCAGCCGCGCTTCTCGACCATCGGCTTCACCTTCTTCCAGTCGCGCGTCACGAACCTCATCAACTTCAATGCGCAGTTCAGCTCGCTGGCGAATGTGGCGAGCGCCAACATCAAGGGCGTGGAGCTGGCCTGGTCGCTCCGCCCCGCGCCCTGGCTGACGACCGATTTCTCCTGGACCATCACCGACGCGACGGATGGCCAAACCGGCCTTGCCCTGCCGCGCCGGCCGGAGAGCGTGGTGACCCTCTCGGCGCGGATCGAGCCCATCCGCGGCCTCGTGATCACGCCGCAGGTGCTGTTTACCGGCCGTTCGCCGGAGGGGGCCTTTGCCAGTTATCGCGACAATGGGACGAGCCTGAACTACCCGGCCAACAACAAATCCGGGACGCTGTTCAACCTGGCGGCGAGCTATCCGATCACGCCTGGGATCACGGCCTTCTTCGAAGGGCGGAACCTGACGGACAGCAAGTGGGAGCCGGTGAACGGGTTCCAGACGCCGGGGCGGACGGCGATCATCGGGACAAGGTTTGTGTTTTAAGAAAAAGAGGCCTCCGGCGGCTGGGGCCGAAAGGCCCCAGAGCCCGATCCTTGGGGAGCTTCCAAGGTCAACGCTGCCCCAAACTGATGGGGTCCGGGGCCTTTCGGCCCCGGCCGCCGGAGGCCCTTTTTCTTATGTCTCCGCCCGCATTCTGCGCGCCAGATTCTCGCCGATCATCACGCAGGTGAAGTGCAGGTTGGCCCGGCAATCCGTCGGCATGATCGAGGCATCGGCCACCCGCAGCCCTTCCACGCCGCGCACCCGCAGCTCCGGGTCCACCACGCCGCGCGGGTCCTCATGGGCGGTCATCCGGCAGGTGCCGGCGGCGTGCTGGATGTCGCTCGCCTCGGCCAGCATGATGGCGTCCAGTTCGTCATCCGGCAGGGCGGCGGCGGCCGGCATGGAAAGGCCGGTCTCGCCGAAGGTGATGCCCTCGGCCAGATGCGCCAGCGGGTCGAGCGCAGTGAGGCGGGCCAGGCGCCGTACGCCGTCCCGCAGGCGAAGCCGGTCGCGCGGGTCGGCCAGCATGTTCTCGTCCACGACGGGCTGGGCTTCCGGGTCGGCCGAGGTCAGGCGCAGCTGCCCGCGCGAAAAGGCGTCATAGAGCGCGATCCCCACCGCGCCGCCCGGCGCGGGCGCCGCGCCCTCGCCCAGGCCGCGATGATTGTAGGCGATCATGATCATGTCGCGCTCGCCGCCGCCGCCCAGGCGGCTGCTATAGGTCAGGCAGCAATTGGTGTGGCGCGCATCGGCGCCCTCGGCGCGGAATTCCGGCTTGAGGGCCATGCTGGCGCGCAGGATGGGGTGGTCCATCAGGTTCTGCCCGACATGCGGCAGGTCATGCTGGACGGCTATGCCGAGGCCGCGCAACGCCCCGGCGGGGCCGAGGCCGGAGCGCATCAGGATGGTGGGGCTGTGGATCGCGCCCGCGCAGAGCACGATCTCGGCCGCCGCGATCTCCTCCCAGGCATCGCCGAAGCGCACGCGCACGGCCCGCGCCCGGTTGCCTTCAAACAGGATGCGATCCACGAGCGCGCCGCCGCGGATGGTGAGGTTGGGCCGGCCGCGCGCGGGTTCCAGATAGCCGTCATTGGTGGTGACGCGCAGGCCCTGGCGCAGGTTGATCGGGTTGCAGGAAATCCCCTCGCCCTCGGGTGCATTCAGGTCGGGCTTCCACCTGTAGCCGGCGGCGAGTGCCGCATCGCGCAGGCCGAGATCCACCGCACCCCATTGGTCCAGCGGCATGCGGAAGACCGGCAGCGGCCCGCCCTGGCGGATGCCGGGGCCCGCGCCGGTATCCGCGTCATCCTCGATCGCGTCATAGAGGGGCAGCACGTCGCTGGCCGCCCAGCCCTCGCAGCCGGCCTCGGCCCAGGCGTCGAAGGCGGCGGGGACACCGCGGATGGCGATCTGCGCGTTGACGGCCGAGGAGCCACCCATGGCCTTCCCCCGCCAGTAGAATTTGGGCGCCTGGGCGGCGGTGCGGCGCGTCATCAGCCCCGGCCATTGCCACTGGGCCTGATGCGCGGGGTCATGCATGAAGGGGATGATGTTGGCGCTGCGCAGCGCATGCGGCGCCTCGGCCGAGCGCCAGTCGCGCCCGGCTTCCAGCAGCAGCACGCGGCGGTGGCCATCCTCGGAAAGCCGCGCGGCCAGAGGGGCGCCGGCCGATCCAGCGCCGACCACGATCACGTCATACATGGCGCTTACTTCTCGACGTTCCAGAAGACCGGGATGGCCGAGGGCACCAGGTTGCGCAGGTTGGCGCGGTGCAGCGCCGGCTGGGCGAATTGGCCCCAGGGCAGGGTGATCACCTCGTTGTAGATCAGCGTCTGCATCTCCTCGATCAGCCGCATGCGGGCCGCGTGATCGGGCGCCTTGGTGAAGGCGTCGAACATCGCCGTCAGGCGCTCGTTGCAATGATAGCCGCTGGCGGGAATGCCGGTGCAGGTGAAGGCCACGAAGGGGTTGGTGATGGGCGATTGCAGATCAATGCCGATGGCATGCACGCCGAACACATGCCAGCCCTCGCGCCGCGTGCGGCGGGCGAGCAGCGAGGCCCAGTCCATCACCTGCATGTCCACGTTGAAGCCGGCCTGGCGCATGCGGTTGGCCAGCACCTCCGACGAGATGCGCGCGGCCTCCAAGTCATTCGCCACCATCACGATCACGGGCTCGCCATTGTAGCTGGTGGCCCGCAGCGCGGCGCGCGCGGCTTCGATCGAGGGGTCGCGCGTCACCTCGCTGCCCACGGTGGTCTCATAGGGGCCGCCGCAGACGAAGATGGCCGCGCAGGTGCGCTGGTATTGGGAGGAGAGGCCGAAGGCCGCCATCACCTCGGCCTGGTCCACCAGGCGCAGCAGGACGCGGCGGATGGCGGGGTCCGAGAAGGGGCCGCTCGCGGCATTGGTGCGGTAATGGCCGGTGAAGGTGTCGAGGCCGGTGAAGCCCAGCACCCGCACGCGGCGATCGCGTTCCAGCCGGGGCAGCAGATCGAAGGGGGCGTACTGCATGTAGTCCACCTCGCCCGCCTGGATGGCGTTCGCCGCCGTCAGGCCATCGGGCACCACGCGCAGCTCCAACGCCTCGATCCGCACGGGCTTGCCGCCGGCAAAGAGGTCATTGGGCTCGGGCCGGGAATTGTAGCGGGGGTTGCGGCGCAGCAGCATGCGGTCCCCCGTGCGGTGATCCTCGCGGCGATACATGAAGGGGCCGGAGCCGATGATCTCGGTGATGCGCTCGGTGCCCGGTGTGCGGGCCAGGCGCTCCGGCAGCATGAAGGGCCCGGGGGAGGCGGCGGTGCCGAGCGTCTCCAGCACGAGGCCGTAGGGCTCCTTCAGCGTGAGGGTGAAGCTGCGCGCGTCATGCGCCTCGATGCTGGCGGTGGCGGCCAGGAGGCGCGCACCCAGCGCGCTGCGCGGGGCCCAGCGGCGGATGGAGGCCACGCAATCGGCCGCCGTGACGGGCGTGCCGTCATGCCAGAGCAGGCCTTCGCGCAGGGTGAAGCGCCAGGTGAGGCCATCGGGCGAGGTGGTCCAGCTTTCCACCATCTGCGGCCTTGGCGTGCCCGAGCGATCCATGCCGAAGAGGGTGTCGAAGACCATGTAGCCGAAGGTGCGGCTGATATAGGCGGTGGTGAAATGCGGATCGAGGGTGACGACCTCTGCTTCCAGCACCGCCGTCAGGGTCTGCGCGCGGGGTGATGCGGGCAGCGCCAGTCCGATCAGGAGGAAGAAGGCCAGCAAACGGCCTCGGGGATGACGCGCCATCATTCTCTCCTGCTGCGATGCAGCAGGCAGCCTAGGTGCCGCGCGGCCCGCCTGCCAAGGGCTTCGGCGTTACGAGGGCTTCATCCGTCAGGGCCGCCAGCGCCGGTGCATCCAGAGCCATTGGCCGGGATATTCGCGCACCCAATCCTCGATCATGCGGTTGATCATCGCCGTCGCCGCCTCGACATCGATCTTGCCCGCGGCGTCGCGCGGCAGTTCCAGCGGCGCGGTCACCTCCAGGCTGAAGCGGTTGTTGGGCAGGCGGATGGCGCGCATGCCATGCACCGGCGCCTCGAAGCGCCGCGCCAGCCGCGCGATGAAGGGATTGGCCGCGACGGGATGGCCGAAGAAGGGCACGCGCGGGCCCCGGCCGAAGCGCTGGTCCACGAGCATGCCGAGGTTGATCCCCTCATCCACCGCCTGCGTCATGCGGATGGGGGCGGAGATGCCGGCGGGAATCAGCTCGCCCATGATGGGCTCACGCATCTTCACGATATCGGCGGCGATGAAGGGGTTGTTCGGCGTGCGGTAGAGGATGGCGGCGCGCTGGCCGAAGGCATGGGCGATGACGGCGGGCAGTTCCCAGTTGGCCAGATGCGCGCCGAAGATCAGCACGGGCCTTCCGCCATCGCGGATGGCGGCGAAGCGGTCCTTCGTGGCCTGGTGCGATTCCACGCGTTTGCCATCGCCGTCATAGAGCGTGTCGAGATGCGGATACTCGCAGACGGTGCGGCCCAGATTGGCCCAGGATTCGCGGGCGATGGCCTCCCGCTCGGCCTCCGTCTTCTCCGGGAAGGCGAGGCGCAGATTTTCCATCGCGTGGCGGTGATGCGGCAGGAAGCGCCCCACGCGCGGGGAGATCCAGGCGCCGAGGTTGGAAGCGCGGTCCGGCCCCAGCAGGCGCAGCAGGCCGAAGACCCGGCGTGAGAGCCAGGCGACCAGCCATTCGCCCAGGCGCTTCAGGCGTATCACAGCTGGATGACGATCTTCCCGAAGACGTTGCGCGCTTCCAGCCGCGCCAGGCCTTCCTCGAACCGCTCCATGGGCAGCACCGTGTCGAGCACGGGGCGGATGCCCTGCGCCATCTTCTCCACGCCCTCGCCGATGTTGCGCAAAGTGGCCCCGAAGCTGCCCTGGATGCGCAGCTGCCGCTGGAAGATCATCATCAGGTTGGTCTCGGCCGAGACGCCGCTCGTGCTGCCGCAAGTGACCAGCCGCCCGCCCATCTTCAGCGAGAGCAGCGAGCCCGCCCAGGTGGCGGCGCCCACATGCTCGAAGACCACATCCACGCCGCGCTTTCCGGTGACGCGCCGGGCCACGCTCTCGAAGCGGTCGGTGTTGTAGTTGACGACGTAGTCGGCGCCTTCGGCGCGGGCCTTCTCCGCCTTGAACTCATCGCCCACCGTGCCGATCACGGTGCAGCCGATCGCCTTGGCCATGCGCACCGCGACGGTGCCGATGCCCGAGCCGGCCGCGTGGATCAGCACCGTCTCGCCCGGTTCGAGCTTCGCATTGTCGAACAGCATGTGCTGCACGGTGGAGAAGGTGATGCCGGCGCAGGCCGCATCCTCGGCGGTGACGCCAGCCGGGACGGGCACGCAAAGGCGGGCGGGAATGTTGATCAGCCCGCGTGCGAAGCCATCCACATGGAAGCCGCGAATGCCCTTGATGTTCTCACACAGGTTGTCGCGCCCGCGCAGGCATTCCTTGCAGGTGCCGCAGGTCAGCCCGCCATAGGGCACCGCCATCTGGCCGATGGAGAGGCCGGTCACGCCTTCACCCAGTGCCGCCACTTCGCCCACGCCCTCGGCACCGACGCTGATGGGCAGCTCGCGCTTCGCGAAGGCCATGCCGCGCCAGCCCCAGACGTCGATATGGTTCAGCGCGACAGCCTTCATGGCGAGCTGCACCTCGCCCGGGCCGGGCGGCGGGGGCGGGGGGATCTCCATCAGGCGGAGGTCACGGTCGGCGAGGAGCTGGAGAGCGCGCATGGCGGGGCGGATAGCAGGGTTTGACGACGCG
>NZ_JAIEQY010000373.1 GCF_019747315.1 Roseococcus sp. | reverse complement strand
CGCGGCGCTGGCCAGGCGCGCCGGCCCGGGGGCGGTCGTCCGGGGCGGCGCATCGGCCAGGACGGCCTCGCCCTCGGCCAGGCGGAACCAGCCGCCGCCAGGGAGCGGGCAAGGGAGCGGAGGATCACTCATCGGGCTTCTGCCAAATGGATTCGCCCATGGGGCGCAAGCCGCTGGGCGGCCGGTCGCTCGGCCCGAGCGCCAGCAGGCCGCCAGGGCGCAGCCCGGCGATGAGGGACGCCACCACCCGCTCCCGCGCCTGATCCGTCAGGTAGATCAGCACGTTGCGGCAGAAGATCACGTCGAACCCCGTGGCCCCGAGCCCTTCCAGCAGATTGGCACGGCGGAAGTCCAGGCTGCGGCGCAGGGCGGGGTGCAGCCGGGGCGATCCATCCGTATCAGCCAGCCAGGGGCGCAGCGCATCCGGAACCAATGCCAGTGGATCACCCAGGCCGGGCGCGATGATGCCTGCGGCCGCACTTTCCAGTGCCGGGCGACAGAGATCCAGCCCCAGCACCTCCAGGCCGGAGGGGCTGGCCTCCGCCTGCATCGCCTGGGCGGCCAGGGTGAAGGCCTCCTCGCCCGTCGCGCAGCCAGCCGAGAGCATGCGAAAGCCGCGCCCCGCCTCCCGCGCGCGCTGCAGCGCGGCCGGCAGCAGGGCGCCGGCGCAGTCGGCCTGCGAAGGGTGGCGATAGAGCCGCGTCTCCTGCACCGTCACTGCATCCAGCAGCGCGGCCCAGGCGGGGTCCGCCACATGGGCCGCCTGCGGGTCGCAGGCCTCAAGCAAGGGCGCCGCCCGCTTCAGCCGGGCCGTGAGCACGGAGGACGGCGCAAGCCCCGCCAGGGATTCCAGCGCGGCCACCACCGCCGCTTCCCGTGCAGCGGCGGCCGCGGCGGGGGCGCGCGCCATGCTCAGGCGGAGGCAGCCTCGGCGCGGGTGGCGAAGGCGGGGATGATCTTGTCGAAGCCGCTGATCTCGAAGACTTCGCGAACCGGCGGCTGCAGGCCGACCACGGCGAAGCTCGCCCCCGTCGCCTTCGCCTGCTTGGCCGCCTTCAGCAACACGCGCAGCCCGGCCGAGGACACGTAGCGCACCTCCGACAGGTCGGCGATCACGCCGCCCTTCTCCAGCATGGCGAGCAGGCGGGTCTCGGTCAGCGCGGCGGTCGCGGTGTCGAGCCGCCCATCCAGGATCGCAACCCCCTTGCCGGCTTCCTGGGTCTCGGTGATTTCCATCAGCATAGTCTCCAAGAATGTCGTGCCGCTGCATCGCGCGGCGGGATGCGGCACGCTACCGCAGAAACGCCCAGCTTCAAATCCATCCGGCGGCCCGCGCGCTTACTCCGCGACGATCCGCGCCCGGGTGATCAGGTCCCGCCACGCCGCCACTTCCCGCGCCACGCGGTTGGCCAGTGCCTCCGGCCCATCCGGCCGGACGATGAAGCCGGCATTGCGCATGCGCGTGCGGGTCTCGGCATCGCCCATCACCGCCGTCGTCTCCCGCGCCAGGCGTTCCACGATGGGGTTGGGCGTGCCGGCGGGCGCAAAGAGGCTGAGGAAGGTCTCGGTCACGAAATTCGGCTGGCCGAGGTCGCGCATGGTCGGCACATCGGGCAGGTCGAACCATCGCTCGGGGCCGGTCAGCGCCAGGGCGCGCAGATTGCCCGCCTTGATCTGCGCATGCGACGAGGCCAGCGCCGTGGCGCCGATCTCCACCGTGCCGGCCAGCAGCGCCTGGACGCAAAGCGCCGCGCTGCTGTGCGTGACCTGGACGAAGCCGATGCCGCGCTCGATCGCCAGCCGCTCGCCCGCCAGATGCGGGGTGGAGCCGGTGCCGGGATTGGCGAAATGCATCCCCCCCGGTGTGGCCCGCGCCCGTGCCACCAGATCCTCCAGGCTGCGGATGGGCGAGGCCGCACCCGCCAGGAACACATCGGGCGAGGCCGCAAGCTCGCTGATCGGCGCGAAATCCCGGATCGGGTCGTAGCCGGGATTGCGGAACAGGCTCGGGTTCACGACGAAGCCGGTGGAGGTGACCAGCAGCGTATAACCATCCGGCGCCGCGCGCGCGGCCAGCGCCACGCCGATATTGCCGCCGGCGCCGCCGCGATTCTCGATCACCACGGGCTGGCCCAGCGCGGGCGAAAGTCCGTTGGCCAGGATGCGCGCCACCACATCGGTCGGCCCACCCGGGCCGAAGGGGACGATCAGCCGAACCGGCCGCGCGGGCCAAGCCTGCGCCAGGGCGGGTGTGGCCAACAGCGTCGGCAGCGCGAGGACATGCCGGCGCGCGATGGCCTGGCTTTGGATGCTCATGACGCATTATCCTCCCTGTTTGCGCCAACCGTGGGGCGGGCGCCCGGCTTGCGTCAAGCGTGACTTGTCCGGACCAGGCGAAGCGGCTTAGCTCCGGCAGCAAGGGCCGGGATCACGCGACCCGCATGAGGAAACCGCGCTTGAGAAAGCTGCTTCTGGCCAGCCTGGTCGCCTTCGCCCTTCCCGCCGCGGCCGATCCCTTGCCGCGCGGCAACCCGCAGGAGCTGGGCTTCTCGACCGCGCGGCTGGACCGCATCCGCACGACGATGGAGGCTGATATCGCGCGCGGCCAATTGCCCGGCGCGGTCATCGCGATCGCCCGGCGCGGGCAGCTCGCCTATTACGAAGCCTTCGGCCATGTGGACGGCGCCCGCACCCGCCCCATGCCGCGCGACGCCATCTTCCCCATCGCCAGCATGACCAAGCCGATGACGGCGGTGGCCATGCTCACTCTGCTGGAGGAAGGGCGCCTGGCCCTGACCGACCCCGTCTCGCGCTTCCTGCCGGAGCTCGGCAATCGCCGCGTGGCGGTGGATGCCAATCCCGAGACCACCGTGCCCGCCACGCGGCCGATCACGCTGATCGATCTTTCGCGCCACACCTCCGGCATCACCTATGGCGGGCGCGGCACCACGGCGCTGCACAGGCTCTATCCGGCCAGCTCCAACAGCTCGGCCCGGGAGTTCGATCAGGCCAGCTTCATCGCGCGCCTGGCCTCGCTGCCCCTGCTGCATCAGCCGGGTACGGTCTGGGACTACAGCCTTTCGACCGATGTGCTGGGCCTCGTCGTCGAGCGCCTGACCGAGCAGCGCCTGGGCGAGGCCATGGCGCAGCGCATCTTCCGCCCGCTGCGCATGGCGGATACCGGCTTCCTGGTGCCCGAGGGCGACCGCGCCCGCTATGCCACGCCCCTGCCGACAGACCCCGCCACCGGCCAACCGCAAAGCCTGACCACCGGCCTTTCCGCGCCGCGCTTCGATTGCGGCGGCGGCTGCGCCGTCTCCACTGCGGGCGACTTTCTGCGCTTTGCCCAGATGCTGCTGAACGGTGGCACACTGGACGGCCAGCGCATCCTCTCGCGCGCCAGCGTGGCCGAGATGACGCGGGACCACATGCATGCCGGCATCGAGAACAATGTCTCGGGCACCGAGGGCAACATGGTGAACTGGGGCTTCGGCCTCACCGTCGGCGTGCGGCGCGAAGGCGGCAGCGCGGGCCTCGGCAATCCCGGCATGTTCAGCTGGAACGGTGCCTTCGGCACGGCCATGTGGGTGGACCCGCGCGAGCAGCTGGCCGTGGTCTTCATGGCGCCGACGCCAGGGGCGCTGCGGCAATACTACCGCCGCGTGATCAACGCGCTGGTGTATCAGGCGATCACCGATTGAGGGCATTGCCGGGACAGCAGGTTGCGCGCCACCATGCGCGACCACTTGCGTCCCGGAGGAACCCCATGCGCCAGCTCGACCCCGATATCCGCCTCGCCGCGCTGGAGGCCGTGGTCTCGCGCCTGCTGGTGGCCGAAGCCCGGCAATCGCCGGACCCCGCCGGCATGCTCGATCAATTCGCGGGGCGCATGCGGCGCGAGGCAGAAACCCACCCGATGGCGGGCGATGATCCGCGGGACCGGATGGCGCTGGCCGGCGCGCTGCTGCAGCTTGTGGCGCTGGCCAAGGAGAAGCTGATCACCGAGTAAGGAAAAAGGGCCTCCGGCGGCTGGGGCCATTGGCCCCAGACCCCAGCTATCTGGCGCGTGCCAGCAGACGGCGGGCACGCTCTACGACGGGCAGATCAATCATCGCGCCCTCGAAGGCGACCGCGCCCTGGCCCGAGGCGAGTGCATCATCGAAGGCCGCGATCAATCGCCGGGCGCGATCCACCTCCGCCGGCGCCGGGCCATACTCCTCGTTGATGATCGGCACCTGCGCCGGGTGAATGCAGGACGCGCACCCAAAGCCCAGGCGCCGCGAGCGCCGCAATGATTGCCGATACGCCTCCAGATCCGAGAAATCCGCGAAGGCGCCGATCGAGCCCATCGGCAGGATCCCCGCCCCGCGCGCGGCGGCCACGCACATCATCCCGAACACATAAAGCGAATCCGCCCCCGGCACCGCCTCCAATTCGGTCGAAAGATCCTCGCTGCCCACGCCCAGCGCAGCCATGCGCGGATCAGCGCCGGCAATGGCCGCGAGCGCCGGCAAGGCCTGCGGCGTCTCCACCACGCCGATGAAGCGCGTATGGCCGATGGGAAGGCCCAGCGCCGCCTCGCGCACCGCCACCACCTCGCTCAGCAGGCGCACATGCTCAGGCCCCATCAACTTGGGCAGCATGAGCACGCTCACCTCCGGCATGACGCTGGCCGCGATGTCGGGGATGCTCATCTCCAGCGCGCGGTTGATCCGCACACAGACGTCGGCGCCGGCCTGGCCGACCAGCTTCGCCGCAGCCGGCAGGGCCGCGCGGGCGGCCTCCTTGGCGGGAGGTGGGATGCTGTCCTCCAGGTCGAGGATGACGACATCCGCGCCGCGCGTATGGGCGCGGGCCACGAATTTCTCCGCCGTCGCGGGCACAAACAGCAGGGAACGCCAATTGGGGGCGGGCATCAGCTCAATCCTTCAAAGGCGGCACCGCTGGCCAGCATGGCCGTGATGGCCGCCTCGTCATGGCCCAGCTCGCGCAGCACCTCGCGCGTGTGGCGGCCAAGCTGGGGGGCGGGCAGCACCTCCTCGCGCATGCCGCCGCTGAAGCGGTTGGGCACCTTGGTGCGGCGGATGCGGCCCTCCGTCGGATGCTCGTCGAAATGCCAGAAGCCGACATCCTGGAGATGCGGGTCCTCCAGCAGGTCATCAATCTCGTTATAGGGGCCGGCCGGTACATCGGCCTTGGCGAAGATGTCCAACCATTCCGCCGTGGTCTTCGTCTCCAGCGCCTCCACCTGCACGCGGAAGTAATCGGGCGCATTCTGCGTGCGCGTCAGCGCGGTGCGGAAGCGCGGGTCGTCCTTCAGCTCCGGTTTCCCGATGGCGTCAAAGAAGGCGAAGGCCTGGCGGTTGTTGTTGGGCCGCACGGTCAGGTAGCCATCCTTCGTCGGCAGCGGGCGGTAATCGGGCGAGAGCAGCCGTGCATCGCCGGAGGGCCCCTCCGGCGGGTCGAAGGTGGCGGCTCCCAGATGCTCGCTCATCACGAAGCTTGCCATGTTCTCGAACATCGGCACCTCGATCGCCTCGCCGATACCGGTCTTCTCGCGGCGATACAGCGCGAAGCCCACCGATTGCGCCGCGATCAGCCCCGTCGTGTGGTCGGTCATCACCATCGGCACGAAGCGCGGCTCGCCCGTGGCGCGGTGGAAGGTGCCAGCGACCCCCGAGAGCGACTGGATGATGGGGTCATAGGCCGGGCGGTTGTAGTAGCGTCCGCCCCGCCCGAAGGCGACGATACCGCAATGGATCAGCCGCGGATTGGTGGCCGAGAGCGAGGCGAAATCGAGCCCCGCGCGCTCCAGCCCCTGCGGCCGCACATTGGTGACGAAGACATCGGCCTGGGCGATCAGCGCCTTCATCGCGGCGAGCCCCTCGGGCTGCTTGATGTCGAGGCCGACGCTGCGCTTGTTGCGGTTGAAGTTGATGAACTTGCCGCTCATCGCCGGCGTGCGGCTGCCCGCGGCCAGGAAGCGCAGGATGTCGCCGCCCGGCGCCTCCACCTTGATCACCTCGGCGCCCTGGTCGGCCAGGGTGCGCGTGGCGATCGGCCCCACCACCACCGTGGTGAGGTCCACCACCTTCACGCCATCGAGGGGGCCGCTCATGCGAATTCCAGCTCCATCTCGGCGCAGAGTTTCCCGTCGTCATCCGCGACCCAGGCGCGCATGCGGCCCTCTTCCAGCGCGCTGCCCGCCAGCGTGATGCGCGCGCCCACATAGATGGGCCGCGTCAGCCGCGCGGTATAGCCAACCAGGCGACGGCCCGGCGTCGCTTCCACCGCCGCATCCAGCAGCAGCTGCATCGTCAGCCCGCCATTCTGCACCAGCGCCGGATAGCCCTCCGCCTCTCGCGCATAATCCGCGTCGTAATGGATGCGGTGCGCGTTCCAGGTGACCGCCGAATAGCGAAACACCAGCGCGTTGGAGACCTGCGCCTGCCGGCTCCAGGCGGCGTCGCCCGGTGCCGGCGTGCCGGGATTGACCGGCGAGGGCGCGCCCGCCGGCACCGCCTCGCGGTAGATCGCGTCGAACTCATCCACCGCGATGACCTCGCCGCCCACCAGGTAGGTGTGGCGCATGGTCAAGATGCAGATGGTGCCGGTGCGGGCCTTCTTCGGCTCGATCGCCGCCACCTCGGCGCGCTTGGTCAGTGCATCCCCCACGCGCAGCTGCCCGGGCAGCGTCACGCGCCGCCCCGCCCCCATGCGGCGCGGCAGCGGGATGGGCGGCAGGGTCACCCCAGGCTCCGGATGGCCATCCGGGCCGATATCGCCCTGGCGCGCACTCTCCTGCGCGAATAGCGAGACCCAATGCGGCGGCAAGACCGTGCCGCGCGGATAAGCGTCGGCGTCCAGGTCCAGCATGGCGGCGATACGGCGCAGCATGCTCGGCGACACGTCGTCCTCGATGGTGCGGACACGGCCCAGCCAGTCCTGGCGCACCTTCTCGATGGCGATCACGAAATCCATGCGGGTCTGATCCTATTCGGCAACGAGGTTAAGGCGGCGGATCAGGGGCGCCCATTGGTCATGCGCGCTTCGGATGGTCCGCTGGAAATCGGCGGGCGTATTGGGTGGCGCCGGGTCGGCGCCGACGCGGGCATAGGCGGCCTGCACGCGGGGGTCGCGCAGCGCGTCGTTCAGCGCTTCGGAGATGCGGGCAATCGCCTCGGGCGGCGTGCCGGCGCGGGCGGTGAGGCCGAAATAGGAGGAGCCGACAAAGCCCGGCACCGTCTCGGCCATGGTCGGCACGCCCGGCCAGTTCTCCCGTCGCTGCGCGCTGGTGACGGCGACGGCGCGGATGCTCTGCATGCCCCGCACCGTCTCGCCTTCCGGCAGGCCAAGGCAGCGCGCATGGACGCGGCCCGAGAGCATGTCCGTCATCGCCTGGGTGCTCTGCCGGTAGGGCACATGCACCATGTCGAGCCCGAGCCGCGCGCCCAGATCCTCCATGATCAGATGCGTGATGGCGCCCACGCCGGCCGAGGCATAGGTGAAGCGGCCGGGATTGGCGCGAATCCAGGCGATGAGTTCCGGAAAGCCCGCGGCCGGGATGGAATTGTGCACCAGCAGCACATTGCTGGTGGAGCAGAAATGCCCGACCGGCGCGAAATCCCGCTCCCAATCATAGCCGAGCGCGCGGTACATCAGCGCGTTCACGCCGCTGTTCGTGCCCATGGTGGCAACCATGAGAGTGTAGCCATCGGCGGGCGCGCGGGCCAGCGTCTCGGCGGCGAGGTTTCCCGCACCGCCCGGCCGGTTATCCGCCAGCACCACCTGCCCCAGCCGCTGCTGCAAGGCCTCGGCCGTGACGCGGGAGACGATGTCGGTCTGCCCGCCGCCGCCAAAGGGCACCAGCAGGCGGATGGAGCGCTCGGGCCAGGCGGCGCGCGCCAGCCCGGGTGCGGCGAGCGCGCTGAGCAGCGTGGCGCGACGTGTGGCGACGATCATGCGTCTTCCTCCCTGAAATTTTGACGCATTGTTTCTCCGTTTGGCCCGGGGGTCAAAGTGGCGCCCCCTGTTCAGGCGCCGCCGCGCGCTCCAGGCTGGTGCAAAGCATGAAGGAGAAATCGCATGGCACGCCTGCCCTATCTCAACCCCGAGGACCTGGCCGAGGCGGATCGTCCGCTGCTGAAGCGGATGATCACGCTGCATCGCTGCCTGGTGAACAGCCCGGGCGCCTCGCGCGCGTTCAGCGGGCTTGGGCAATACATCCGCTACGATGCGAAGATTGATCCGCGGCTGCGCGAACTCGCGATCCTGCAGGTCGGCTGGCTGGCGCGCTCGCCCTATGAATGGTCGCATCATGTGAAGATCGGCCATGATTTCGGCGTGACCGACGCGGATATCGAGGCGCTGATCGCCGAGACAGAGGGCAGGCCCAACAGCCTGGAACCGCTGGCCAGGCTGGTGCTGAAGGGCACGCGCGAAGTCTATGCGGGCGGCATGTCGGAGGCGACCTTCCGTGAACTCCAGGCCCATATGACGAATGAGCAGATGGTGGATCTGACCGTCACGGCCGCCTTCTACTGCGCGGTGGTGCGCACGCTGGCCAGCCTCGCCATCGATGTGGAGCCGGAATACCAGCCGTATCTGGATCGCTTTCCCCTGCCGGTGTGATGCTTGTGCGACAGGTGCCGCCGGCGCTTTGCGGTGGCGGGAGATTCTTTCACCTCCAACCCAAGCGGGTCCGTGGCGTTAGGCAGGCGAGGGCAAGCCTGCCCTGCCAACGGAGGATCCCCATGGCCAAGGCCAAATCGCTGAACGACCTGTTTTACGACACGCTGAAGGACATCTACTACGCCGAACGGAAGATCCTGAAGACACTCCCGAAAATGGCGCGCGCCTCCCAGTCGCCGGAGCTGAAGGCGGCCTTCGAAAAGCACAGGATGGAAACCGAAGGCCAGGTCGAACGCCTGCAGCAGGTGTTTGAAATCATTGGCAAGCGGCCTGTCGGCAAGACCTGCGACGCCATCGAAGGCATCGTGGCCGAGGGGGAGGAGATCATCGAGGAATATGGCGGCACGCCCGTCGTGGATGCGGGCCTGATCGCGGCGGCGCAGGCGGTCGAGCATTATGAAATCACGCGCTATGGCACCTTGAAGCGCTGGGCTGAGCTTCTGGGTCACGATCAGGCTGTCGCCCTGCTGGACGAGACGTTGCAGGAGGAAGGGCAGACCGATCGTGACCTGACCCTGCTGGCCGATGCCGGCGCCAACGAAATGGCGACCTCCGCCTAGGGCCAGCCAGAGCCTGGCCGCACCCTTGCTTCGGGTGCGGTCCGCACGCCCGGAGGGCAGGAGCACCGCGGCTGGAAGACCCTGCCTTGGCGCCCCTGTCATGCCGCGACGCGAAGGGCCTGGACATCGGGCCAGCTTGCGCCCGCGTGTTGGGGATTCTACCCCGCCGCCACATAGCCATAGGCCAGGTTGCTGCGACCTGGCCCGTTCATGGCGTAATCCGCTTTCACGCGCGCCACGCCATCGCCCTCCAGCGCGGCGTGGCGCGTGTAATTGTACATCTTCGCCGAGGTTTCGCCGAAGATGGCGTTCTTCACTGGCCCATCCGCAGCTCCCAGGGGCGCGAAGCCATGGGCGCGCTGCATGTCCTCCGGGATTTCCAGGCGGCGCAGCGATTCGATCTGCCATTGCGGGCTGCCGGTCCAGATCGCATCCGTGCCCCAGACGACGTGATCGGCCCCCAGCCCCTTGACCAGGATGCCCATCATCGCGGCGCAGAGCAGGGGCTCCACCACCGTGCTTTGCGCGAAGATCTGGCCGAGGTCGCCATAGACATTGTTCACGCCGAACTTCGCGGGAATTTCGGCGAGGTCGCTCACCCAGTCCACGCGTCCCGTCTGCTGGAATTGCGCCCAGCCCTGCTCGGCGCGGCCGCCGCCGGCGAAGCGATAGGCGGAGTGGTAGATGACGAAGTTGATCTGCGGCCAGTCGCGCGCCGCCTTGCCCACGTCATCCACCTTCGCGTACTGGGTCAGGTGCGGGAATTGCTGCTCGATCTGCGGCGGAAACAGTCCCTTGTGGACGCAGACGATGTTGTTCCCGGCGCGCAGGATGCGCTCATAGAAGGGATACATCACGCGCTCATCATCCATCCGCCAGGGATGGATCGCCAGGTGCTTGTTGGTGTTGTCGCCGATCGTATAGCCCTTCCAGCTGTCGGGCTTCAGCTGCTCGATGACGCGCTCCACCTCATCCATCCAGCCAGGCTTGCCGGGGGTGAAAATGGCGTGGGAGAGGACGCGCTTGTTTCCCGCCGCGTCATTCACGCGCTTGCGGGCGTCGAACTTCATGTCGTTGGTGAGGAACCAGTCGATCGGCTCCTCCGAAGGTGCGCCCGAGATCAGCGCCACCTTGGTGTCGGAATCGAGGAAGACCTCCTTGAACCAATTGGCCTCCATCAGGTCCTGGATGGTCTGCTCGCGCCCCACCAGGTCCGGGTTCCAGCCGGCCCGGCCGACCGCGCGGCGCGCGTTCACGAAGGTCATGATGCGCGTGTCGGGCCGCAGGAAATGCGTGTGCACATCCATGATGAATTGCTGGCGCAGCGCCGCCGTGCGCATGTCGGCCGCACCCGCCACCTGCGCCTCGGCGCGGCTGACGGCATAGAGCGGGCCATAGACCTCGTTCATCGCGAGGAAGGCGGCGGCCATGCCGGCGCTGGTCTGGAGGAAGCGGCGGCGATCCATCCCCTGCCTCGGGCCGATCGTATCCGCCATGTCCTTGATCCGCGCCTCGACCTGCTTTTGCCGTTCGGTCTGCGGGATCGGCCAGAATTCGTCGGAGCTCACCACCTGCGTGGGGATGGGCGAGGCGAACATCGCATCCTCGGCAGGCCGCAGGGCCGCGATGTCGTCATCGGTCAGGAAACCGCCCATGGATTGCTTCCTCAGGTTCTTGTTCCCGGCCGATGGATCGTGACGTGAAAGAGGGGCCAGGGGCAAGGACAATCACTTGCGCAATGAAGCGACCCGGGCCTAGCCTCCCTGCCCAGGGAATAGCGCTGCACACATCACTTCACGCCACACCAAGGGGCCTCGATGACGCACGCCACGCATGCCGGCCGCATGGCCCGGATTTTCCGCCGCTCCTTCACCGCCGCGGCGCTGCTGCTGGGCGCCTCCCCCGCCTGGGCGCAGGAGCGCGTGCATTTCCAGTATTCCTGGCTGCCGACGGGCGAATACGCGCCCATCTCGGCGGGAATCGAGCGCGGCGTCTTCCGCCGCAACAACATCGAGCTGACCTACAGCACGGGCCGCGGCTCGGGCGATGCGGTGCGCCGCATCGCGGCCGGCGCATCGCCCTTTGGCGATGGCGACATCTCGGCCGTGATGGATGCCCGCATCCGCGAGAATGCGCCGGTGCGCTGCATCATGATGCAGCACGCGATGTCGCCGCATTCGCTCTTCGTGCTGGAGAGCAGCGGCATCACCAGCATCCAGCAGCTCGCCGGCCGCACGCTGGCGACGACGCCGGGCAACAGCCACTTCATCTACTTCCCGCTGGTCGCCCGCATGAACGGGCTGGACCCCGCGACGGTGCGCTGGATCACGGTGGATTCGGCGGCCATGGCGCCCATGCTCATCACCCGCCGCGTGGATGGCGCGCCGCTTTTCGCGACGCACCTCTATTACCAGAACAAGCAGGCCGAGCGGATGGGCCAGCGCATCCGCGCCATTCCCTTCGCCGAGCATGGCTTCCGCATCTACTCCTATTGCTGGACCGCGACGGAGGAGACGATCCGCACCAATCCCGACCTCGTCCGCCGCTTCCTCGCCGCCGTGCATGAATCCTATCTCTGGGCGAAGGACAATGTGGATGAGGCGGCGCGGCTGCATAACCGCCGCCACCCCGATGTCGCGGCCGATGACGCGGCCGGCAGCATGCGGATCATGTTCGAATACATGTTCCCCGACGCCCAGGCGCTCGCCAATTTCGGCCAGGCCGACCGCGCGCGCCTGCAGGAGACCTATCGCGTCGTCGCGCTCTCGCAGAACCATCCGGCCGATGCCGATGTCGGCCAGTTCGTGGACACCCGCTTCGTTCCCCCGCCGCGCTGAAGGGGGCGCGCCTTGATCCAGCTGAATGGCGTCGGCAAGCGCTTCGAGGCGGCCGATGGGAATGAGGTGCAGGCGCTCGCCGGCGTCTCGCTGACCGTGCCCGAGGGCAGCTTCACCGCCCTCGTCGGCCAATCGGGCTGCGGCAAGTCCACCCTGCTGCGCCTCGTCGCCGGCCTCGTCCCCAAGACCGAGGGGCAGGTCATGCTCGACGGCCGCGAGGTGACGGCGCCGCACCCCGATGTCGGCTTCGTCTTCCAGGCGCCCACCCTGCTGCCCTGGGCCGATGTGCTGACCAATGTGCTGTTTCCCCTGCGCATCCTGGGCAAGCTGGATGCCGCCGGCACCGCCCGCGCGCGCGAATTGCTCGCCATGGCCGGCCTTGCGGGCTTCGAGCGCAAGACGCCGCGCGAGCTCTCGGGCGGCATGCAGCAGCGCGTCGCCATCTGCCGCGCGCTGGTGCATCAGCCGCGCATCCTGCTGATGGACGAGCCCTTCGGCGCGCTCGATGCCCTCACGCGCGAGGAGATGAGCCTGGAGCTGCTGCGCCTCTGGACGCAGCGCCCCTGCACCATCCTCTTCGTCACCCATTCCATCACCGAGGCGGTGATCCTGGCCGACCAGGTGGTGACGATGAGCCCCCGCCCCGGCCGCGTGGCCGATATCGTGGATGTGGCCCTGCCGCGCCCGCGCAGCTTCACCCAGGTCTCAACCGAGGAGTTCGCGCGCTGTGCCGAACGCATCCGCAGCCATATCTTCGGGCGCCCCGTCGCGGCCTGACCGCCGCGCGCGCAAGCTGCGCCAGGCGCTGCGCCCGGTGGTAGTGCCGACGCTTGCCGTCATCGCGCTGTTTGTCGTGTGGGAATTCGTGGTCCGCGCCTTCGGCATTCCCGAATACATCCTGCCCGCGCCGACCGCGATCTACGCCGCCACGATGGAAGCCTGGGAGGTGATGCTGCGCCACACCGGCTCCACGCTCACCACCATCCTGCTGGGCTTCGTGATCTCCATCATCGTGAGCCTGCCGCTGGCCGTATTGGTGACCTCCTCGCCGAACGTGGCGCACGCGGTCTATCCCATCCTCGTCCTCATCCAGAGCATCCCCAAGGTGGCGCTGGCGCCGATCCTGGTGCTGGCACTCGGCGCGGGTGAGGCGTCGCGCGTCACGGTCACCTTCCTCGTCGCCTTCTTCCCGCTGGTGATCTCGACCGCGACGGGGCTGCTGGCGGCGCCGCCCGAGCTGATCGAGCTCAGCCGCTCACTGCGCGCCTCCCGCTTCCAGCAGTTATTCCTGGTGCGACTGCCCTATTCGGTGCCTTTCGTCTTCAGCGGCCTCAAGCTCGCCATGACCTTTTCCGTCGTCGGCGCGGTGGTTGGGGAATTTGTCGCGGCCGACCAGGGCCTGGGCTACCAGATCATGTCAGCCACGGCCTTCTTCCGGACGTCGCTCGCCTTCGGCGCGCTGCTCATCCTCTCCTTCCTCGGCATCGTGCTCTTCCAGGCGGTGGTTGTGGTGGAGCGCGTGTTTTTCCCATGGGCCGCCCAGGAGGAACGCGCATGAGCCTCGCCATTTTTGGCAGCCATGTGCTGACCCCCTCCGGCGTGCTGCCCGACCATTGGGTGCTGATGGAGGGTGGCCGCATCACCGCCATCACCCCCAGCCAGCCCCGCGCCGAGACGGTGCTCGACGCCCCTGGCCGCTTCGTGCTGCCGGGCCTGATGAACCTGCACAACCACTGCTTCTCCGAGATGGTCGTCCGCAACCGCACCGAGGATGGCGCGAGCGGCGATGAGGCGAGCCTGGTCTATCGCCTGCTGATGCCGCTCTCGCGCCTCGGCCTGAACGGCCTGTCCTCCGCCGAGCGCCTCGCCGCCGCACGCCTTGGCCTGCTCCAGGTGATGAAGGGCGGCGCCACTTCTCTGCTGGAGCCCTTCCGCAACGGCATCCCGGAGATGTTCCAGGCGGCGCTGGAACTCGGCCTGCGCTTCTGGGGCGCGCCCTATGTCTTCTCCTCCGCCGATCCGCGCATGGGCGCCGATGGCGTGATGGAATACGCGACCATCGGCAATGACGACGGCAATGCCGACCTGCTCGAATGGGACCGCCTGCGTGACCGCTGGGACGGGCAGGGCGAAGGCCGCATCCGCCTCGCCATGAGCCCGCATGCGACGGACACCTGCGGCCCCGAATTGCTGCGCGCCGCCGTGACGCGCGCCCGCGCGCTCGGCGTGCCCATCACCGTGCATGTCGCGCAAAGTGCCGATGAGGTGGCGCTCTGCGTCCAGCGCCATGGCTGCACGCCGGTCCAGTATCTGGAGCGCGTGGGCCTGCTGGGGCCCGATCTCATCGCCGCCCATTGCATCCACAGCGACGCCGAGGATCTGGCCCTGCTGGCCCGCACCGGCACCACGGTCGTGAACTGCCCGCGCACCTTCGCCCGCGGCGGCGTCTTCGCGCCCTATGGGCGTTTCGCGGCGGCTGGCATCCGCACCATCATCGGCACGGATGGCTACAACATGGACCTGCTGGGCGAACTCGGCGCCGCCGGCATGATCTCCAAGCTGGAAGCCGGCCGCGCCGATGTGGCCAAGGCGGGCGACCTGCTCGGCGCCGTCACCCATGTCGCGGCCGATGCCGTGGCGCGGCCCGATCTGGGGCGCATCACGCTCGGCGCCACCGCTGACCTGACCGTGGTGGACCTCACCCACCCCCACCTCCAGCCCATGGCCGATCCGGTGCGCGCGCTGGTCTGGCTCGGCCATCGGGCGGAGCTGGATGCGCTGGTGGTGGATGGCCGCCTGGTGCTGGCCGGCGGCAAGCACCGCCTGGTGGATGAGGCGAGCGTGGTGGCCGAGGGTGCCGCCGCCATCCGCAAGGTGTGGGAGATGCCGGAGGCGAAGGCCGCCTTCGCTAGCTGAGCAGGAACGCCATCAGCTTCGCGTTGAAGGCCTCCGGCTGCTCCACGGAAAAGGCATGCCCGCCCTCGGGCGTCAGCCACAGCTCGGCGTTCGGCAACCCTGCCGCCAGGATTTCCGACGCGGTGTAAGGCACCAGCAGGTCGTCGCGCGAGGCCGCGACCAGCGTGGGCGCCGTGATCCGCGCCAAGTCATCCCGCCCATCAAAACCCCGCAGCGCGCCGATGCGCTTCAGCAGGTTTCCGGGACCCTGGAAATGCGCCGTGCCATGCGCGACCTCGGCGTTGACCTTGTCGTGATGGGCGGACATGTAGGGTGCGGTGTGCAGGAACAGCGGCTGCGCCGCGACGTAGGCGGCCGGCCCCTGGCTGTTCAGGATACCGATGCGGATCTCGAAGCAGCGTTCGGAATGCCGGTCCACGCGCGCCCAGGCATTCACCAGCACGAGCCGGCCCACGCGCTCCGGAAAGCGCCGCCCGAGGTCGAGCCCGACCAACCCGCCCAGCGCATGCCCCAGGACATGCGCGCGGGAGACACCCGCCGCATCCATCACCTCGATCACGTCATCGGCCATGTGCCCGATGGTGTAGCCCTCGGGCAGCGCCTCGGCATTGCGGCCCGTGCCGCGCTGGTCGAAGGCCAGCACGCGGAAGCGCTGCTCCAGCGCCGCGCGTTGCGGCGCCCAGAAGGCGGCCGCACCGCCCAGCCCGGCGGAGAGGACGACGACCTCCTCGCCGCTTCCGGTCAGTTCGTAATTCACTTGCCGATATGCGCCACGGTCGCGATCTCGACGAGCGCGCCCGGCTTCACCAGGCCGCACTGGATGCAGTAGCGCGCCGGCTTGTCGCCCGGGAAATACTCGGCATAGACGGCGTTCAGCGCGGCGTAGTTCGCCCAATCGGTCAGGAAGATGTGGTTCATCACCACATCGGCCATGGTGCCGCCGGCGGCTTCCACCACCGACTTGATCGTCTCCAGCACCAGGCGCGTCTGGGCGCTCGCGTCGCCCAGATGCATCACGTTGTTGTCCTTGTCGAAGGGCAGCGTGCCCGAGACATAGAGCACGCCATCGGCCATGGCACCCGGCGAATAGGGCGCGAGCGGCTTGCCGGAACCGGCGGGAATGACGGGGGCGAAGGGCATGGCGGTTTCCTACTCGGGAGATTGTCCGATTTACTGTTACGGCCTCTGGCCGATGGCGCCGCAGAAATCCGCGACGGTGGAGACCCATCCGAAGAAGGTCTCGATGTTGTAGAGCGCGGCCTTCTGCGCGAAATCGGGGCCCGCCGCATGCGTCGCATCCTCCAGCACCACGCCGAAATATTCCAGGTGGAAGGCATCGCGCAGCGAGCTTTCGACGCAGACATTCGTCGCCACGCCGGTGAAGACGATGTTGCGGATGCCGCGCGCGCGCAGCAGGCTGTCGATATTCGTGTTGAAGAAACCGGAATAACGCGGCTTGGGCACCACCAGGTCACCAGGCTTCGGCGCCAGCGCCTCCACCAGCGCGTAATCCCAGCCGCCCTTGGCCAGCAGCGTGCCGGCCAGCTCGGGCCGCTTGCGCATGGTCTTCAGCGCATTGGACTTGTGCCAGTTGGGCGAGCCCGGCGTGCCGGCTTCCTTGTAATCCGGGTCCCAGCCATTCTGGAAATAGATCACCAGGATGCCCGCGCGGCGCGCCGCATCGGCCGCCACCGCCGCGCGCGCGATCACCTTCTCGCAGCCCGCAATGTCGAAGCCCGCGATGTCGAGATACCCGCCCGGCGAGGCATATGCGTTCTGCATGTCCACGATGATCATCGCGGTCTCGGCCGGGTTGAGGCGGATGGGCTCGGGCCGGGCCGGCAGCGTCACGGCCTCGCGCATGGCGGCGGGGGCATATCCGGCGGGCTCTGACATTGGGGGCGCACTCCTTGGCTCTCCGGCATCATGCGCTGACGCGGGCCGGCCCGGCCAGCCTCGGCGCCCCCTGGCCTCGCGCGCGGGGGCGCAGCTCTGCCTTACGAAAAGGCAATCCTGGAAGCAGTTGCCGAGGCCGCGGGCGGAACCCGTCCGAGCCTCGCCGCCAGCCCGGCCTTCGTGCTTGCCGCCGGCGCGCGGCAGGCGGAAATGTCATGCATCTGAATGGGCCGCATCGTCGCCCGCGCGCAAAGGAGTTTCCGCATGGAGTTTCGCCTGCCTCGCCGCACCCTGCTCGGCGCGCCCCTCATCCTCGCCGCCCCGCATGTCGCCAATGCCCAGGCGCGCCCCACCGTGCGCTTCGCCTTCGACTGGATCCTGAACGGCCCCTACGCCTTCGGCATCGCCGGCGAGCGCCAGGGCTTCTTCCGCGAGGCGGGCGTGGACATCACCATCAGCCGCGGCTTCGGCTCGGCCCGCGTGCCGCTCGACATGTCCGCCGGCACCTTCGACATGGCGATGGCCGACCCGACACCCGTGCTGCGCTTCATGTCGCAGAACCCCAACAATGACCTGATCGCGGTCAGCCTCCTCTGGGACCAGGCGCCGACCGCCGTCACCGTCCGCGCCGATGGCCCCATCACCAGCATCTCCATGCTCGCCGGCCGCACGCTGGCGGCACCCGAATTCGACGGCGGCCGCCAGGTCTTCCCGGCCTTTGCGGCCGTGAACAACATCCCCTTCAGCTCCATCAACTGGATGTCGGTGGCGCCCGAGCTGCGCGAGCCCATGCTGGTGCAGCGCCGCGCCGATGGCATCACGGGCTTCGTCACCTCCACCGCGCTGTCGCTGCGCGCACTCGGCATGGACCTGCCGGCGCAGCGCATCTTCCGCTACCGCGAGCACGGGCTCGATTTCTTCTATGGCTCCGTCCTGCTCACCACCCGCACCTACATGGAGCGCAACCCCGATGCGGTGCGCGCCGTGACGCATGGCATGCTGCGCTCCATGCGCTGGGCCTTCGCCAACCGCCCCGCCGCGATCGAGGCGCTCCGCGCGCGCGAGCAGCTCACGGATGTCGCGATCGAGACGGTACGCCAGGACATGGCGATGTCGGAGCTGGTGGATAGCCCCAACGTCCGCCGCCTGGGCCTCGGCGTCATCGAGGCGCCGCGCTTCCAGCGGCAGATCGAGGCGGTGAAGCTGGCCTACAACCTCGGCGATATGCCTTCGCCCGACAGGTTCTACACGGATCGGTTCCTGCCGCCGGCGGCTGAGCGGCGGCTCGCATAGAAGCACCAGGGCTCTGCCCTGGACCCGCCGGGGCCGAGAGGCCCCGGACCCCGGGAGTTAGTCCGCCCGGATTCCCGCCGCCCGGACCAACTCACCGAGGCGGCGCGTTTCCTCCGCGATGAAGGCACCGAATTCGGCGCCGGGCATGGCGCGGGGCATGCTCCCGCTGCCGGTGATGCGCGCGGCCACCGCCTCGTCCCGCACGGCCGCCAGCAATTCCGCCTCCAGCCGCGCCACACGATCCACCGCCACGCCGCGCGGCAGGAACAGCCCGAACCAGCCGACCGAGACCAGGTCCACGCCCGCTTCCCTGAGCGTCGGCACATCCGCAAAGGCGGGCGCGCGCTCGGCACTCGTCACCGCCAGCGCCTTCATCCGCCCGCCCCGCACCAGCTCGGCCGCCGCCGAGATGGTCTGGAACATCACCTCCACGCGGCCTGCCATGAGGTCGTTATTGGCGGCCCCGGTCTCCCGATAGGGCACATGCGTCAGGTTCAGCCCCGTCGCCAGGCTGAATTGCGCGCCGGCCAGATGCAGCGAGGTGCCATTGCCGATCGAGGCATAGTTCATCGGCCGCGTGCGCGCGAGGGCCACGAACTCCGCCACGCTGTTCACCGGCAGCCCCACCGGCACCACCATGATGTTGGGCACGACCGCGATCATGCCGAGCGGCGTGAAGTCACGCTCCGCATCGAAGGGCAGTGTCGCGAACAGGAAGCGGTTCACCGCGATGGGCACGCCGTTCAGCAGCAGCGTCTGCCCGTCACGCTCGGCCTGGGCGGCCGCCGCCGTGCCAATATTGCCGCCGGCGCCGCTGCGATTCTCGACGGTGACGGGCTGGGCCAGTCCCCGCGACATGCGCTCGCCCACCACGCGGCCCAGGAAGTCGGCCGCGCCCCCGGGCGGGAAGGGCACGATCATGCGCAGCCCGCGATCCGGGAAGGCCTGGGCTTGGGCCGCCAGGGGCAGCAGGGCCGGCAGGGCAAGGAGGGTGCGGCGGGGGAGGGAATGTGACATGCTCGCCGCGATGCAAATGCCGCGCCAGGACATCGCCATCTGTTGGCTCGCCCTCTTTCTGCTCGCGCCCGTGGCGGCCCATGCGCAGGCGGCGCCGCGCCCCATCCCGCGGGATGTGCTGCCCGGCATCGGCCGCGACGACCCGCGCCACCCGGTGGATGGGCGGGAGATGCCCTGGCGCGCGCTCGGCCGCGTGCAGCATGAGTTGGGCGGGCGCTGCACCGGCGCGCTGATTGCGCCGCGCCAGGTGCTGACGGCGGCGCATTGCCTCATCGCGCGGCGCACGGAGAACCTGGTCCAGCCGGGCAGCGTGCACTTCATGCTCGGCTATGACCGCGGCAGCCGGGTGGCGCATGCCCAGGTGGTGAGCTTTCGCGTCGGCCCGGGTTACCGCCCCGGCCCGGGCAGCCCCGCCGGCGCCGATTGGGCCGTGCTGACGCTGGACCGCGACATCGCCCCCCGCGAGACCGCTCTGCCGCTGATGACCACGGCACCTGCGATGCGCGCGCCCCTCATGCTCGGCGGCTACCAGCAGGACCGGCCGGAGGTGCTGCTGGCCGATACGCAATGCCGCGCCATCGGCCTGACCAGCGGCGGCATGCTGCTGCATGACTGCGCCGGCACGCGCGGCGTGAGCGGCGGCCCGGTGCTGATGGCGCTGCCGGGGGGCGGCTGGGCGGTGGCGGGCGTCGCCTCCCGCGCCTCGGTGGATGCGGCCATGGGCCTGGCGGTCACGGCCGCCAGCATCGCCGCCGAGCTGCGCTGAGGCGCGGGCTACAGCCCCGCCTGCTCCAGCCGCAGCACGGAGCGCGCCAGCGCCTGCGCCCGCGGCACGAGCGATGCGATCTCCAGATACTCCTCCGGGCTATGCGCCAGGCCGCCGACCGGCCCCACGGCACAGATGGTGGGGGCCCCCTGCGCCGCGGTGAAGCCGCTATCCGCGCAGCCGCCCGAGAACTCGCCCTTCACGGCCAGGCCCGCATCGGCGGCGGCACCCTTGTAAAGCTCGAACAGCTTCGCCGCCGCCGCATCCTGCGTCAGCGGCAGGAACTCGCCCTTGATGGTGAGCTTCGCCCTGGTGCCGGGCATGTAGCTGGTGGCGATGATCTCATGCAGCTTGGCCACGACCTCATCCCGATCGGCCGGGTTCACGTAGCGCAGGTCGATCTGCCCCACGGCCGAGGGCGCCACCGTATTCACGCTTTGCCCGCCGGAGACCAGGCCCACATTCAGCGTGATCCCGCGCTCCAGGTCGGTCAGCGCGTGGATGGCCACGACCTTGTGCGCCAATTCGCCGATGGCGGAGATGCCGGCGGTGAAGTTGCCGCCGGAATGCGCCGCCTTCCCCTCGATCTCGAAGATGGAGAACACGCCGCCCTTGCGCCCCGTCACCACGCCGCCGGACGGACGGCCAGGCTCGGAGTTGAACACCACACGGGCGCCGCGCGCCTCCTCCTCGATCACCGCGCGGCCCTCGGGGCTGCCGATTTCCTCATCGCCGGTGAAGAGGCCCACCATCGGCCCCGGCGCGCCGCCGAACTTCTTGAAGGCGGCGAGGACGAACATGTTCATGACCAGCCCGGCCTTCATGTCGGCCACACCCGGCCCATAGGCGCGGCCATCGCGGATGGTGAAGGGCCGGCGCTCCGGCTCGCCCTTGGGGAAGACGGTGTCCCGATGGCCCATCAGCACGATGTTCTGCGCGTGGTTGCCGCGCGCGCGGGCGGTGCCCTCATGCGGCAGGATGGCGCGGATGCAATCGCCATGCTTCTCGCCGCGCACCGTCTCGATGGCGAGGCCATGGCCCTCGCAGAATTCCTTCACGAGGCGGCCCACCGCATCCACGCCGGCCTTGTCGTAGCTGCCGCCATCGGTGTTCACCATGGCGGCAAGCGCATCCAGCATGGGCTGTTGCTGGGTGGCGAGCCAGGCGGTGATCTCGGTCTCGGTGGTCATGCGGGGCGCTCCGGTGGGAAGGTTTCGCGACAGGCCAGCATGCGAAGCCGCCTTGCGCAACCGGGGCCGGGCTCAGTCCTTGGGCGGCACGAAGATATAGCCGACGCCGCGCACGGAGCGGATCGCCTCGGGCTTCGAGGGGTCGGCCTCGACCTTGCGGCGCAGGCGCATGATGCGGTTGTCGATGGCGCGATCGAAGACCTCGGCCTCGCGATGGGCGGCCGTCTCCAGCAGCCATTCGCGCGTCAGCGGCCGGTTGGGGTGCTTCACCAGCAGGGCCAGCAGGTCGAACTCGCTGGCAGAGAGCACATCCTCCGTGCCATCGGCCAGGATCAGCACGCGGCGCTCCAGGTTCAGCCGCGCGGTGCCGACGCGCATCTCGGTCAGCAGGGCCGGGGGTGGCGGCGCCTCGGCCGCGCGGCGCAGCAGGGCCTTGATGCGGGCCAGCAACTCGCGGGGCTCGAAGGGCTTGGTCACATAGTCATCGGCGCCGGATTCGAGGCCCACCACGCGGTCCACCGTATCGCCCGCCGCCGTCAGCATGATGATGCCCATGCGCGAGGAGCGGGCGCGGGCCCAGCGGGCCAGGGCGAAGCCATCCTCCGTCTCGTTCAGATGCACGTCGAACAGGGCGAGATCGGGCAGAGACTGGGCATGCTCGCGCTTGAACTCAGCGCCCGAGGCGAAGCTAGCCGGGCGCAGGCCATGCTGCGCCAGGTATTCGCTGACGATGCGACGCTGCAGCGGATCATCCTCGACCAGGGCGAGGCGCGTCGGGCCGCTCATGATGGGGAAAGCTCAGGGGCGGGGGGACGGGACCACATCATTCATTGGAGGGTCAGAACATCCCGGATGGCAAGGCGCTACTGCTCGCCATTCGCCTCGGGGTGGCGCAAATGCCAAAGGCGCTCATGCGCTGCGACCAGCGTCTCGATGTTGCGGCGGCGGTTGATGTCGGGCGAAACGGGGCGGCGGGTGAGCATCATTTCCAGGACGCGGAGCAATTGTTCCGCCACTTCGAAATCGGCCTGGTCGCAGGCCTGGTGAAAGGCCACCAGGATCTTGTCCGAGAGGCGACGGCCTTGCCGAGGCGCGGTGCCGGCGCGCGAGGCTTCGTCGAGGCCATCGCTCCGGTCGTCGTCGTCAGCCATCTAACAAACTCCTTTGGGCGGCCACGTAGCGGGCTGCCGTGCCAATGTGGGATTTATGCGCCAAATCAGGGGCGTTCGCCAAGAGTCACGATGCCGGGTTACGCGCCGCCCGCAATTGGCCCTGGACCGCCGCCGCCATGGCTTCCGGGCTTGTCTCCGGGCGGAAGAGGGCGCGGACCTTCGCATCTGGACCGACCAGGTAGATGAAGCTGGAATGGTCCATGACATAGTCCGTCATGTCCGGCCGCTGGACGCGCGCGAAATAGACACGGTAGCGGCGAGCGGCGGCGGCGATCTGCTCGGGCGTGCCGGTCAGCCCCTGCAGCCGCGGATGGAAGCGGGAGACGTAGTCCGCCAGCTGGGCCGGCGTGTCACGCTGCGGATCGATGGTGATGAGGATCGGCGTCACCGAGTCGCCCGCCGGGCCCATTGCGTCCAGCGCCGCGGCGATGGTGCCGAGCTCGGTCGGGCAGACATCGGGGCAATAGGTGAAGCCGAAATAGACCAGCAGCCAGCGCCCGGCGAAATCGCGCTCGGTCACGGCCTGGCCGGCCTGATTGGTGAGTTCGAAGGGACCACCGAGGGTCATGCCGGCGGGGAGCTGCATGCCGCCGCCCCCCGAGCTGGTGGGGACCGCCATCTCCTGGCCGAAGACGCCGGCCAAGCGGTTGGCGAAGGCCTCGGCCAGGCTTTCCTGGGGCGATTTGCTGACCCAGGCATAGGCCCAGATGCAGGCCACCAGGGCCAGCAGGAGAAGGCTGGAGAAGCGGATGATGCGGAGCATGGAGAGGGATTAGACCCGGCTTGGCCGCGCTTCAATGGCCGAAAGAAAGTGCCTTTGGCGGCTGGGGCCTGGGCCCCAGCCGCCAAAGGCCACTTGTCTTAGTGCCGTGAATCAATCTCGATCTGCCCCTCGGGCTGGGCCGAGGTGAAGGTGCCATCAGCAAAGGCATCCTCCCACGAACCCTCGGTGGAGGCCTTGGAGTATTCCGTGGCGCGGTTTTCGAAGAAATTCGTGTGCTCGATGGCGTTGAGCATCTCGTCCAGCCAGGGCAGGGGGTTCTTGTCCGTGTGGTAGAGCGGCTCAAGACCCAGCTGCTGCAGGCGGCGATCGGCGATGAAGCGGATGTAGAGCTTCACCTCCTCGGCCGTCAGACCCTCGACGCCGCCCAACTCGAAGGCGAGGTCGATGAAGGCGTCCTCGTGGTCCACGATGGTGGCGCAGATCAGATAGAGGTCGCGGCGCAGCTCCTCGGTCCAGATCTCCGGGTTTTCCTGGATGAAGGTGCGGAAGAGGCGGATCACGGAGAGGCAGTGCAGCGTCTCATCGCGAACGGACCAGGAGACGATCTGGCCCATGCCCTTCATCTTGTTGAAGCGCGGGAAGTTCATGAGGATCGCGAAGGAGGCGAAGAGCTGCAGCCCCTCGGTGAAGGCGCCGAAGGCCGCCAGCGTCTTGGCGATCTCCGTCTTGTTGTCCACCGTGAAGGCATGCATGTAGTCGTACTTGTCCTTCATCTCCTTGTATTTGAGGAAGGCGGTGTACTCGGTCTCGGGCATGCCGATGGTGTCGAGCAGGTGGCTGTAGGCCGCGATGTGGATCGTCTCGGTGTTCGAGAAGGCCGACATCATCATCAGCACTTCGGTCGGCTTGAAGACCTGGCTGTACTGCTTCATGTAGCAGTTGTTCACCTCGACATCGGCCTGGGTGAAGAAGCGGAAGATCTGCGTGAGCAGATTCTTCTCACCGGGCGTCAGGTTCTTCTGCCAATCCTTCACGTCATCGGCGAGCGGCACTTCCTCCGGCAGCCAATGGATGCGCTGCTGCTGGAGCCAGGCCTCATAGGCCCAGGGATAGCGGAAGGGCTTGTAGACCGGGTTTGAGGTGAGGAGGTCGAACTTCACGGGAAGCTCGTCGATGGAAATGCCGTCAGCCATGGCTGGATGCCCCGGTTTGGATGATGTTGAAACCAGGGGCTCTGCCCCTGGACCCCGGCAGGAAACTTAGTTTCCTGCACCTTCGTTCAAATTAGTCTGGCCCGGAAAGCTGCAAGGGCCAAAACAAAATTCATAAACCAAAATAAATAATCAAATGAAGGTGCAGGAAACTAAGTTTCCTGCTGGGGAGTGTGAGGGGCAAAGCCCCTCACTGACACGCCAAGCACTCTTCGTAATTGGTCGAAGCCGGCGCCGGTGTTTCCAGAGGCAGCACCGCGTCATCCTTATGGCGCGTCATCACATCGCTCTGCCCCACTACCTTTTCGCTGACGGTGTCGGCGCGCTGGATGGAGAGGCTGCGGCAGTAGTAGAGCGACTTTACGCCCTTCTTCCACGCCATCATGTGGATCTGGTGCAGGTCCCGCTTATGGACATTCGCGGGCAGGAAGAGGTTGAGCGACTGCGCCTGGCAGATGAAGGGCGTGCGGTCGGCCGCGTGTTCGATCACCCAGCGCTGGTCGAGCTCAAAGGCCGTCTTGAAGACGGCCTTTTCCTGCTCGGTCAGGAAGTCGAGGTGCTGGACCGAGCCCTTGCTGACGGTGATGGTCGTCCAGGTATCGGCATCGTCGCGGCCATGCTTCGCCAGCACCGCCTTCAGATAGGGGTTACGGACGATGTAGGAGCCCGACAGCGTCTTGTGGTTGTAGACATTGGCCGCGATCGGCTCGATGCCCGGCGAGGCGCCGCCGCAGATGATGGAGATGGACGCCGTCGGCGCGATCGCCATCTTGTTCGAGAAGCGCTCCATGAAGCCGTATTCGGCGGCATCCGGGCAGGCCCCGCGCTCCTCGGCCAGCAGGCGCGAGGCATTGTCCGCCTGGGTGCGGATGTGGCGGAACATCTTCTTGTTCCACACCTTCGCGATCACGCTCTCGAAGGGCACGTTGAGCCCCTGCAGGAAGCTGTGGAAGCCCATCACGCCAAGGCCGACCGAGCGCTCGCGCATCGCGGAATAGCGGGCCTTGGCCATGCTGTCGGGTGCGGTGTCGATGAAGTTCTGGAGCACATTGTCCAGGAAGCGCATGACGTCCGTGATGAAGAGCGGGTCGTCCTTCCACTCCATCCAGGTCTCGAGGTTCAGCGAGGAGAGGCAGCACACCGCGGTGCGCTGCTGGCCATGCTGGTCGATGCCCGTGGGCAAAGTGATCTCGGAGCAGAGGTTGGAGGTCTTCACCTCCAGCCCCGCGAGCTTGTGGTGCTCGGGCCGCGCGTTGTTCACGTGGTCCGAGTAGATGAAGTAGGGCTCGCCCGTCTCGATGCGGGCGGTCAGCATGCGGATCCAGAGCGAGCGGGCCGAGATGGTGCGCACGATGGCGCCATCCTTGGGCGAGGTGAGCGCCCAGGCCTCATCGGCTTCGACGGCGCGCATGAACTTGTCCGACAGCAGGATGCCGTGGTGCAGGTTCAGCGCCTTGCGATTCGGATCGCCGCCGGTCGGGCGGCGGATCTCGATGAATTCCTCGATCTCGGGGTGGGAGACGGGGAGATACACGGCGGCCGAGCCGCGGCGCAGCGAGCCCTGGGAAATGGCGAGCGTCAGGCTGTCCATCACGCGGATGAAGGGGACGATGCCCGAGGTCTTGCCGTTCTGGCCGACCTTCTCGCCCAGCGAGCGCAGGTTGCCCCAGTAGGAGCCGATGCCGCCGCCCTTGGAGGCGAGCCAGACATTCTCGTTCCAGAGGTCCACGATCGAATCGAGGCTGTCATTCGCCTCGTTCAGGAAGCAGGAGATCGGCAGGCCCCGGGTGGTGCCACCATTGGACAGCACGGGCGTCGCCGGCATGAACCAGAGCTTGCTGATGTAGTCGTAGAGGCGCTGGGAGTGTGCCGCGTCATCGCCATAGGCCGAGGCCACGCGGGCGAAGAGATCCTGGTAGGACTCGCCCGGCAGGAGATAGCGGTCATCGAGCGTGGCGCGACCGAAATCGGTGAGCAGGGAATCGCGGCTGCGATCCATCTGCACTTGGAAATGTCCCTGAAGCTGAACGGCATCAAACACGGTACTTCCCCCTCGAATCCCCGGCGACCGGATATGCCCGAAACGCTTCGTCACGGCAACTACATATAGACGGCCTAGCGGCCTTTCCTACCAGATGCAGTAGGTTTCGGCCCTATCCTGACCTTGCGGGAAAGTCTTGTAACTCTGCCGATGTTCCTGATCCGTTCATACGGGAAGAGGGGTGCGGAAGGCAAGGAAACTGTGTCATGCCAGCCACAGGGGATGGGGGGAAGCACGAAACAAAACTATCCCCATGATCCCCCGAATCCACAGGGGAGCTCCGGGCGCGGCCCATGTTTTGGGGTCTGGGGCCCCTCGGCCCCAGCCGCCGGAGGCTTTAAATCGGGCTGACCACCCCGAACGCCATCCCCAGCACCGCCATGTCATGCGCCGGCAGCACCGGCCCCCGCTCGATATCCGAGTCGGTCAGGTTGGGGACATAGAGTTGCCAAGCCTCGCCGGCTTCCAGCACATCCGGCAAGGCGGCGCCGTTCGAGACCTTCTTTTCCAGCGCCTGGCGGGCCAGGAAAGCCTGGATGCCGGGCTGCCAGCCCTTCCAGCTGTTGCCGGCCCATTGGACGTCGCTGAACTTGGGCATGGGGGCATGGGTGCCCCAGAAGGCCATGGTGCCGTCGGTCAGCTTGATCTGCACGTAATTGTCGAGGTCGTTCCACTCGATGCAGACGGCGGCCATGATGCGGGTGACGACGCTGAGGTCCACGCCCTGCTGTTTCGCCGCCTGGTAGCGGCCGATGGCGCCCAGCTTGTCCTCGCGGAAGGGCTTCACGCTGGCCCACCAGGGAGAAACCTGGCCTCGCGCATTGGCCTGGCCCTCGCCGGCGGTGAGCTTGAAGAGCTCCATGCCGCGCGGCAGCGTGACGACGCTGTATTTCTTGAAGCCGGCCTGCTCGCTCTTGCCCAGCCGATAGAAATCGGCACGTCCAAGGCCATCGTTCTTCATGATCACAGCCCCGGCGCGCCTGCGCACCGCAGCTTAGGCAGGAATCGGCCGGGCACCTAATGGCCCGGCCGCGCCGTTATTCGATCGGCTGCAAGCCGCACCAATCGGCGATGAAGCCTGCCATGGCGAGCGTCGTGGTCTTCAGATGCGCGAGGTTGGTGCGCTCGTCGAAGCCGTGGTTGTTCTCGCCCTTCGGGCCGTAGCACAGGGCGGGCATATCGAAATACAGCCCGTAGAAGCGGGTGTCGTTCACCGCCGTGGTGATCCGGGCCGGCATCTCGCCGCCAAAGGCCGCGCGATGCGCCTCGGCCAGGATCTGCTCCGCCTCGCTGCCCGGCTCCAGCACGTAGCCATCGGCCAGGAAGCCGTGCCACTGCACCTCGGGCGGGTTGTTGGAGAGGAAGTGATCGGTGCGGGCGGCGGCGGCCACGGCCTGTTCCACGGCGCGCTGGCACTCAGCCACATCCTGGCCCGGCAGCAGGCCGATGCGGCAATCCACCTCGCACCAGGCGGGGGTCGAGCTCGCCCAGTCGCCCCCGCGGATGATGCCCGGGTTGAACTTGATGGGGTCCTGGATCTGGGCATACCAGGGGTGGGTCTTCGCCGCCTCGTTCAGCGCCTTGGTGTGTTCCTGCAAGGCAAGGATGAGGTGATAGGCGCTCATGATGGCATTGCTGCCCGACTGGGCGACGGCCACATGCACCGGCACGCCGCGCACCTTGAGGCGGAACCACATGGTGCCGGTATGGGCACGCGTGATGGTGCCGCCGGTCGGCTCGGGAATCAGGCAGGCCTCGGCGCGATAGCCGCGCAGCAGGGTGGCCAGCGCACCATTGCCGGTGCTCTCCTCCTCCGTCACGGTCTGGAGATGAACATCCGCGCCGGGGGCGTAGCCGGCGGCGCGCAGCGCCTCCATGGCGAAGCACATGGCGGCGACGCCGGCCTTCATGTCATTGGCCCCGCGGCCATACATCCAGCCATCCTTCACCGTCCCGCCATAGGGCGGGTAGCTCCACATCTCGGCCGGGCCCTCGGGCACCACGTCGATATGGCCCTGGATGATCAGGCTGCGGCCGGTGGGCGCGGCGCAGCGCTTGGAGGCGACCACCTGGAAGGACGCGGCGGCGTCCACATCCACCATGGGGCTGGCCTTGGGGTGCTCGGCCAGGGGCACGTCCGCGATGGAGAAGCGGTCCACGCTGTAGCCCCGCGCATTGAACCAGCGCGCCATATGGTCCTGCAGCGGCGCCTCCCGACCGCGCAGCGAGGGGTGGCGCACGATATCGGCCAGGAAACGGACCTGCTCGTCGAAGCCGCGCTCCACGGCATCGCTCAGGCGGGCGAGAATGGGCTTGTCGGGCATGCTCTCTCCTCGAGGGCCATCACTCCACGGGCGAGGCCAGCAAAGCGTTGGTGTACCAGATGGGACTCGGATCGTAACGCACGCGGTTGCGCTGCGCTGCCCAGCTGACGCGGAGATAATGCACGGGAATCACGCCGAGATCATCGGTGGCCGCGCGCATCGCCTGCGCGGTGAGCATGTTTCGCCGCTCCGGGTTCATGGTGCGCAGCGCCTCCCGCAGCGGCGCATCCACGGCCGGGTTGGAGTAGTGCTGCCGGTTGAAGGGGCCGACGCCGGTGACGGGATCCCGCGTGGTTACCACCTGGCGCAGCATGTTGGCGGCGGTCGAGGTGGTGAAGGTCGTCATGAACATGCCAAATTCACGGGCCGTGGCGCGGGTGAAGAAATTGGCGGGCGGCAGGACCTCCACGCGCGTCTCGATGCCGATGCGGCTCAGCCCTTGCGCAATGGCCTGCAGGATATCGGCGTCGGACGGAATGAACCCGTTGGGCCCATGGATGGTCATGCGGAACCCGTCGGGGAAGCCGGCCTCGGCCAGCAGCGCGCGGGCGCGGGCGAGATCGGTCGGAATCGGCGGCAGGCCCTGCACGCGGTCCGGCAGGGCGGGCGCGGCGAATTGCTCCGCCGCGCGCCCCTGGCCGACGAGAAGCCGCGTCACGATCGCCTCGCGCGGGATGGAGAGCGAGATGGCCTGGCGTACGCGCAGGTCACGCAGGGGGTTGCGGGGCAGGGGATTGCCCTGCTTGTCCGTCACGAAGGGCGCCTGGTCCCTGACCGTGTCGGGCATGAGGTAGGAGGTGGTGATGCTGTCCGCCGTGAAGACGGCGAGGCGCGGATCATTCGAGAGGCGCTGCACATCCTGCACCGGGACGGCGTCGATCAGGTCCACATCGCCGGCGAGCAGGGCCGCGACTCGCGCGCCGTTATTGGTCATGTAGCGCGTCACAACGCGGTCCCAGGCGGGGCGGGGGCCCCAGAAATCCGGGTTGCGGGTGAATTCATGCCGCTCGCCCTGGGTGTAGCTGACATGGCGATAGGCGCCGGTGCCGATCAGCGCGCGGCCTTGATTAAAGTCTCCCAGCGTCGCATTCGCGTGGATGCGCCGCGAGAGCATCATGATCGCGGTGATGTCGCGGTCGAAGAAGGGCGTCGGCTCGCGCGTGATGAAGCGGATGGTGCGTGCATCCACTATCTGCACTTCCGCCACCGTGCGGACCATCGGCGTGAAGGGGCCGGGCGAATTGGGCACCTGCGGCACCCGCGCGAAGGAGAAGGCGACATCCTCCGCCTCGAAGGGCGTGCCGTCATGGAAGCGCACACCCTCGCGCAGGCGGAATTCCCAGGTGAGGTCATCCACATTGCGCCAGCTCTCGGCGAGGACCGGGAAGATGCGGCTTTGCGTGTCCAGGTCGATCAGCGGGTTGAAGATCTGCCGGAGCTGCGCGTTGTTGTTGTTGGAGGAGTGGTAATGCGGGTCCATCCCCGTGGGGATGCCGGCCATGCCCACATTCAGCGTGCGCTGCCCCAAGGCGTCCCTTGCGGCAGGCAGCGCGAGGGCAAGAAGGGCCGTGGCCAGCAGGGCAGGACGCAGCATCGGTTTCTCCTCAAGATGAAGCCGCGTTCATCTTGATGCCCGGGGGCCGCGCGTCAAGCGATTACCGGATGGGCTTGCGGTAGAAGGCCATGGGAATGGCGATGGCCAGCACCACGGCGCCCAGCAGGATATAGGGAATGTTGCGGATGGATTCCGGCGCGCCGAACTTCTCGATGAAGATCGAGACGATCAGCGCCAGGCCGATGATCCCGAAGGCCAGGAACTTCCCCCGGCCCGAAACCTCTTTGCGCACCTCAACCTGAGTGTCTTGCATGGTCTTGTCCTTTCTCGAAGCTTGGCAGGCAGCCTATCCCGGCCAATCGCGCGAGGCCAATCGAAACCGGCCAGCGCAGGGCGGGGCAGGGTTGAGGGGCGCTGCCCCTCAACCCTGCCCCGGCAGGAAACTTGTTTCCTGCACCTTCATTTTTAGGGAAGGCCGCACCCTGCCGCCGGATGAGGGGGAATGGGGCAGGCCGATCGCTCATCGTCGCGCAGGCCAATGTCGCGGCGTGCTGAACACGCCCTTTGCCCAGCCGCGCGCGCCGGTGGTCTTGGTGGCGCCCTTCTCGAAGGCGTAGCTGTTTCCGTCGGGGTCGGCCTCATTGGGCGTGGCCGTGCCCAGCAGGGCGCAGAGGTCGTTGAAATGCTCGACGAAGGCGGCCCGTTCAGGGCGGGTATTGGCCTGCCATTTGGCAATGAACTGATCGGGCGTCATGGATCGCAGCCTGGGGCAAAGCGCCGCGCGCCGGAAGTCTGGTTCGCCTCAGCCCAGCGCCTTCGCATAGCTTTCCGGGCTGAACCCGACGATGCGCCGGGGGCCGAGATCCAGCACCGGCCGCTTGATCATCGAGGGCTGCGCCAGCATGAGGGCCACGGCCCGCGCCTCGGTGAGGCCCTGCTTCTGGTCCTCGGGCAGCTTGCGGAAGGTGGTGCCGGCGCGGTTCAGCAGCGCCTCCCAGCCGAGTTCCTTCACCCAGCCTTGCAGCGTCCCGGGGGCGATGCCCTGGGTCTTGTAGTCATGGAAGGCATAGGCCACGCCCTTCGCGTCCAGCCAGGCGCGGGCCTTCTTCATCGTGTCGCAGTTCTTGATGCCGTGCAGGGTGATCACGGCGGCGCCCTGCGCAGCCTTACAGGCGAGCGCCGGAGGTGGTGAAGCGCTGCTCCGCCGATTCCTGCACGCGCGTGTCCAGCACGAAGGCGGCGGCGATGGAGAGCAGGGTGGCGGCAAGGATGCCGGTGATGACGGATTTCATGCTGTGTCTCCCGGAAACGTCTCACGCAGCGTTACGGCGAAACGCCCTGGTTGAGCAAGAGCCTCTCCGCTTCCGCCAATTCCTCGGGGGTATTGGCGTTGAAGAAGGGGTCGAAAGGGTCTGTGGGCCATTCGGCATGGGCGACGCCGTGGCGGGCGGTCCAGCGGTCGATCTTGCGTTCGCCTTCGGTCACGGCCTGGCGCAGTGCGGGGGCCAGGTCGCGCGGCCAGAGGGCGATGGGCGGGTGGGTGAAGCCGCCCGAGGCGGCGCAGGCCATAGGGGTGCCCGCCGCCTCGCGCGCGGCGTGCAGCCGGGCGACGAGGTCCATCGGCAGGAAGGGGGAGTCGCCGGGAACGGTGACGACCCAGGGCAGGGGCGAGGCTTCCAGGGCGGCGAGGATGCCGGCCAGCGGGCCCGGATGGTCGGGCAGGGTGTCGGGCCAGACGGGCAGGCCATGGGCGGCGAAGCGGGCCGGGTCGCCATTGGCATTGAGCGCCAGCGCCGCGCATTGCGGCCCGATGCGGGCGATGACGTGGTCGAGCATCGGCTTGCCGGCGAGGAGGCGCAGCGGCTTGTC
>NZ_JAIEQY010000190.1 GCF_019747315.1 Roseococcus sp. | reverse complement strand
GGAGGCCTTTTTCTTACTCCCAGTGCCCTGGCCCCTGATAACGCCGCATCCGCCCCTCGTCTCCGAGGGAAAAGAGGTGCAGCCAGCCATTCTCCACCAGTTGCCGCACGCCGGCGTGCTTCTGGACGATGCCTTCTATCGCTGCTTCCGGCGCCTCGATCACGACATGCAACCGCATCGGCTCATGCCGCCATGCCGCGCCATCATGCAGGGACTGCATCGGCAGGCCGACCCGCAGGTCACCGCCCTGGCCTTCCAGCACGCCCAGCCGGCCGACGATGTTGTGCAGCACCTTGTTGCCGCTGCCCATCGCGGCATTGTCCACCGTTGAGCCATAATATTGGAGGTTGATCCAGTTCGCGACGACCATCGGCGCCGTCATGATCAGCTCCAGCACACCGAAGCCGGCATCCTCCTGCCAGACATAGGAGTGCAGGAAGGCGCGGCCGTCGAGGTCGAGCCCCTGGGTGCGGCTGCGCGGCGCCACGATGAAGGCGGCGTTGTTCACCAGCCCCCATTCCGGCCGCACCTCCGACCAATCATGGCTGCGGCGGGCGATGGCGGCATCGGCATGTCCGGCGATGCCGAGCGTGCCGGCGCGCAGCCGCCGCGCGCGGCGCGAGGCCTCATCCAGCCAGCCGCGCAGCTGCGCGATGGCGGGGTCGTTGGGGTCGGCGTCATAGAGCGTCACCTCATCCGTGGTGGTGTCGTGCAGCCCGGCCAGGAAGCGCGTGGCGGGCGGGATCACGATGCCGCGCGCGACCAGCCCCTGGCGCACCGCCGGGTCGTTCAGCACGGCAGCGGCGACGCGCGCATTGCTCTCGCCGGTGTGGCCGCCGCAGGCGCCGCAATCGAGGCCCGCGGCGTGCGGGTTGTTCACCGTGCTGCTGCCATGACCGGCCAGCAACACGATCGGCGCGAAGCCATGCGTCAGCGAGAGCGCGCGCAGCACGCCCTCCGCCGCATCCAGCCGCCGGGTGCTGGCGAAGCCATGCGCGCGCGCCTGCCAGGGGCGCTGCTCCAGGCTCGGTCCGAGCAGGGCGGGGTCGAGCCCTTCACCCGGCTTCGCGTGGCGGCCAAGGCTGCCGCGGATCAGGTCCGGCGCAGCGAGGAAGCCCGCCGTCTCCACATAGGCAAAGGAAGAGACGGCCGAGTCGCGGAAGCTGCTCCACAGATCGGCGGCGCGGCGCCGAAGGCCGCGCTCCGCGGCCAGCCGCGCCTCCTCCTCGGGCGTGGCGCCCTGCACGGCTTCGCAGATCACAAGGCCAGGCTTCAGCAGCACCGGGCATTGCTCGGTGCCCCGGGTATCGCCCAGGCGCACATATTCCAATGCGAAGCCAAAGAAGCCGGCGAAGCCGATGGTCTGGGCCTGGAGCGTCACCTCCTCCATCGCGCGCCGATAGACCTCGGAGCGCACGTCGATGCAGAAGGCCGCCTGCACCAGAGGCGGCGGGACGGGGCGCGCCGTGCACCGGGCCAGCTGCGCCGCGAGCTCCCGTTGATAGCCGCGCTCATAGGCGTCGAGCAGCAGCAGGTCGGCCTCCAGCGAGGGCGCTTCGGCGGGGGGCGCGTCGAGCCGCGCCTGCCAGGTGGCGCGGAAGGCGGGCGCCGCGTGGTGGGCGAGCAACGCTTGCTCCCAGGCCAGGCGGATCGCGAGCAGCTCGATCACGCCGTCATTGGGCCCGCCATCCAGCTCCTCCATCCAGCCCCTTTGCCGCAGCAGGGCGCCCCAGCCGGCCAGGCCCAGCAGCGCGCGGTGCAGATAGCCCTCCGGCCGGGTGAGGCCGAGAGCGGCGAGGCTCGCGGCGATACTCTCCGCCGGATCGGCCGGCAGCGTGGCCACCAGGGCGCGGAAGCCCGTGAGGCCCGCGATCTCCGGCGCGCGGTCATGCCGGGCGGCGGCGCGCCAGGCGGCGTAGAGGGATTGCCCGCGCCAGGGCATGGCCCAGCTCGCCTGGCCGTCATCGCTCCAGGCGGCGAGCCACTTCCCGATCTCCTCGGTGGTGATCCGCGTCCAGTCCGTGCCGAGGCTCGCATCGAGCACGTCGCTCACCGTCATCGCCTGGGCGGCGATGGGCGTGGCGGGGCGCGGCTCCTGCGCGGCCTGGCGCAGCGCCTTGGGCGTGACCTGGGCGCCGGAAGCGGCAATGGCGGCGGCGAGGTCGGCTTCCGTGATGCGTTCCTTGGCGAGGGCATCGGCGAAGATGGCGCGTTCCGGCAGGGCGGGCCGGCCGCTGACCTCGCCCAGCCGCGCCTGGGCGGCGCCAAAGGGCATCTCCGCCAGGCCCAGGAAGGGATTTACGGCGACGAAATCCGCCAGCGGCCAGACCGGCGCGATGCGCGCGGCCGCCTGCCGCAACTGGGTGATCATCATGGTCATCACACGCCTCCCTTCATGGTCCGATGCAGCGGCCAGTGCCGTGCAACCAGCCGGTTGCACCAGGCATTCACGTAGAACCCGTTGAACAGATGGACGTAGAAGGCCTGCAGCCCCGGCCCCGGCCGGCCCGAGCGGCGCAGCACGTTCAGCACCAGCAGCGTGGCGAAGGCGAGGACGGTCAGCGCCGCCCAGATCAGGGCAAAGGGCCCGCGTGGCGCCGTTTCGGCCGGCAGCGCCGCGGCCAGCAGCGTCTCGGCACCGAGTTGCAGCGCGAAGTAGGCGACGCAGACGCCGACGGCGAAACCGCCGACCCGCAGCGCCACGAAGCGCGCCTCATCCCGAGCCATCAACGCCGCCGCCAACATGGGCGTGAGGCCCATCATCAGCGTCGCACCCAGCACGGCGACGCCGGGCTTCTCGAAGAAGGGCATGCCGAAGACCACGCCCACCACCAGCACCAGCGCGACGGCCGCGCCGAGGGCGGGGATGAGCATGGCCACCGGCAGCGGCGGCTGCGCGCCGGGCTTGCGCCCCGCGATGACGGAACCGGCCGAGAGGAAGGCGTGCGCCTTGTACATGGCATGCGCCACGATGTGCAGCATCGCGGCGGCGAAGGCGCCCAGCCCGCATTGCAGGATCATGAAACCCATCTGCGCCACGGTGGACCAGGCCAGCGCCACCTTCACACTCGTCTGCGTCAGCATCACCGCGGCCCCGAAGATCGCCGTGGCCGCACCGATCAACAGCAGCAGGTCGAGCGCCTGGGCGGAGAGCGCCACGAGATCCGCCATGCGCACCACCAGGAAGCCGCCGGCATTGATGATGCCCGCATGCAGCAGGGCGGAGACGGGGGTGGGCGTCTCCATCACCTCCGGCAGCCAGCCATGCACCGGGAATTGCGCGGATTTCAGCACGGCGGCCAGCGCGATGAAGACCGCCGCCAGATGGATCGCGATGCCCGGCTCCTCCGCGCCGCGCAGTGCATCGGTGGCGGCGAAGATGGCGCCGAATTCCAGCGTGCCGAAGCGGCCAAGGATCAGCAGGAGGGCGGCCAGCAGCGCCGCATCGCCCAGCCGGCTCACGACGAATTTCTTGCGTGCGGCCAGCTGCGCGCCATGCCGCTCGGGATAGAACACCAGCAGCCGGTGCAGGCAGAGGCTGGTCGCGATCCAGGCCAGGGCGAAGAAGAGCAGATTGCCCGCGATGGTGAGCGCCAGCACGGCGGCGAGCGTCAGGCAAAGCCAGCGATAGAAGCGCGCCTGGCCCGGATCTCCATCCAGGTAGCGCCGGCTAAAGGCGGTCACCACCAGGCCGATGAAGGCGACCAGCAGGAACATCACGCCGGAGACGGCATCGAGATGGACGAGGAAGCCGCTCTGCCGCCCATTCAACAACAGGCCGAGCGCAACCAGCGCGGCCGCCGCGAAGGTACCGATGGCAGCGCCGATGGCCGCACGGCGCAGCAGGCGCGCGCCGGCGCGGAGCGGGATGAGCCCGACGCCAAGAAGCATGGCAGGGGCGAGGAGGGCGAGCCAGGAGAGAAGCATGGGCCAGGTTTCCGGTTGCGGGTCGGCCTGCCTTACGGAGCCGCAATGCTTCTGGAAAATTCAAAGATTGGATGGTATCGTTCTGTTTGGGAGAACCATTCATGGCAGGCCTGAACTACCACCACCTGCGCTATTTCTGGGCCATCGCCCGCGAGGGGGGGCTGACGCGTGCGGCGCAGCGCCTCAACGTCGCGCAATCCGCGCTCTCCACCCAGCTTTCGGCGCTGGAGGCGCAACTCGGCCAGAAGCTCTTCATCCGCGTGGGCAAGCGCCTCGAACTCACCGAGGCCGGGCGCATCGCGCTCGACCACGCCGAGACCATCTTCCGCACGGGTGATGAGCTGCTGGACACGCTGAAGGGCCGCGGCCCGGATGCACGCCGCGTGCTGCGCATCGGCGCCATCACCACCCTCTCGCGCAACTTCCAACTCGAATTGCTGCGCCCGCTGATTGGCCGCGGCGATGTGGAACTCGTCATCCATTCCGGCCATCTGCGCGACCTGCTGGCACAGCTCGATGCCCTCACGCTCGATGCCGTGCTCTCCAACGCACCCGTCGCGCGCGATGCGGAGAAGGACTGGACCAGCCGCCTGCTGGACGAGCAGCCGGTCAGCCTTGTCGGCCGCAAGCCCAAGCGCGCACCAGCCTTTCGCTTCCCGGACGATCTGCGCGACACGCCGATCCTGCTGCCGGCACTGGGCAGCTCCATCCGTGCGGGCTTCGACCTCATCATGGACCAGGCCGGCATCCGTCCCATCATCCTGGCCGAGGTGGATGACATGGCCATGCTGCGCCTTCTTGCGCGCGAAAGCCCGGGTGTCGCACTGGTGCCGCCCGTGGTGGTGCGGGACGAATTGCGCAGCGGGCTATTGGTGGAGCGCTGCCAGGTGCCGGGGCTGGTGGAGGGGTTCTACGCGATCACGCGGAGCCGGCGGTTTCCCAATCCTTTGCTGGCGGAGTTGTTGAAGTGAGGGGCTCTGCCCCTCAGCCCCGGCAGGGGTGAAAAACTGCCTGGTTTTCACGTTCCCTGCACCCTCTTACAAAGACCGGATTGCTCCGGCAAAGGCATCCAGCGTGAAGGCGATGTCGTCGGGCGTGTGCGCCAGCGAGATGTAGTATTTGCTGTCGCCCTTCAGGATGCCGGCCTCGCGCAGATGCCGGTTGAAATGCCCGGCCAGCTTCGCGTCGGCGCGCTGCATGTCGCGGTAGTTGCGGATCTCGCCCTCGGCGAAGACGACGTCGAAGAGCACGGGCTCGCCCACCACCTGGCCGGGCAGGCCTGCATCGCGCAGCAGGCGTGTCAGCCCCTCCATCAGCGTCCGGCCAGTGGCGAAGGCGCCCTCATAGGCGCCGGGGCGGGCCAGGATGTCGAGCGTCGCCAGCCCCGCGACCGAGGCGACGGGATTGCCCGAGAGCGTGCCCACCTGCATCAGGAAGCCGTCATCGCCGACGCGGGCGCGGTCGAAATGCGCCATGATGTCGGCGCGCCCCGCGATGGCGGCGAGCGGGAAGCCGCCGCCGATGATTTTTCCGAGCGTACAGATGTCGGGCGTCACGCCGTAATACGCCTGCGCGCCGCCATAGGCGAAGCGGAAGCCAGTCACGACCTCGTCGAAGATGAGCGGGATGCCGAAGCGCGCCGTCACCTCGCGCAGCGCCTCCAGGAAGCCTGGTGCGGGCGGTAGCAGGCGCTGGAAGGGCTCGACGATCACGCCCCCCAGCTCATCGTGATGCGCCTCGATGAGTGCCACGGCATGCGCCGCGTCATTATAGGGGGCGACCAGCATGTCATCCCGCACGCGGGCGGGGATGCCCGCACTGTCGGGGATGGCGGTCGGGAAATTGGCGGGGCGCTTGGGCGAGAGGCTCATCAGCCCGTGGTCGCTCATGCCGTGGTAGCCGCCCTCGAACTTCAGGATCTTCTCGCGGCCACGGAAGGCGCGGGCGACGCGCATCGCATACATGTCCGCCTCGGAGCCGGAGCTGACGAAGCGGATCTGGTCCGCGCAGGCCATCGCATCCACGATGCGTGCCGCGAGCTGGATGCCGGCCGGGTTGTTCGCAAAGAAGGTGGTGCCGAGCGGCACCTGCGCCAGCACCGCCGCCGTCACCTCGGGATGCGCATGCCCCACGAACATGGGGCCGGAGCCCAGCAGGAAATCCACATATTCGCGGCCCTCGCTGTCCCAGACATGCGCGCCCTCGCCGCGCACCATCGCGAGGTCGCTGGCGAGATTGCCGAAATGCCCGGCCGGCAGGACGCGGTGGGCGAGTTGCGTCAGCTCGTTCATGGCATCACCGCCTCGCCCAGGGTCTGCATCAGCCGGTTCGCATTGGCGAACATCGCCACCGAGAGGATGATGTCGAGGATCTCCACATCCTGCATGCCCTCATCGCGCAGCCGCTGCACATCGGCGGTGGTGGCGGCGGAAGGCGTGGCGGCCAGCTTCACGGGGAAATCCACGATGGCGCGCGGGCGGGAGGGCATCTCGACCTCCACGCCATCCTGCATCAGGCGCTCCATGAGGTCGGCATCGCCCTTCATCTGGACGTAGCGCAGCGCATGCACGCTGGCGCAATAGGGGCAGCCATTCAGCCGGGATTCCGCCGTCGCCGCCAATTCGCGCTCGGCGCGGGAGGCGCCGCGCGGGCCGTACATGATGGTGTTGAACAGCTTGGAGCGCTGGCGCAGCACCTCCGCCTCCTGCACCAGCAGGAGGTAATAGGGGTTCTCCTTCGCCTTGGCGTGGCTTTCCTCCAGCACCTTGATCTCGTCCGGCGTGGCCTTGGCGATGTCCAGCACCGGGGCCCAGGCCTTCCAGTTCAGGCTCTGCATGGGGAAGCCGAAATCATGCGTCGAGGTCATGCCGCTTGCTCCAGCAGGCGCAGCCCGGCCAGCAGCCGGGCCTGCATGTTCAGATGCGCGATGAGTTGGCCCAGCATCACCACGTCGCGCGGCGCGAGGCCGGCGGCCATCAGCTTCTCGATGGCGCCGGGCGTCGCCTGGTCGGGCGTGTGGGTGATGAGGGTCGCGTAGTCCAGCAGGACCGGCAGCCGGGCCGAATCCCCCGCGCGCGCCTGGTGGTGCGCGGCGAGTGCCGCTTCCGCATTCAGCTCGGCCACATGTCGCGCCACCGCATGGCGCTCGGCCCCCGTCAGCCCGCTCTCGCCGTCGAAGATCGCGGCCTCGTAACCGGCGAGGCTGCTGCGCACATCCGGGCGCAGCGCGCGCAGCCCGTCCAGCCTGCTGCCGGGCGCGATGCCCGCCAGCTCGTCAATCAGATCCCGCATGGCCACTTCCTCTTGTTATCGCGGCACGAAGAACGGCGTGCCCTCCAGCTCTGGTTCGTCAAAGGCTTCCAGCTCGCGCCGCAGCGCGCCGATCTCGGCCTGGAACAGATGGCGCAGGATGGCCGTCGAGACCTTCTCGCCCGCCACGACCACGCCCGGAATGTCGCTCGCGATGCCGCCATGCGTGGCATGGGCGCCGTAATTCATCAGATGGACCAGGCCCAGTTCCGCCGGAGCCGCGGCATCGCGCGGCTGCAATTCCAGGCCGGGCCCGAGGAAGGGGAAGGCCGCCATTTCCGGCCGGCGCAGCGCCTCTGGCGGTGTGTAGCGATCCTGCCAGCGGGCGATGTGGGGGGCGAAATCGGCCAGTTCGGGCACGCGGTCCATATCCACCACGAAGCCGGTGCCGATGATCAGGAAATCATGCGTGACCTCACGCATGCCGAGGTCGATCACCACGCCCTTGCCGCCGCGCCGTGCGGCCTTGGTCGGGCTGGAGAGGTGGATGTGAAAGCCCGGCAGCTTCAGCGCGCGCTTCACCGTCTCATGCGGGGGCGGCGCCTGGGCGTCATGCATGTAGACGATGAGGTTCCAGCGTTCCTCCAGGCTCAGCGCGTCCCAGCCCATGTGGAAGCCGGGGCCGGCGCTGCCGCGGCCCTTGTTGATCTGCGGCAGGGTGGCGCGGCGGACATACATGTGCGCCTCGGCCGCGCCCTGCTCCAGCGCCGTCGCCGCATTGTCCCAGGCCGAGGCGCCGCCGCCGATCAGCCCGATGCTCTTGCCGCGCAGGGCGGCGAAGTCGATCGGCGTGGGGGCCAGCGCCGCCAGGTCGGGGAAGAGCTCGGGCGCCACGAAATCCGGCCTGTGCAGCCCGCCCGCGCCGGCGCGGCCGGTGGCCATCACCACGCGGCGGGCCAGCATGGTCCGGCCATCGGCCAGGCTCAGGCGCAGCAGCCCATCGGCCGGGCTCACCCGTGTCACGCGCACGCCATGCTCGATGGGCAGGCGCAGCACGCGCTGCAGCCAGCCGAGGTAGTCCTGCCAGGTGGCGTTGCGGATCTTGTAGAGCGCCTCCCAGGCTTCCACGCCGAAGCTTGCCAAATACCAGGCGCGGAAGGTGAGGGAGGGGATGCCGAAGCAAGGGCCGGGCAGCGTCTTGGGCGAGCGCAGCGTGTCCATCCGCGCCGTCGTCACCCAGGGGCCTTCCTGGCCGCGGGCGCTTTCCTCCAGCACGGCGATGTTGCGGATGCCCTTGAAGATCAGCGCGCCAGCGGCCGCGATGCCGTTCATGCCGGCGCCGATCACGACCACGTCCAGCACGCGCAGGCCGTCGCGGTTCAGCGGCGGCACCCAGTCGCGCGGGGGCAGGTTCAGCATCTCAAGATCACGCGCCACCTGCGCCTCGTGGCGGGCGAGGCCCCCGGGGATGATATTTGGGATGATCCGCGTCGTCTGGTTCATGCGGCGCCACTTTGCTGCAATGCGGCAATCATCGTGTCACTCGCCTCCCGCGCTGTCCATGTGGCGTAAAGACTTCGTTGCATAAATGGACGATGCTGGCGCACAAAATAGCCATCATGCCGAGCGAAACGAGCTTGCCGGCCGAAACGAGCTTGCCGAACGAAACGAGATCCATGCCCTTCCCCTCTCGCCGCCTCATGCTCACCAGCCTCGCCGTCCTGCCGGGCGCCGCCCAGGCTCAAGTCGCGCTGCCCGCCGGCTGGCCCGACCGGCCACTGCGCATCATCCTCCCCGCCGCCGGCGGCGCCGGCACGGCCGATACCCTGGCCCGCATCCTGGCGCAGGAGATGGACAAGCGCCTGCCGCAGCGGACCCTGGTGGACAATCGCCCCGGCGCCAACGGCAATGTGGGTGCCACGGCCGCCGCGCGCTCGGCCCCCGATGGGCACACCATCCTTTTCACCTGGGCGGGCACCATGGCGACCAGCCCGGCCCTTTACCGGGACCTGGCCTTCAACCCGCAGCGCGATTTCGAGCCGGTGATCCTGCTGGGCAATGTCCCCAACATCCTGGTGGTGAACAACAGCCTCGGCATCCGGGACCTCGCCGCCTTCACGGCCTATGTGCGGGCCAATCCGGGCCGGCTCTCCTTCGGCTCCTCGGGCAATGGCAGCTCGATGCACCTGGCGGGCGAGCTGTATCGCCAGGCGACGGGGACCGAGATGGTGCACATCCCCTATGCCGGCATCCAGCAGGGCTTCACGGACCTGTTCACCGGCCGCATCCAGGTGATGTTCAACCTCGTCACCGGGGCGGCGCCGCAGGTGCGCGGCGGCCAGGTGACGCCCATCGCCGTGCTGAGCGAGACGCGCTCGGCCGTGCTGCCCGATGTGCCGACCATGGCGGAACTCGGCATGCCGGGGATGGAATTCGGCAGCTGGTTCTGCCTGATGCTGCCGAAAGGCACGCCCGCGCCCATCGTGCAGGCGCTGAACGCCCTGGTGAACCAGATCCTCGCCGAACCCGAGAGCCGGGCGCGCTTCGTGGCGCAGGGGCTGGACATCATGGGCGGCGAGCCCACGCGGCTGGCCACCCTCCTGGAGAGCGAAATCAAGCGCCATGCGGAGCTGGTGCGGGTGTCCGGGACGCGGGTGGAGTAGGCCTAGCCGTCCCGCTCGGCATGCAGGAAGCGCGGCAGGCGATAGTTGATCGCGCTGGAATCATCGAAGGACAGGTCCATCATCCGCGCGAATTGGCTGGCGCGGCGCTTGCCATCCCAGGCGGGCGAAAGCCGGCGCAGCAACTGGTCCGCCTGGTTCCGCAGCCGCAGCGCGGCCAACACGCCGAAGCTGCGTGAGCGCGGGTAGCGCAGTTGGTCGGCCAGCGCATCGCCGATCAAGGCGCGTGACACGCTGTAGATGCGCGCCGCGAGCCGCTGACGCGCCTTCGGCTCCGTGATGCCGGCGACAATGGGGGCGGAATTGATCAGCCCATTCGCCAGCAGGATGGCCTCCAGCCTGGGCGCGGGTTCGCACAGCATGCCGATGCGGTGCAGCTCCAGCGCCTCCGCCTCGGTGGCCATTTGCAAGGCCGGGGGCACGCCCATCAAATGCCCGGCATAGCGCCAGACGAGCATGAAGGATTGCCGCTCCTCAGGCGTCAGGCGAATGCCCAGCATGGCCACGCGCTTGAGCAGCAAGCCCGAGAAGGCGGCGGTGGCCAGGCCGATATGCGCGGCACTCAGCGGCACGCCCAGCTCGGCCGCATCCCACTCGCCGGATTGGGCCAGCAGGCGCCGCACCCGCGCATGCATCAGCCGGATCCGCACCGAGAGCCGCCAGCCATCGCCCGCCCGCTCCAGCCCGCCCGGCAGGAAGATCTCCACCAGGTGCCTGTTATTCTGCTTGAGGCGCCGCGTTCCCTGATCCACCAGGCGGCCAGTGACGCTGAAGGATTGGCTGATGAGGGAAGCGAAGCCCTCGATCAGCACGGCGCCGACAAAGGCGCCGATGAACATCTCGGAATGGCCGTGAAACGCGCGGCAGCCCGCCCGCGTCGCCTCGGCGTCGAACCAGGCCGGCACCTCCTCCGAGGCGCGGAGGAATTCATGCAGGGCCGCCGGCGCATCGGGAATGGCAGCAATCCCGCCCTCGATGCCCGCGCGCAGCCAGTCGGCCTGCCGCCCGGGCGGCACGGCTTCGAAGGCGGCGAAGACCGCATCGGCCAGCGGGTCCCCCAGGGTGGTGTGGTGGAGGAAGGCCTCGGCCAAGGCGGGGTTGGCCCGGCGGGCCTGGGGCTGGCCAGCCTGGTAGGCCTGGGGAACGCTGGTCATCGTCAACCGCCATGTGACGAGCGCGATGGAGCACCCGCCCGCAGCCTGCCGAAAGCATGAATCGGGCAAAAAGGCAATGCAGACATAAAGACATGCTTATGCCTCTGGTCAGTTCCCTCGCACCATGCTACGGCCCGCCCACCATCGAATTCGCACAAGGACGCCCCGCATGCCGGTCGCTTCAGACTACATCGTCAAGGATCTCTCCCTCGCTGATTGGGGCCGCAAGGAGCTCAACATGGCCGAGGACGAGATGCCCGGCCTGATGGCGACCCGCGCCGAATACGGCAAGGCGCAGCCCCTCAAGGGCGCCCGCGTCGCCGGCTGCCTGCACATGACCATCCAGACCGGCGTGCTGATCGAGACCCTCACCGCGCTCGGCGCCGATGTCCGTTGGTCCTCCTGCAACATCTTCTCGACGCAGGACCACGCCGCCGCCGCCATCGCCGCCTCGGGCGTGCCGGTCTTCGCCAAGAAGGGCGAGACGCTGGAGGAATACTGGGACTACGTCCGCAAGACGCTCGAGTGGGGTGATGGCGGCGAGCCGAACATGCTGCTGGATGATGGCGGCGACATGACGCTGCTGGTCCATTACGGCCTGCGCGCCGAGCAGGGCGACGTGGCCTTCCTGGAGAAGGCGACGAATGAGGAAGAGACCGTCTTCTTCGCGCTGATCAAGAAGTGCCTGGTGGAGAAGCCGGGCTGGTTCGCCAAGCTGGCCGCCAGCATCAAGGGCGTCTCGGAAGAGACGACGACGGGCGTGCATCGCCTCTACCTGATGGCGAAGGACGGCAAGCTGCTCTTCCCGGCCATCAACGTGAATGACAGCGTCACCAAGTCCAAGTTCGACAACCTCTATGGCTGCCGTGAGAGCCTGGTGGACGCGATCCGCCGTGGCACCGACGTGATGATGGCCGGCAAGGTCGCCGTCGTCGCCGGCTATGGCGATGTGGGCAAGGGCTCGGCCGCTTCGCTGCGCAATGCCGGCTGCCGCGTGCAGGTGACGGAGATCGACCCGATCTGCGCGCTGCAGGCCGCGATGGAAGGCTATGAGGTCGTCACGATGGAAGACGCGGCCCCCAAGGCCGACATCTTCGTGACCGCCACGGGCAATGTGGACGTCATCACCGCCGACCACATGCGCGCGATGAAGCACCGCGCCATCGTCTGCAACATCGGCCACTTCGACAGCGAGATTCAGGTCGCTGCCCTGAAGAACTACAAGTGGGACAATGTGAAGCCCCAGGTGGACGAGATCGAGTTCCCCGACGGCAAGCGCATCATCCTGCTCTCCGAGGGCCGCCTGGTGAACCTGGGCAATGCCACGGGCCACCCCTCCTTCGTGATGTCCGCCAGCTTCACCAACCAGACGCTCGCGCAGATCGAGCTGTGGACGAAGCCCGGCCACTACGAAAAGAAGGTCTACGTCCTGCCGAAGCACCTGGACGAGAAGGTGGCGATGCTGCACCTCGACAAGGTGGGCGCCAAGCTGACCAAGCTGCGCGCGGACCAGGCGGGCTATATCGGCGTGCCGGTCTCGGGTCCCTTCAAGGGCGAGGCCTACCGCTACTGAGCCCTTCCGGCTCTCGAACCAGGGCGCGCTCTCCGAGAGGGGGCGCGCCCTTTTTCTTTTGAAGAACCACCCCAGTTGGCGCCCATGGAAACCACGCTCGCGCTGATCGCGCTCTTCTCCCTGTCGCTCGCCTTTGGCGGCATGGTGTTCTTCGCCGCCGTGGTGGCGCCGCTGGTCTTCACGCGGCTGCCCTTCGAGCATGCGGGGCGTTTCATCCGCGCCCTCTTTCCACATTACTATCTCTGGGTGCTGGCCTGCTCGGCCGCCGCCGCGGTCGCGCTGTTTCCGCTGGCGAAGGAGGCCGCCGGCATCATGGCGGCTTCGGCCGGCCTCACCTTCTGGCTGCGCCAGGTGCTGATGGTCCGCATCAACCGCGCCTCGGACCTCGCCCAGGCCGGGGATGCGGCGGCGAAGCGGGAATTCGACCGGATGCACAGGCTCTCGGTCGTTGCGAATTTGGTGCAGATGCTGGCGATCGGCGCCGTGCTGGCGATGTTCGGGGTGGGGTAGCGAGGCCGGGGACCCGCACGAAGGCGGGGGGGGCCGCCTTTCACTCCGCCTGCCGTGGCAGGGTCATCAGGATGGCGGCGCCGGCGCCCAGCAGCACGATCACCACGGCCATGCCGGCGCGCTGGCTGTCCGTCGCGGCCGTGACCAGCGCCAGCGCCGCGGGCCCGAGAAAACTCGTGGCCCGCCCGGAAAGCGCGAACAGGCCGAAATAGGACGCGATTTCGGCTGGCGGCGCCAATTGCGCCATCAGGCTGCGGCTGGCGGCCTGGGCCGGTCCGAAGAACAGGCCGAGGGTGACGCCCAGGACCCAGAAGGCCTCCTTGCTGCCGACCAGCAACAGGCTGCTTCCCAGGGCCATCAAGGCCAGCAGGGCCAAAAGGATGGTCCGGCGTGCGCCCAGCCATTCCTCGACCCAGCCCCCGGCCAGGGCGCCGATTCCGCCCATTACGCTCAGCGCGATGCCGAAGAGCAGGATCTCATCCACCTCCATGCCGAAGACCCCCGCCGCGTAGATCGCGCCGAAGGCAAAGAGCACGTTGAGGCCATCCGTGTAGAAGAGCCGCGCCAGCAGGAAGCGCGCGATGATGGGTTGCCGGTGCAGGCCGCGCAGCAGGCGCAGCAATTCGGCGATCCCGGCCGTGGCCGCCACGCCCCAGGGACGCGGCTGTGCGTTTCTCTCCGGCAGGAAGACCAGCACGGGCCAGGCGAAGAGCAGCAGCCAGGCCGCCACCAGCAGGGCGGTGGCGCGCACATGCTCCGCCGCGCCGCGATCCAGCCCGAAGGGCGAGGGGTTGGGCTGCACCAGCAGCGCCAGGCAGAGCACGAGGCAGGCCAGCCCGCCCGCATAGCCCATCGCCCAGCCGATGCCGGAGACGCGGCCCAGCCGCTCCCGCGTCGTCGCCCCCGGCAGCATCGCATTGTAGAAGACGGTGCCGAGCTCGAAGCAGAGCGTGCCGAGCGCCACGCAAAGCAGTGCCCAGGCGGCGTAGCCGGGCTCGGGCAGGGCAAACCAGATGCCGGCGGTGAAGAGGGCGGTCAGCAACGTGCAGATCAACAGCATCAGCCGGCGCCGCCCGCCCGCATCGGCGATGGCGCCCAGCAGTGGCGAAAGCAGGCCGATGGCGAGGCCCACGAGCGCCTGCATCCAGCCCCACATCACCTGGCCGGAGACGGGGTCCGGCGCGATGCCCCGGGTGAAGTACGCGGCGATGACGAAGGTCGAGACCACCGTCGGGAAGGCGCTGTTCGCCCAATCATAGCTGGCCCAGGCCCATTCGCGACGTGTCATGCGCGAAGGCTACAGCAGCGGCCGGCGGGGGGAAGGGTCAAATCCCCGCCAGCGCCCGCACCGCCACCGTCACCGCCGCAAGGTCGCCTTGCATCGCCGCATCCACCAGCACCGGGCGCAGCGTCTCGGGCAGGTTTTCCGCCCCGCCTGCCAGCCGCCGCGCGGCGAGGCGGGACTGCGTGGCGCGCAGATCCGCCAGCAGCGCGGCCCGGGCGCGGTCGCCATAGGCCCCCGCGGCCGGCATGCGGCGCGCGGCGGCGGCGAGGGCATCGAGCTGATAGGCCACCCCCACCTCGCCCCAGGCATGGGCCGCATCGGCGGGGGTGGCGCCGGTCTCGCTGGCCAGGCGCACGATGGAAGGGGCCGCGGCCAGGCGCGGCGCGGCGGCGATGAAGCCGGCCAGGCCAGGCCCTTGCGCGGCCATCTCGGCCTCGACCAGCCCGGCGATGCCGCTGCCCAGGCTTGCCATGGCGGTGGCGAGGCCGATGCCCGCCGGCAGCAGCAGCTCCACCGCCGCCGCCTCCAGCAAGTCGCGCAGCACGCCCTGGGCGGCGAGGCGCGGCTCGGGTGCCGCGGCCTCGGCCTCCTCGAACCGGGCCTCCAGCCCGAAGAGCTCGGCGGCGAGCCAGCAGGCCGCGACCACCTCGGCCGGCCCGGCGCCGGCGACGAGGCGTGCGAGGCCCGCGCAGCCCAGCCGGTTCAACACCCTATTGGCGAGCGCGGTGGCGACGAGATCCCGCCGCAGCCGGTGCCGGGCGATGAAGGCGGCGAAGCCCTCTTCCCGCAGTGCCGTCGGGAAATAATCGATGAGCAGCGGCGCGAAGACCGGATCATCCGGCAGCGTGCTGGCCGAGATCACCTCGCCCAGCCAGAGTTTTGCGAAGGGCAGCAGGGCGACGACCTCTGGCCGGGTCAGCGCATCGCCGGATTTGGCACGGGCGGCCATGGTGGCGGCATCGGGCAGGCCCGCCTGGGCACGATCCAGCAGGCCCTCCGCCTCCAGCCGCGCCATCAGCGCGGCCTGGGCGGGCAGGGCGGCGGCACCCGTGCGGGTCTCCAGCGTGACGGCGACGGATTGCAGGTGATTGTCGCGCAGCACCAGCGCCGCCACCTCGTCGGTCATGCTGACCAGGAGTTCGTCGCGCTGCCGGCGCGTCATGACGCCCGAGGCTTCGGCATCGGCCAGCAGGATCTTGATGTTCACCTCATGGTCGGAGGTGCTGACGCCGGCGGAATTGTCCAGCGCATCGGTGTTGATGCGCGCGCCGGCGCGGGCGATCTCGATGCGACCCGCCTGTGTCACGCCGAGATTGGCGCCTTCACCGACAACGCGGGCGCGGATGTCCCGGCCATCCACGCGGATGGCGTCATTGGCGCGGTCGCCCGCCTCGGCCTGGGTCTCGGTGCTGGCTTTCACATAGGTGCCGATGCCGCCGAAATAGAGCAGGTCCGTGTCGAGCTTCAGGATGGCCTGCAGGATGGCCGCAGGCTCCGCGCGTTCGGCCTCGATGCCGAGCAGCGCGCGCGCCTGCGGGCTCAGCGGAACGATCTTCAGGTTGCGCGCAAAGACGCCGCCGCCGGCCGAGATCAGCGAAGCATCGTAATCCGCCCAGGAGGAGCGCGGCAGGGCGAAGAGCCGCGCGCGCTCGGCATGGCTCAGCGCCAGGTCCGGATCGGGATCGAGGAAGATGTGCCGGTGGTCGAAGGCGGCGACGAGCTTCGCCCGCTTCGAGATCAGCAGCCCATTGCCGAAGACATCGCCGGACATGTCGCCCACGCCGGCCACCGTGAAGGGCGCGTCATGGATGGAGCGGCCCAGCGTCTCCACGAAATGCCGCTCGATCATCACCCAGGCGCCGCGGGCCGTGATGCCCATGATCTTGTGGTCATAGCCGGCCGAGCCGCCGGAGGCGAAGGCATCGCCCAGCCAGAAGCCGTATTCCGCGGAGAGACCGTTGGCGATGTCGCTGAACGTGGCTGTGCCCTTGTCGGCCGCGGCGACGATATAGGGGTCATCGCCATCGCGGCGCCGGATGCCCGGCGCGGTGATCACGGCGGTGCCATGCAGGTTGTCCGTCAGGTCCAGCATGCCGCGCACCAGCGTGCGATAGGCGGCGATGCCGGTGGCCTGGAAGCCTTCGCGATCGGTCGGGATCACGCCCTTGAGGACGAAGCCGCCCTTGGCGCCGGTCGGCACGATGACGACGTTCTTCAGGCGCTGCGCCTTCATCAGCCCCAGGATCTCGGTGCGGAAATCCTCGCGCCGGTCGGACCAGCGGATGCCGCCGCGCGCCACGGGGCCGGCGCGCAGGTGGCAGCCTTCCATGGCCGCGCTGTGGACGAAGATCTCGCGCCAGGGGCGGGGGTTGGGCATCTCGCCCGCCAGGGCGGAGTCGAGCTTGAAGGCGAGGTAGGTCTTGGACTGGTAGAAATTGGTGCGGAGCATCGCATCCAGCAGGCGGCGCAGCCGTTGCAGGATTCGGTCGGCATCGGGGTCCGCCACTTGATCCAGCAACGCTGTCCAGCCCGCCTCCAGCGCCGCTGCATCGCCCGTGCCGTCCGGGCGGAAGCGGGCGTGGAAAAGGTCCATCAGCAGCTTCGCCGCCTCCGGCTGGGCGGCGAGCGCGGTCGAGACGCTTTCCTGCGCGAAGGGGAAGCCCACCTGCTTCAGCCAGCGGTACATGGCGCGCAGCTGCCAGCATTCCCGCCAGTCGAGGCCGGCGCGCAGCACGAGGCGATTGAAGCCATCCGCCTCCACCTCCCCGGCCAGCAGGGCCTCCAGGCCGGCCAGCAGGGCGGCGGCCCGTTCGGCGCGGAAGGGCGTGCCCGCATCCAGCTTGAAGACATGCAGCGAGACCGGCGCCGCATCCTGCGGCGTCAGGCGATGCGGCACCTCCTCGATGGCGCGCAGGTCGAGGCTCTCGAAGATCGGCAGGGCATCGGCCAGGGCCAGGGCATGGCCGGGCACGGCCAGGCGCAGCAGGATGCGCTCCGGCGGGCAGCCGGGCGGTTGCTGCACCGCGGCTTCGATCCGGCCGCTGGCCAGCGCTTCCTCGGCCAAGGTGAGGTCGGCCACGGCCTGGCCGGGCGTCTCCGTCTCGCGGTAGGCGGGGGGGAAGGCATCGCGCCAAAGCGTGAGCGCGGCGCTGGCTGCGGCCTCGCCGCGCTCCTCCACCAGCACATCGGCGAGCCTGTCGCCGAAGCTGCGCGCGGCCTGGGCCACGGCGGCTTCCAGCGCGGCATGGTCGGGCGCCACGGCATGGGCGGGATCAGTGCCGATGATGTAGTGCACGCGGGCCAGCGGCGCATCGCCCAGCGCGATGTAGAAGGCGGAAAGCCGGCCGCCATGGGCGCGGGCCAGCATCTCGCCCACGCGCGAGCGCAGCCGCGTGTCGAAGCCCTCCCGCGCCAGCCAGGCGATGACCGAGACGAAACGCCCGAAGGGATCGGGCCGGAAGAACAGCGCCGGGCGGGGGCGGATGGAGAGGTCGAGCGCGATGCGCGCACCCGCCAGGATTTCACCCTCGCTGGCCTGGAACAACTCGTCGCGCGGCCAGGTGTCGAGGATGTTGCGCAGCGCCCGCCCATCATGGCTGAAGGGCGAGACGCCGGCGGTGGCGAGGATGCGCTCCACCTTGCCCCGCAGCAGCGGGATGGAACGCGGGTTGCGGTTATAGGCCGCCGCCGCGAAGAGGCCGAGGAAGAGCCGCACGCCCGTCACGCGCCCTGTCCCGTCCAGGATGCGCGTCGCGATCACATCGGCATGCTGCGGCCGATGGACGGTGCTGCGCATATTGGCCTTGGCGACCGTGATGGCCGGCGGTTCGACGAAGGCGGCGCGGGCGCGTTCGCTGAGCGCCGGCAGCCCCGCCAGCGCGTCGAAGACCGGCAAGGCGGGGTTGGCGAGGAGGCCGAGATTCTCGGCCGGCAGGGCCATCGCCCCCTCGCCCTCCAGCACCAAATGCCGGTGGCCGAGCAGGACGAAATTGTCCTCCCGCAGCCAGGCCAGGAATTCGCCCGCCTCGGGATCGCCGCCGATCTCGGCATCGGCCTGGTTCAGCAGCGCCATCATCGCAGGGAAGTCCCGCACGGCGACGCCGACATCATGCAGGGCGCGGCGCAGGGCGGCCTCCACCTCCGGCCAGCCGCCGGGCTGCATGCCGGGCAGCAGGTGCCCGGCGCTGGCGCCGATGGTCACGCGCATCAGGCTCTCGCGCCGCTCGCCCTCGCCCAGGGCCGTCAGGGCGCCCGAGGCATCGCGCGTCACCGCCAGCACGGGGTGCAGGAATTCCCGCACGACGCGGCCCTGGCGGGTCAGCGCCGCCAGCACCGAATCCACCAGGAAGGGCATGTCATCGGCGATGATCTCGGCCACGCCATGGGCACCCCGGCCGGAGGCGGGGGGCGAGAGGCGCAGCTTCACCTCGCCCGGCTCGCGCTGGGCGGCCAGGGCGGCCAGCGAGGCGGCGGCCTCGCGCAGGGTCTCCGGCGGCCGGGCGGCCAGCTCGGTGACGGGCAGGGCGGCGGTCAGCGCCGGCAGCAGCCTGGCCGCCATGGGGCTCAGCCCCTCGGAAGCGGCGCGCAGCACCTCCTCGCGGACGGGGTCGGCGGGCATCGGGGCTTCGGGCATGGCGTCCTCCGTATTTCTGGCAGTCTCCGGCTTTCCGGAGCCTCACCGCAAGCGTGGCGTGCGCCTTCGAGCTGGGCTAGGTTCGGGGCTATGACAATGACGCTCGCCCAGCTGCTCGCGCCCATGCCGGTCGAGCAGTTCTTCGCCGAATATCATGACAAGCTGCCCCTGCACCTGAAGGGTGACCCGGCGAAATTCGCCGCCGTCTTTTCCTGGCGGCAGATCAACCGGCTGCTCGACATGACGCATGCCTGGACCAGCCAGTCGCTCCAGCTCGTGCTGGACGGGAAGCCCATCCCGGCCGAGCAATATTGCACCACGGCGACGGGGCGGGATGCGCCGGGCCAGCTGATGCAGCCCGTGACCGAGCGCGTGCGCGAATGGGTGCAGAAGGGCGCCAGCATCGTGATGAATGATGTGGACAGCCTGACGCCAGGCCTCGCCTCCGTCTCCCACGCGATCGAGGGCGCGGGCCTGGGGAAGGCGCAGGCCAACGTCTACATCTCCTGGCAGAGCCACAAGGCCTTCCCCGCCCATTACGACACGCATGATGTCTGGGCCGTGCAGGTCGAGGGGGAGAAATACTGGAACATCTGGGAAGGCCGCGCGGAATGGCCGATCAGCCACCCGCTCTGGCGCAGCCAGGACCAGGCGCATCACGAACAGCACAAGGGCAAGCTGCGCGCCAAGATCCTGATGAAGCCCGGCGACCTGCTCTACCTGCCGCGCGGCTGGTACCATGATGCGCTGGCCGAGGCGCCGGCCAGCGTGCATGTCGCCTATGGCGCGCATGCGCCGAACGGCATGGATGTGATGAACATCCTGATGGAGCGGGTGCTCTACGAAACCAGCTTCCGCCAGCCCCTGCCGCGCCAGGATGGCAGCGCCGCCGCCAAATTCGCATTGACGCAGCGTGCCGGGCAATTGGGTGCGCGCATCGCCGAACTCGCCAAGGACCCCAAGGTGATGGCGGTGCTGGAGAAATACGTCGCCGATTTCCGCTTCCATCGCGGCGGCCATGACCTGCTGGCCTGGCGCGGCATGGCCGCCCCTGCCGCCGCCGAGGAGGGGGCTGATTCGGCCAGCTTCCGCGTGGTCGCCGGTGGCGCCAGGCCGGTGCGGCGCGGCAGTGAATGGGTGCTGAAGACCGCCGGCGGCACGCTGCCGCTCTCGCCCGTCGAGGCCGAGGCGGCACAATGGCTGCTCGCCCGCCCCGACATCACCGAGGCGGAGCTGAAGCGCGCTCACCCGGCCGCCGATGCGCCCGCGCTGCTGGCCAGGCTGCGCGAGGCCGCGCTGCTGGTCGCCACGTGATCCGCGCCCTTGCGGTCCTCCTGCTGCTGGCCAGCCCCGCCGCGGCACAGCCGCGCGACTTCTCCTGCGTCGGCACCGAGCGGCTGGAAGATTCTGCGGTCTCGGTGGAGTTCGCCCGCGGCGCCGACCGGCTGACGCCCGATTCCATCGCCCGCTTCACCCCCCTGGTGGAGGAGGCGAGACAGATGCTGGACCGCAACATCTGCGTCCTTGGCTTCGCCGCCTCGCCCGAGGGCGGTGCCCAGACCGCGAGCCGCCTCGCCGCCCGCCGTGCGCGGGCCGTGGCGCTGGAGCTCTCGCAACTCGGCATTGAGCGCGACCGCATCCGGGCCGAGGCACGCACCCGCGGCTTCACCACCGCGCGCGAGCGCCAGGGCGTGGACCGCCGCGCCGGGGCCCGCATCATCCTGCTGCCGCCCCCGCCATGAGGGCCGCCGCCGCCCGTCCTGCCCATCGCCCGAGGTTCCGCATGCGCCGCACGCTTCTCCTTCTGCTGCTGATGGCCGGCCCCGCCTGGTCCCAGCCGGCCAAGCCCCCGGCACCAGCGCCCACGCCCGGCGTGGGGTCCGAGCGCAACCTGATCCTGCGGAACAATTCGCAGAGCGTGCTGCGTGAGCTCTACCTCTGGAACCCGCCCGCGCGGGAGCAGGGGCCGGACCGGCTGGGCGCCGATGTGGTGCGCCCCGGCGCCGCCTTCCCGCTGCGCCTGGGCCCTGGCCCCTGCGCGATGGAAATGCGCGCCGTCTTCGAGGATGGCAGCGTGGAATCCCGGGCCATCGCCAATGCCTGCACGGCGCGCGAGCTGGTGCTGGATGACCGCAACACCCGCAGCGTCGAGGTGGTGAACAACACCGATGCCGAGCTGATGCAGCTCTTCCTCTCCCGTCCCGGCGTGGTGGGGCCGGACCGCCTGGGCGCCGCGACCGTGCCGGGGAGTGACAGTTTCACCCTGCGCCTGCGCGGCGAGGCGCAATGCGAGTTCGAGGTGCGCGCCATCTTCCGCGGCGGGACGGCCGAGCAGCGGCAGAATGTGAACCTCTGCACCACGCCGCGGATCAGCTTCGGCGATGCCAGCGTGCCGCTGCGGGAGGTAACGGTCGCCAATCGCAGCCGCCGCGTCCTGCGGGAGCTCTATGCCGTGGCCGGCCCCGGCGAATGGGGCGCGGACCGGCTGGGGGCCACGGTGCTCAATCCCGGCCAGAGCTTCCTGCTGCGCCTGCGCAACCCGGCCTGCCGCGTGCGCATGCGCGCCGTCTTCGCCGACAACCGCGCCGAGGAACGCGCCGAGGTGGAGATCTGCGGCGGGCAGGAGATCGTCTTTGCTGCGGCCCGGCGCCTGACGCTGGTGCAGGCGCATGCCCGCCCCGTGCGGGAGGTCTATCTCTCCTCGGTGCAGGAGGCGGATTGGGGCGAGAACCTGCTGGGCCCGCAGCCCCTGGCCCCCGGCCAGCGGCGGGAGATCGGCACCGACAGCGGCTGCGAGGCGGATCTGCGCGTGGTCTTCGACAATGGCAATGCGGAGGAGGCGCGCAACATCAACATTTGCGAGCGCGCGGAAATCACGCTGCGGCCGGGGTGGGTGGCGGAGTAGTCAGGCGCGGCGCGCCAGCGGTTTGCGGGCGGCGGGACTCGAACCCGCACGGCTTGCGGCCGAGGGTTTTTAAGACCCTTCCGTCTACCATTCCGGCACGCCCGCGCCGGAGGATCATGCCATGGCCGGGGCCGCTTCGGCTACCAGGTCCGGCGGATCGGTTCCACGCCGCCCGGCGTGGGCAGGCCCAGGCGGCGCAGGCAGGCCTCATAGAGCCGGCGCTCCGCCTCACGCTCCTCCGTGAGCAGGCGGCGCACCTGGGTCTGATTCTCGAAATTGGACTGGCGCGCGGCGTTGCGTTCCGGGGCGCGGGTCGCCTCGGCGCGGCACTCGGCATTGTCCATCACCGGGGGCGCCACCAGGGGTTCCAGCCCTTGGCAGCCGGCGAGCAGGGCAAAGGCCAGGAGGGGAAGGAATCTCATGCCGCCAGCCAATCCTCGATCAGGCGCCGCGCGATGGAATCGGCGCGCGGCAAGGAGAAGCCGAGCTCCTGATGGTGCACCAACTCGCTCTTGGTGAACCAGCGCGCATCCTTCAGCTCCTCGGGGTCGATGGTGATCGCCTCGGTCAGCCCCTCCGCGTGGAAGCCGATCATGATGGAGGCGGGGAAGGGCCAGGGCTGCGAGGAATGATAGGAGACCTGGCCGACGGCGATTCCGGCCTCCTCCATCACCTCGCGGCGGACGGCCTCCTCGAAGCTTTCGCCGGGCTCCACGAAGCCGGCCAGCGTCGAATACATCGTCACATTGGGAAAGCGGTGCGAATGGCCGAGCAGGCAGGAATCGCCGCGCACCACCAGCATGATCACGGCCGGGTCGGTGCGGGGGAAATGCTGCGCGCCGCAGCCGGGGCAGGCGGTGGCATTGCCGGCGCTGCGGGGCTCGGTCGCCGTGCCGCAGACGCCGCAGAAGCGGTGCTTCACGCGCCAATGCATGAGGCCGCGGGCATGGGCCAGCACGCTCGCCTCACCCTCCGGCAGGAGGCCGGCGACGCCGCGGAGGTCGGAAAAACTGCCCATCTCGGGCGGCAGGAGGGGAAGGGGATCATCGGTGGCGGAGCAATCCACGGCGAAGACCGGGCGCTGCGCCCAGACGCCCAGGAAGGCCCAGGGGCCACCGGCCATGCGCACCGCCTCCGCGCCGGCGCGACTGAGCATCACGGCCTCGGGCGCGCCCTGCTCCGCGCCGCGCATCAGGCTGCGACTGCGCCAGACGGGGACGAAGAGCGCCGCCTCATTCGCGAGGGCATCGGCCACGAAGGCCTCGTTGTCACGGCTGCCGGAGCAGCGGTCGAGCGGGCTGCCGGTGTACACATTGGCGCGGCTGGCGGGGATCATGAGCATGGGGCGACCCTAACGCGGAAGCGCGCGGGCGGAAATCCCAGAAGGGGCACAGGCGGTTCGACCCGACGCGTGCTGTCGATCGTCGCGCTGAAGCCGTTGCCAGGCTGAAGCCTCAGATTCGGGTCGCGAACCAGGCAACGAGAAAGCCGACAACCACCAGCACGAGGCTGATCCCCAGGACCCGGCGGACCATGCCCGTCTTTTGGCCGCTGCGGGCCTCGGTGGCGGTCATGGTGTGGTTCGGCTCTTTGGGTTCCATGGGGGCTGAACGGCGCTGCGGCGCTCCGGTTGCCCCCTGGCGTCAGCCTTGGCTCAGGCGGGGCCAATTCGCATCGCCCCGCGCGATGAAGCCCGGGATGTCCCGCTCCCAGCGGCGCTTGATGTTCTGGTCGTAGTTGAGGAAGAGCCGCCCATCGACGATTCGCCAGGCGGCCGGGTCGGTCGGCGCGGTATAGCCCTGGGAGACGGCCCAGGCGCAGAAGCCGCCATAGGCCGGGGCATGGGCCGCCGGATCCGCGACGAAGCGGGCGCGGTGCGCCTCGCTGGCGAAGAGCCAGCGCACCCCGTCCCATTCGGCCGCGTGCTCGGCCCGGCCGCGCACCACGCGGCCCTCGGTGAAATAGGCCACCACATCCGTGCCGCGCAGCGCCACGCCGCGCTCGGCAAAGCTGCGGGCCAGGGCGGGGGCAGGGGCCAGGAGAACCAGGCCAAGGAGGGAACGGCGGGGCAGCATGGCGGGGCCTTTCGCGAGGATTTGCCCCAGCTACGCGCCACCGCGCGCAAAGGTTACGCCCCCCGGGATGCAACCGGCGCCGCGCGTGCTATATGCAGCGGCGGAAGGTCGGTGCGGACGGGCTCCTCGCCAACCCGGTCAGGTCCGGAAGGAAGCAGCCGTAACGGGTTCTTGCTCGGGTCGCTGCCGGCCTTCCACCCTTTTCTTTGGCTCGGATCATGCCCAGCGATCTCTATGGCGACCCCAGCCCCGAGGAGGGCCTGCCCGAGCCGCCGCCGCCCGATGGGCCCGGGCTCTTCGGCTTCGATGATCCGCCGCCGGCTTCCCCCATGGCTGCCGCCCCCGCGCCGGTTGCGCTGCCGGCGCCCGTTGCCGCCAAGCCCACGCCCTACCGCGTGCTCGCGCGCAAATACCGCCCGCAGATCCTGGATGACCTGATCGGGCAGGAGGCACTGACCCGCACCCTGCGTAACGCTTTCGCGCGCGGCCGGGTGCACCATGCCTTCCTGCTGACCGGCGTGCGCGGCGTGGGCAAGACCACCACCGCCCGCATCATCGCCCGCGCGCTGAACTGCGTGGGCGTGGACGGCAAAGGCGGCCCCACGGCTGATCCCTGCGGCATCTGCCCCGAATGCGTCGCGATCCTCGCCGACCGCCACCCGGATGTGGTGGAGATGGACGCCGCCAGCAACCGCGGCATCGACGATGTGCGCGAATTGCGCGAGGCGCTGCGCTTCCGCCCCGCCCAAGGGCGCCAGAAGGTCTTCATCCTGGACGAGGTCCACATGCTGACGGAGCAGGCCTTCAACGCCCTGCTCAAGTCGCTGGAGGAGCCGCCGCCCAACATCACCTTCATCCTGGCCACCACCGAACTCCGGAAGGTGCCCATCACCATCCGCAGCCGCTGCCAGACCTTCTCGCTGAAGCGCGTCCCGGAGGAGCGGCTGCGCGCCCACTTCCAGGGCATCGCCGCCAAGGAGCAGGCGAGCCTGGAAGACGGCGCCGTGGCCATGCTGGCCCGCGCGGCGGATGGCTCGGTGCGCGACGGGCTCTCCCTGCTCGACCAGGCCATCGCGCTGGCCGGCGAGAGCGGCGTCGTCACCACCGAATCGGTGCGGGACATGCTGGGCCTGGCCGATCGCGCTTTGGTCTTCGACGTGCTGGAAGCGGTGATGAATGCCGACCTGCCGCTCGCCCTGTCCCGCATGGCCGAGGGGCATGAGCGGGGCGCCGAGCCGCTGACCATCATGCAGGACCTGCTGGAGCAGACCCACATGCTGACGCGCTTCGCCGCCATCCCGGCGCTGCGCGAGGATGCGGCCCTGCCGGAAAATGAGCGGGTGCGCGGGGCGGCGCTCGCCGCGCGCCTCTCCGTGCCGATGCTGACCCGCGCCTGGCAGATGCTGCTGAAGGGGCTGGAGGAAGTGATGGCCGCCCCGGATCGCCGTGCCGCGGCCGAGATGGTGCTGATCCGCCTCGCCCATGTGGCCGAGCAACCCACGCCGGGCGATATCCTGAAGCGGCTGGAAGCGGGCGGCGCGGTCTCGGCTGGCGGTGGGGCGCCCTCGCCTTCCGGTGGCGGCGGCCACGGCGGGAGCATGCGCGCCCAGGCGAATGGGCCGGCCATGGCCGTGGCGGCGCCCGCCCCGGCACCTCTGCCACAGCCCCGCGCCTGGCGCGAGATCGCGGCCATCGCCTCGGCCGCCAACCAGGCGCTGCTGCACGCGCATCTGCTGCATGACGTGCATCCGGTGCGCGTCGCGCCCGGCCAGCTGGAAATCCGCGTGCGGCCGCAGGCCCCGCGCGACCTCGGCGCGCAGCTCAAGGCGCTGCTGGAGGCGCAGACCGGCAGCCGCTGGACCGTGGCGCTCAGCAATGCCGAGGGCGAGCCGACACTGGCCGAACAGTCCCGCACGGCGGAGACCGATCGCCGCGCCGTGGCGCAAAGCCATCCCATCGTGCAGGCCATCCTGCTCGCCTTTCCCGGCGCGCAGCTCGATGCCGTGCGCGATGACAGCGTGGATGCCTATGGGCTGAAGCCCGTCATCACCATCGACGAAGAACCCGATTTCCCCGAATTCGCGCCGCCTGAGGCCGAAGCCGCGAGGTTAGATTTCCCAGAGGAGGATTGAGTGAAGAATCTCGGCAATATGTTGAAGCAGGCCCAGCAGATGCAGACCCGCATGGCGGAGATGCAGGCGAAGCTCGAATCCACCGAGGTCGAGGGCCAGGCCGGCGCCGGGATGGTGAAGGTGAAGCTGACCGGCAAGGGCGAGCTGCGCCGAATTGCCATCGACCCCTCGCTGATGACCGCCGAGGATCGCGAGGTGCTGGAAGACCTCATCGTCGCCGCCCATGCCGATGCCAAGCAGAAGGTGGAGGCGATGATGGCGGAGGAAATGCAGAAGGCCACCGCCGGCATGAACCTGCCCGCCGGCCTCAAGCTCCCCTTCTGACTCTCCCCACAAAATCGCTGCGCGATTTTCCGGGGGCCCCGGCTTGCGTCTTGATCCTGGGGGCAGGGTTCTGCCCTCGCGGCGGAGCCGCTTCGGGGTGCCGGGGGGCGGAAGGCGGGCTGTGCCCGCACGCAAGGCGCTCTTCGGGACGGAGGTTCTGTGCGGCCGAATGATCCTGTTGAACATCTGATCCAGCTCCTCGCCAAGCTGCCCGGCCTCGGCCGGCGCAGCGCGCGGCGGGCGGTGCTGCGGATGCTCATGGCGCCGGAGACGCGGATGCTGCCGCTGGCCGATGCGCTCCGCGCCGCGGCCGAGGCGGTGAAGCCCTGTTCCATCTGCGGCAATCTCGACGCCGCAGACCCCTGCCACATCTGCACCGACAAACAGCGGGACCAGGGGCTGATCTGCGTCGTGGAGGGCGTGGGCGAGTTGTGGGCGCTGGAGCGCGCCCATGCGCATCACGGGCTTTATCACGTGCTGGGCGGCACGCTTTCACCCCTGGCGGGCGTGGGGCCGGAGGAGCTTTCCATCGCATCTCTGCTGCAGCGCGCCGGCGAGCCTGGCGTGCGCGAGGTGATCCTCGCTCTGCCCGCCACGGTGGAGGGCGCCAGCACGGCGCATTATCTGGCGGACCGGCTGCACCCCCTGGCGGTTCCCGTGACCCGGCTCGCCCAGGGCGTCCCCATGGGCGGCGCCCTGGATGTATTGGACGACGGCACGCTCGCCGCGGCCTTCAAGGCGCGGCGCTGAGCCCGCGGCTTCAAACGAAGATCCAAGAAACTGAGTTTCTTGGTGGGAGAGCGCGAGAGGGCAAAGCCCTCTCGCAACTAGGCCGCGACGCGCCGCCCCAGAAAGCCATGCACCGCCTCGGCCAGCGCCGTCGCGATGCGCGCGCGATGCTCGGGCCGGCGCAGCAGTGCCTCTTCCGCCGGGTTGGAGAGGAAGCCGCATTCCACCAGGGCGGAAGGCACGTCCGGCGCCTTCAGCACCACGAACTGCGCCCGCCGCAGCGGCTGGGCCAGCAGCGGCACATCGCCATCCAGGGCGTTGATGGCCAGGCGCGCCAGGCGCTCGGAGCCCGCGCGGGTTTCCTGCCGCATCAGGCTGAGCAGGATTCGCTGCACCTCCGGCGAGACGGAGGGCAGGCGCAGCCCGCCGGCGCGGTCGGCCAGGTTCTCGCGCCGCGCCAGGGCGGCGGCCAGGGGATCGGTCGCGGTTTCGGAGAGGGTATAGACCGAGGCGCCGCGCAACTGCCCGCGCTGGCCGGCCGGCATGGCATCGGCATGCAGGGAGAGCAGCAGCGCGGCCTCACGCTCACGCGCCAGATCCACGCGGCGGGCGAGGGGGACGAAGACATCGCGCGAACGGGTGAGGGCAACGCGGCAGCGGCCGGCCGATTCCAGCACGCGCTTGAGCTCCAGCGCCAGGGGCAGGGTGATGCGCTTTTCCTGTGTACCGCCAGGGCCGATGGCGCCTGGATCGGCGCCGCCATGGCCGGGATCGAGGACGATGAGCGGCAGCGTCGCGCGCGATCGCGCAACCTGGGCGTGTGCATCGCCCGCCAGCCCCAACCCGGCCAGCCCCGCCAGGAAAATACGACGATCATACCGCTGCATGCGGCCGCGACCCCCACCGCGACGCACCTATTGTATCGAATTCCGCCCGAAAATCCAGCATCACTGCCATGCGCTTGGGCATCACCCGGCGCCCGGGCCGGGAAGTTTGGCCCGGCGGCCCCAGGGGGTGCCTTGTGAGCGCCCACCCGCGCGCGTAAGGTGAAGTGCCCCAGTGATAGGAGCTGCGGGCGGAACAAGGGCAGCGGGCGCGGTTATTGCGCGCCCAGCCCTGGTCAAACCCCGCCGGATGGACGCCCCCATGGGTGGCACCCGGCGGTCGGGCGGCCTGTTTCGCCAGCGCGCCCGCGGTGCAGCCCGGCGCTGATCTTGCGTCCCTGGTCTGCCGCAATATCGCCCGCCCGCGAAGGGCGCACATCCGTGGGGGTGGAGCCATTGGGCATGACGCCCCGCCCCTGCCGCCCCATCGGGCGCAGTCTCCGGCGGACGCCGCGCCCCCGAGTGAGGACGAAAGCGCATGTCTCGGACATCGCCGCCCATCGGCCCCCGCCCGGAATCCTTCTCTCTTTTCCGCCGCTGGCCGGAACCGGGCCCCGCCCGTCCCCGCCGCGGTGCGGAGTTTTCCTCGCATGACCAAGCGCATGTTGATCGACGCGGCCCATCCGGAAGAAACCCGGGTGGTCGTGATGGATGGCCATCGGGTCGATGAATTCGACCTGGAGGCCGCCAACCGCCTCCCCCTGAAGGGCAATATCTACCTGGCCCGCGTGGTCCGGGTGGAGCCCAGCCTCCAGGCGGCCTTCGTGGAATATGGCGGCAACCGCCACGGCTTCCTCGCCTTCGGCGAAATCCACCCCGACTACTACCAGATCCCCGTGGCCGACCGGCAGCGGCTGATCGAGGCCCAGCAGCAGGAAGCGCGCGAGGAGGCCGAGGCCGAGGCGCGCGAGGATGAGCGCCGCGCCCAGGCCCAGGCCTCCCGTGCCGCCGCCGCCGCCCGCGCCGGCAAGCCCGAGCCCACCGAGGAGGCCGACCCGCGCGACGTGCCGGATGACGCCGTGCTGGAAGCGCCCGAGGAAATCGCCGGCGAGGCCGCCCCCACCGCCGATGAGATCGCCGCCGACCTGGCCGCCGAGCTGGAGGCCGAGCAGGCCGCCCGCGCCGAAGCCAGCGACAATGAGGAAAGCCTGCCCCCCGCCCCGCCGCCCGAGACGATCGGCGTGACGGAAGGCGACCCCGAGGGCGAGAGCGAGGCCGACACCGAAGAGCGCATGCGCGAGCGCCGGCCGACGCCGCGCTTCCTGCGCAACTACAAGATCCAGGAGGTGATCCGCCGCCGGCAGATCATCCTCATCCAGGTCGTCAAGGAGGAGCGCGGCACCAAGGGCGCCGCACTGACCACCTATATCTCGCTCGCCGGCCGCTTCTCGGTGCTGATGCCGAATTCGCCGCGCGGCGGCGGTGTTTCCCGCAAAATCACCTCCAGCTCCGACCGTCGTCGTCTTCGTGAAGTGATTGACGAGCTGGACATGCCGCCGGGCATGTCGCTCATCGTCCGCACCGCGGGCGCGCAGCGGCCCAAGCCCGAGATCCGGCGCGACTGCGAATACCTGCTGGGCCTGTGGAACCACATCCGCGAGCGCACGCTGGCCAGCACCGCGCCCGCGCTGATCTATGAGGAAGCCGACCTCATCAAGCGCTGCATCCGCGATGGCTATGCACGCGACATGGACGAAATCCTGGTCGAGGGCGACGAGGCCTATTCCCAGGCGCGCGAATTCATGCGGATGCTCATGCCCGAGCATGTCCGCAAGATCCAGGCCTATCGCGACGGCATCGTGCCGCTCTTCTCGCGCTTCAATGCCGAGGCGCAGCTGGACGCGATGCATGAGCCGACGGTGCAGCTGCGCTCCGGCGGCTATATCGTCATCAACCAGACCGAGGCGCTGGTCGCCATCGACGTGAACTCCGGCCGCTCCACCCGTGAGCGGAACATCGAGGACACGGCGCTGCGCACCAACCTCGAAGCCGCCGAGGAGATTGCGCGGCAGCTGCGCCTGCGCGACCTGGCGGGGCTGATCGTCGTCGACTTCATCGACATGGACGCCAACCGCCACAATGCGATGGTGGAAAAGCGCATGAAGGACGCGCTGCGGACCGACCGCGCGCGCATCCAGGTCGGCCGCATCAGCCATTTCGGCCTGCTGGAGATGTCCCGCCAGCGGCTGCGGCCCTCGCTGGCCGAGACGACCTTCGTCACCTGCCCGCATTGCCTGGGGCGCGGCACGGTTCGCGGCCTGGAAAGCAGCGCGCTGGCCGTGCTGCGCGCGGTCGAGGAGGAATGCGCCAAGCGCCGCGCCGCCGAGATCACGGTGCGCGTGAATTCGCCCGCCGCCCTTTATCTGCTGAACAAGAAGCGGGACCGGCTGGCCGATATCGAGGGTCGCTGGGGCGTCACCGTCCTGTTCGACCCCGATGACACGCTGCATGGCGCCGAGACGCGCATCGAACGCAGCAAGACCCCGCCCGCGCCGGTGAATGAGCGCCCCGCCGCGCTGCGCATGGATTACGCCGCCGAGGAAGAGGCGGAGGACCTGGTCGAGGAGACCGCCGAGGAAACCGAGGCCGCCGACGCCCAGGAAGCCGGCATGACCGCCGAGGAGCGCGCCCGTCGCCCCCGCCGTCGCCGCCGTGGCCGCAATGGCCGCCGCGAGGGCGGCGCGCCGGAGCGTGGCGAATCCGTTGAGGCCGCGCCCATCGAGGCTGAAGCCGAGGCCGAGCCTGAGGCCGAAGCCCCGGCGGAGGAGGGCGATGCCCCCGCCGCCGAGGCCGCCGAGGGGGATGAGCGTTCGCCGCGCCGCCGCGGCCGCCGTGGTGGCCGCCGCCGGCGTGAGGGCGAAGCCCCCGACGCCGCGACGGAAGCGCCCGCAGGCGTTGCCGAGCCCGCGCCGAGCCCCGCACCTGCCTATGCCGGCCCGACCCCGGCTGATCCCTTCGGCGGTGCGCCGGATTCGCTGATGGCAGCGATGGAGGCGGCGGAAGCCGCCGCCGAAGCTGCCATGGCCCCGCGCCCGGCACGGCCGGCCCCGGCCGAGGTGCAGCCGCCCGCGCCGGAACCCGTCGCGGAGCAGTCCGTGCCGGAGCCGATGCCCGAGCAGGCCATGCCCGAGCAGGCCATGCCCGAGCA
>NZ_JAIEQY010000273.1 GCF_019747315.1 Roseococcus sp. | reverse complement strand
CGCAGCAGCGCCCGCCCGCGCCGCAGCCGCAGCGCCAGCAGCAGGCGCAGCCCAACCTGCCCGGCATCTGGGTGCCTGGCGGGGTGCAGCTCGGCCGTCCGGCCACCCCGCCGCCCGGCCGGCCACAGGCGCGCGGCACCGACACGACGGTGGATCCCCGCTTCCTGGAGGGCCGCGCGCGCACCGACCCTTCGGTGCGGGTGACGGGCGCGCAGGTCGGCGCCGATTGGCGCGCCGCCTTCCGCCGCTGGCTGGATCAGAATCTGAGCTACCCCGAACGCGCTCGCATGCTGGGCGAGGATGGCGTGGTGCGCGTGGTGGTGACGGCCGCGCCCGACGGCACGGTGCGCAATGTCCGCCTGGCTGGCCCTTCGACCTCGCCCTCGCTGAATTTCGGGACGACCTTCCCCTTCCAGGGCGCCCGGCTGCCCGCTTTTCCGCCAGGGTCGGACCCCAATGGGGTGACGATCGAGCTGACGGTGAACTATATCCTCATCCGTCGTTGATTCGCTTGAGTCACAAGTGCCTGTTTCTGAATCCGAAAGTCGAGGCGCAAGGGTTTTCCACAAGTTTCTGGCGAATCGATGCAATCCAGCCCTTGTGTGTCAACCACCAAGTTTGCTACTCTATATGGTATCGGGGACGGGGGATTGCATCCTATGGACTGGACAGAAGAGGCCATTGACCGCCTGCGTGCCTTTTGGGCCGAGGGTCATTCGACCGCCGAGATCGGCCGCCGCATGGGCATTTCGAAGAACGCCGTGGTGGGCAAGGCGCATCGCCTGGACCTGCCGGCGCGCCCCAGCCCCATCCGCCGTGACCCGACCGCGCCGCGTCCTGTCGCGACGGGTCGCCGCCCGACCCTGCCGCCGCTGCGCGCCGCCCTTCCAACCTCGCCCTTGGCCATCGCGCCCCGGCGCGAGGAACCGAAGCCCGTCATCCAGCCCAACATCATGGCCACGGCGCCCAAGCCGGCCGCCATCGTCCGCGTTTTCCCGCGCGTCAGCACCAAATCCTGCTGCTGGCCGCTGGGCGAGCCCGGCACCCAGGGCTTCCGCTTCTGCGGGGACCCCGCCATGGGCGGCAAGCCCTATTGCGCCGAGCATGCGTCGCTCGCCTATGTCCGCGTCAAGGATCGCCGCGAAGACGCGGCCTGAACAAGAGCGACGCCTGAACCAGGGCGAAGCTGCCGAATCAGGAAGCTCGGGCGCGAAGCTTGAGCTTCACCGCAACTGCACGCCCCATGGCGTTTCCTGAGTCCTCCTGGCAGGATCACGCCGCATGACCGGCGTTCTGCTGCAAATCTGCGCCCTGCTGCTCTTCGTGGTGATGGACACGCTGCTGAAGCTGCTGGCGGCTGATTTTCCCGTTCTGCAGATCATCTGGGCGCGCTTTCTCTTTGCCTTCCTCGCCGTGGCCATTGGCCTGCGGCTCAGCATGGGGCGCTTTCCCTGGCGCTCCCGCGCGCCGGGCTTGCAGGCGCTGCGCTCCCTTCTGCTGGCCGGGTGCAGCATCCTGTTTACCGCGGCGCTGGCGCATATTCCGCTGGCCGATGCCACGGCGGTGGGCTTCGCCTCGCCCCTCATCACCGTCGCCCTGGCCGCGATCCTGCTGCGGGAGCATGTCAGCCTGCTGCGCTGGTGCGGCGTGGCGCTGGGCTTTGTCGGCGTCATGGTCGCCCTGCGCCCACCCTTCCTGACAGGCGCACCGCTGCACTGGGCCTATCTGCTGCCGCTCGGCACCGCCTGCATGTTCGCCTTCTACGCCATCCTCACCCGGCGCCTCGCCGCCCTCGATGACAGCCGGGTGACCATCTTCCACACCGGCCTCGCCGCCTCCATCGCCACCAGCCTGGCGCAACCGCTGGTCTTCGTGCCCCCCATGCCGGTGGAATGGGGGCTGATGATCACCGTGGGCGTGCTGGGCGCTCTCAGCCACGGGCTGCTGGTGCTGGCCTATGCCCGGGCCCCCGCAAGCCTGCTGGCGCCGCTCTCCTACACCCAACTCATCTGGGCGAGCCTGGCCGGCATCCTGGTCTTCGGCGATTGGCCGGACGGAATCACCCTGCTGGGGGCCGCCATCATCGCCGCGGGCGGGCTGATGACCCTGTTGCCGCAACAACTCCGTCGCCGAAGCGAAACGTAATTTCAACATCCTGTCTTGCGCCCCGGCAGGCACCGCGCTAACCCCTGACCCCGTTCGCAAGGGGATTGTCACATTCCAACCTTCGGCCTTTCGGAGGGCGACCGCGCCCATCCCCGTGCCGCGCTTGACGCAGCCTCCGTCCGCAACGCCTATCGGCGCTGGGCGGGCGTCTACGACCTTGTCTTCGGCGGGGTCTCGGCCTTCGGCCGGCGCAGTGCCGTGGCCGCCGTCAACCGCATTTCCCAGACCGCGGGCCGCCGCATCCTGGAAGTGGGCGTCGGCACCGGCCTCGCCCTGCCGCATTATCGGCCGGACCTGGACGTGGTGGGCATCGATCTCTCGCGCGAAATGCTGTTGAAGGCGCAGGAGCGCGTGGCGGCCGAGCGCATCACCGCCTGCCACGGCCTGCTCGAGATGGATGCGGAGAACACCGCCTTCGCCGATGACAGCTTCGACATCGCGGTGGCGATGTTCACCGCCTCGGTCGTGCCCGATGCGCGCAAGCTTTATGCCGAGATGTCCCGCGTGGTGCGTCCCGGCGGGCACCTGCTCTTCGTGAACCACTTCGCGGCCGATGACGGCTTCCGCTGGTGGCTGGAGCGGAGCACGGCGCCGCTGGCCCGCATCCTCGGCTGGCATCCCGATTTCAAGCTCAGCGACCTGCTGGGCGAGGGCGAGACCGAGATCGAGCGGATGGAGGCCTGCCCGCCATTGTCGCTCTTCACCCTGGTCGAAGTGAAGAACTGAGACTGACAATCCGGACCGCATGGTCCACATGAGGGGGGCATGAGCGCCTCCCTCCGCCGCCCCACCCCTTGGCAACGCCTGATCCTGCCGAGCTTCCTGGCCCTGCCTGTGCTCGCCTTGCTGCTCGGTCTCGGCAGCTGGCAGTTGCAGCGGCTGGCCTGGAAGCAGGGCGTGCTGGCCGAACTCGCCGCCGCCCAGGCGCAGCCGCCCATCCCGGCACCCGACAACCCGCCCCCCTATGCCCATGTCACCGCCACCGGCCGCTTCCGCCCGGGTGCCGAGGCCATGCTGGGGCTGGAGGTGCGCGGCACCACGCTGGGCGGCAGCCTGATCGCCCTGCTGGAGCGCCCGGGCGCGCCCCCCCTGCTGGTGGATCGCGGCTGGGCCCCGTTGGAGGGTGGCCAGGTGGCCCGCCCCACGGGCGAGGTGACGGTCACCGGCTATGCCCGTTTCTCCGACCGGCGCAACCCGCTGGCGGCGCGGGATGATCTGGCGGCGCGGCGCTTCTACCATTTCGACGCGCGGATCATCGCCGCCGCGCTGGGCGCCCCCGATGCGCCCCCTTATGCGCTGGTGGCCGTGGTGCCGGGGCGGCCGCTGGCCCCTTCCGGCTTCGGATCCGCGCCGCCGCCGCAGCGCGGGCCCCTGCCGGATGCCGCGCACAGCTTTCCCACTCCCAACAACCCGCATTTGGGTTATGCCGTGACGTGGTTCGGCCTTGCCCTGGCCTGGACCGCCATCTTCCTGCTTTGGGCCCGACGACGGATGCGCGACACATGAGCCAAGCCGCCTATGACCGCCTCACACAACGTATGGCGCGCCTCGGCGCGCTGGGCGAGGCCGCGGCCGTGCTGCATTGGGATGCCAGCACCATGATGCCCAAGGGCGGCGCCGCCGCCCGGGGCGAGCAGCTGGCCACCCTCGCCGGGCTGGCGCATGAGATGATGACGGCGGCAGACATGGCGGCCGACCTGCGCATGGCGAAGACCGAAACCGCCTGGGAGGCCGCCAATCTCGAGCTGATGCGCCGTGCCCATCTGCGTGCCACGGCCCTGCCTACCGCCCTGGTCGAGGCCACGGCCCGTGCCAATTCCGCCTGCGAGAAGGTCTGGCGCGAGGCCAAGGCGAAATCCGACTTCGCCCTGGTCCGCCCCTTCCTGGAGGAGGTGCTGCTGCTGCAGCGCGAGACCGCCCAGGCCCTGGCCGCCGCCACCGGCCTTACCCCCTACGACGCGCTGATGGATGGCTACCAGCGCGGCGTGACGGCGGCCGAGGTGGAGCCGGTCTTCACCGCCTATGAGGCCTTCCTGCGCGACGCCCTGCCCCGTGCCGAGGAGATCCAGGCCCGGCGCGGTGCGCCCATCCCCCTGCCCGGCCCCTTCCCGGCGAAGCGGCAGAGAAAGCTCTGCCGCAACCTCTCCCTGCGGCTGGGGCTGGAGGATGAGCATTCCCGCCTGGATGAGAGCCTGCATCCCTTCTGCGGCGGCACGCCCAGCGATGTGCGGATCACCACCTTCTACAGCGAGACGGATCCGGCCAAGGCGCTGCTCGGCGTGCTGCACGAGACGGGGCATGCGCTGTATGAGCGCGGGCTACCGGCGGAATATGCCCGCCAGCCCGTCGGCGAATCCGCCGGCATGGCGGCGCATGAATCGCAAAGCCTCATCATCGAGATGCAGGCCTGCCGCAGCGATGCCTTCCTCGCCTTCCTCGGCCCCCTGCTGGAGCGCAGCTATGGTGGGGAGCCAGCCGCCTATGCGCCGGCCAATCTCAGCCGCCTCTGGCGCCGCGTGGGCCGCGGCTTCATCCGCGTGGATGCGGATGAGCTGACCTATCCCGCCCATGTCATCATCCGCTTCCGGCTGGAACAGGCGATGATCGCGGGCGACCTCGCCATCGCCGACCTGCCGGGCGCCTGGGCGGAGGGGATGCAATATCTGCTGGGCATCACGCCGCCCGATGATGCGCGGGGCTGCCTGCAGGACATCCATTGGCATGATGGCGGCTTCGGCTATTTCCCCAGCTACACCCTGGGTGCCATGGCGGCGGCGCAGATGATGAAGGCGGCGCGCAGCGCGACACCAAGGCTGGATGCCGCCCTGGCCCGCGGCAATCTCCGCCCCCTGGTCACCTGGCTGCGCGCCAATGTCCATGGCTATGGCGCGAGCCTGGGCTTCCAGGACCTGCTGCGCGCGGCGACGGGCAAGCCGCTCGACCCCATGGATTTCCAGGAGCACCTCCGCGCCCGCTATCTCGATGAGGATGGCGGCACGGACCGCCTGGCCGCCGCATCATGATGATGCGCTGACCATGCCGCATGACACCGGGCTGATTGCAACCATCGCCCTCGGACTGACCTTCGCCTTGTTCCTGGGCCTCGCGGCGCGGGCGCTGCGCCTGCCCACCATCGTGGGCTACCTGGTGGCGGGCATGGTGATCGGCCCGCATACGCCGGGCTTCGTGGGCGACCTGGCGGCCGCGCAGCAGCTGGCCGAGATCGGCGTGATCCTTCTCATGTTCGGCGTGGGCCTGCATTTCTCGCCGCGGGAGCTGGCCGATGCGCGGGGTGTCGCCGTCCCCGGCGCGCTGCTCCAGATGGCCACGGCCACCCTGCTCGGCTGGGGGCTGGCGCGGCTGCTGGGCTGGGGCGATGCGGCGGGCATCATCTTCGGCTTCTCGCTCTCCGTCGCCTCCACCGTCGTCCTGCTGCGCGCGCTGACCGAGCGGGGCGAGTTGGCCACCACCCAGGGACACACCGCGGTGGGCTGGCTGGTGGTGGAGGACATGGCGATGGTCGTCGCCCTCGTCCTCGTTCCCGTGCTGGCCGCCGTCACGCAGGACCGGCCGCCGGCGGGGCTGATGATCGGGCTGGGGGGTGCGGAGGGCGTGGTGCTCACCCTCGTCATCACGCTGGGCAAGGTGGCGATCTTCGTCGCGCTCATGCTGCTGGTCGGCGCGCGGGTGCTGCCCTGGGCGCTCTCCTGGGTCGGCCGGCTGCGCTCGCGCGAGCTGTTTTCGCTGGCGGCGTTGGTGACCGCGCTGGGCATCGCCTACCTGGCCTATGTGCTGTTCGGCGTCTCCTTCGCGCTGGGAGCCTTCCTGGCCGGGCTGGTGCTGGGGCAATCGGCCCTCTCCCAGAAGGCGGCCGAGCAGACGTTGCCGCTGCGCGACGCCTTCGCCGTGCTGTTCTTCGTGGCCGTGGGCATGCTCTTCGACCCCGGGATCGTGCTGCGGGAGCCGGTGGCGCTGCTGGCGACCGTGCTGGTGGTGCTGATCGGCAAGACCATCGCCGCCTATGCCATCGCGCGGCTGCGCGGGCTGGAGCCCAAGGCCGCGCTGAGCATTGCGGCGGCCTTGGCGCAGGTGGGGGAGTTCAGCTTCATCTTGGCCGGGCTGGCCGTGACCGAGGGCGTGCTGCCCGAGGCGGGGCGGGATCTGATCCTGGCGGCGGCCATCATCACCATCGCCTTGAATCCGTTCATGTTCAGGCTGGCGGATCGGCTGGCGGCGCGCTGGAAGCCTTGAGGGGTCGAGGGGCTCCGCCCCTCGAGCACCCCGGCGGGGAACAGGTCCCCTGCACCCCTATTTGCCGGGGAGTTTGAGGGGCGGAGGCCCTCAAGCCGCCGCCTGCTCCAGGGTCGGCGCCACATCCGACAGCGTGACCCGCCGCATGTCCCGCTTGTACCGCTGGTCGTCATAGGGCCGGCCGCGATGCATGGTGCAGCGATTGTCCCACATCACCAGATCCCCCACCGCCCAGCGATGCGTGTAGACGAGCTGCGGCTGCGTCGCGTGCTCGGTCAGGTCACGGATCAGCATCAGCGCCTCGGGCACCGCCATGCCCTGGATGCGGCCGATATGCGCCGAGAGATAGAGGGAGACGCGCCCCGAATCCGCATGCCGGCGCACCAGGCGCTGCGGCACGGGGGCGAAGCGGCGCCGCTCCGCCTCCGTGTAGTCGGCGAAGCCGAGATTGGCGCGGGAGAAGATGAGCGAATGCTCGCAGACCAGCTCCCGCAGTTCGGCCTGCTGGGCGGCGGGCAGCGTCTCCCAGGCCAGGCGCATATCGGCGAATTGCGTCTCGCCCCCTTCGGGCGGGATGGCGCGGGCATGCAGCAGGGAATGCTTGGCCGGCGTGGCCTTGAAGCTGCTATCCGAATGCCAGAGCCGGTTGCCCAGGCTGAAGAAGCGCCGGCGGTCATCGGCGGCGAGGATCTCGCCCTTCTCATCCAGGTTCGAGATATCGTTCACATGGGCCAGGGCAAGGCGCTGCTTCTCCACATCCACCACGGCGCGGGTGGTTTCCAGCGGGCCGAAGCGGATGGCGAATTCCGTCTGCTGCGCATCGTCGATGTCCTGGCCGGGGATGACGAGGACGCCATGGCGGTGGATGGCGGCCTCGACCACCGTGAACTCGGCCTCGGTGAGGGGGCGCCGAAGGTCGAGGCCCTCGATGCGGGCGCCGAATTGGGGATGGAGCGGGGTCTCGGTCAGCATGCGGGTGCCTCCGGTGCAACGACCAGCGATGACGGAGCGTCCTGCCGCGCGGGGCTGGATGTCAAGCAATCCTGTGCGTCGCGCCCAAGGGGAAGGCGGTTCTGCCCGCCCGGGGTGCAGATTGGCGCTGGCGCCCAGGCGGGGGTTCACGCCTGGGCTTGCGTCGCAGGCGAAGCCCGGCCGATGATCGCGCCTGAACGACACCCCTTCGGGAGAAGCCTGACCCATGACCGTGACCCGCCGCACCCTGCTGGCCGCCGGCGCCGCCGCCCCCCTGCTGCCGAGCTTCGCAAACGCCCAGGCGCGCTGGCAGATGGCGACCCCCTATCCGGACGGGAACTTCCACACCCGCAACAACCGCGCCTTCGTCGAGGCGATTCAGACCGCCACCGCCGGCCGCGTGCAGGTGCAGATCCATTCCAATGCCTCGCTCCTGCCCATGGCGCAGATCAAGCGCGGCGTGCAGCAGGGCCAGGTGCAGCTCGGCGAGATCCTGCTCAGCGCCTATGGCAATGAGGACCCCTTCTTCGAGATTGACGGCGTGCCGATGCTGGCACCCACCATCGCCCAGGCCCGCCGCCTGAACGAGCTGACGCGCCCCTTCATCGAGACGCGCTTCCAGCGCCAGGGCCTCTCGCTGCTCTACACCGTCGCCTGGCCGAATTCGGGCTTCTACACCAACACGCCGGTGGACACGCTCGAGGCGCTGCGCGGCAGCCGCTTCCGCACCTTCAGCGTGATGACCAACCGCTTCGCCACCCTGATTGGCGCCAACCCCGCGCTGATCCAGGCCGCCGAAGTGCCGCAGGCCTTCGCCACCGGCGTGGTGAACGCGATGGTGACCAGTGCCGCGACCGGCGTGGACAGCAGCGCCTGGGATTTCAGCCGCATCTACACCCCCGTCGGCTTCACCCACACGCGCAACGCCGTCTTCGTGAACCGCCGCGCCTTCGAGGCGCTCTCGGCCGCCGACCAGGCCGCGATCCGCACCGCCGCCACTGCGGCCGAAGCCGCCGGCTGGCGCCTGGCCGAGGAAGCCATCGCGGCCAGTGAGGCGACGCTGGCCCAGCGCGGCATGACGGTCGCGCGCCCCTCGCCCGCGCTGCTGGAGGCGCTGGACCGCATCGGCCAGGAGATGACCCGCGAATGGGTCACCCGCGCCGGTGACGACGGCGCCCGCGTGATCGCCGCCTATCGCGGCTGAGGCGGCAGCCCAAGGGCTGCCCAGTTGCCGGACCCGGTTGCGCAAGCGGCGTGCATCGCCGCCGCGCGCCGGGCTTGCCGCGTGCCGCAAGCCCTTGCGCGAGGCTGGCGGCGGGGCCGAACATCGCGTGACACCAGGCCGGAAGGCACCCCATCCATGATCGCCGACACATCGGGCCGGACCCACGCATGACGATCCTGCTGCGCCGCGCGCTGGACGGCCTCTACCTGGTCAGTGCCGGGCTCGCCGCGCTGTCGCTCTTCGGGATCTTCTTCGTGATGATGGCGCAGGTCTTTCTCCGCCAGGGCAATATCCAACTGCCCGGCGCCGATGACTTCACCGCCTATCTCTGCGTCGCCACCACCTTCTTCGCGCTCGCCTATACCTTCAAGCGCGGCGAGCTGATTCGCGTCGGCATCTTCATCGACAAGGCCGGGCCCGGCCTGCGCCGGCTGATCGAGCTGGCGGTGCTGGCGCTGGCGGCCGCACTGGTCAGCTACATCGTGTATTGGACCTTCTCGGACGCCATGTTCTCGCGCGAGATCGAGGAGGTGGCGCAAGGCAGCGTGCCCTTCCTGATCTGGATCCCCAAGCTCGCCATCCCGGCGGGCTCGGGCATCCTGCTCATCGCCATCCTGGACGAGTTCGTCACCGTGCTCAGCGGCCAGAAGCCCAGCTACGTCCGCGCCGCGGAAGAACGTGCCGCGCGCGGCGATTTCTCGGCGGAGATGTAGGCGATGGACATGCTGAACATCGCGCTGCTGCTGCTCGTCCTGCTCTGCCTGCTGCTGGGCAGCGGGCTCTGGATCGCGCTCGCACTCGCCGGCACCGGCTATATCGCCATGTCCATCGTGAACCCGACGCCGGGGCTCTTCCTCGCCTCGGCCTATTGGGAGAGCACGGGGTCCTGGACGCTGGCCGCCCTGCCCATGTTCATCTGGATGGGCGAGATCCTGTTCCGCACCAAGCTCTCGGAGGAGCTGTTCAACGGCCTCGCCCCCTGGGTGCGCCGCGTCCCGGGGCGCCTCCTGCATGTGAACATCCTGGCCTGCGGCATCTTCGGCAGCGTCTCCGGCTCCTCGGCCGCGACCTGCGCCACGGTCAGCAAGATCGCCCTGCCCGAACTGAAACGGCGCGGCTATGACGAGCAGGTGGCGATCGGCAGCCTCGCCACGGCCGGCACGCTCGGCATCATGATCCCGCCCTCGATCATCATGGTGGTCTATGCCGTGGCGGCCGAGGTCTCGATCGTGCGGGTGTTCATCGCGGGCCTGATCCCGGGCGCGCTCGTGATGGGGCTGTTCAGCCTCTACATCATCGTCTGGGCGATGCTGAACCCCGCGAAGCAGCCGGCGGCCGAGCCGGGGATGAGCCTCTGGGCGAAGCTGAAGCAATCGGCGCAGCTCATTCCCTGCGTCCTGCTGATCGTGACCGTCATGGGCTCGATGTTCCTGGGCTGGACCACGGCGACGGAGGCGGCGGCCTTCGGCGTGCTGGGCAGCCTGGTGCTGGCCGCGGTCACGCGCTGCCTCACCTGGCGCAGCTTCGTGGACAGCCTGGCGGGTGCCACGCGCCTCTCCTGCATGATCATGTTCATCCTGGCGGGTGCGGCCTTCCTGACCAAGGCGATGGCGCTGACCGGCATCCCCGCCGCGCTCGCCGCCGCCGTGGCCGCGGCCGAACTCGGTCCCTTCGCCATCATCGGCATCCTCACCGTGGTCTATCTCATCCTCGGCACGGCGCTGGATGGCGTCTCGATGATCGTGCTCACCACCTCGGTCGTGGTGCCGATGGTTCAGCTTGCGGGGTTTGACCTCATCTGGTTCGGGATCTTCATCATCCTGCTGGTGGAGATCGCGGAAATCTCGCCACCGCTCGGTTTCAATCTGTTCGTCATGCAGACGATGACGGGCAAGGAGCAGACGGAGATCGCCTGGGCCGCGCTGCCCTTCTTCGCGATGCTGGTGCTGACGGTGGTGCTGATCACCATCTTCCCCGGGATCGTGACCTGGCTGCCGGATTACCTGCTGCGGCAATAGGTGGTCAAAGGGCCTCCGGCGGCTGGGGCCGGGGCCCCAGACCCCTTGTCTTTAATTCATGCTTGCCAACGACTTGGCCGTGATGAACTGGCGACAAGGAAAGGGGTTTGGGGCCCCGGCCCCAGCCGCCGGAGGCCCTTTTTCTTGAACCTGGCGCCCGCAGGGCCACCGTGAGTCACGCCCGCGCCACCACGCGCCCGGCCGAGACCACCATCTCCGGCGCGCGGCGGGTGACGACGGCTTCAGCGACGCTTTCCGCCCGCATCACCACCAGGTCGGCGCGGTCCCCCACGGCCAGCCCGTAATCGGCGAAGCCGCAGGCGCGCGCACCGCTGAACGTCACGGCCTCCAGCGCCAGGGCCACATCCTCGTCGCGCCGCAGCTCGTATTTCAGCGCCACCATACCGGCCCGGGCCAGCATGTCTGGCGCGTTGTGCGGGCTCCAGGTGTCGCGGATATTGTCATTGCCGGCGAAGAGCGTAACGCCCAATTCGCGCGCCCGCTTCAAGGGTGGCACGGCGCGCGAAGGCGGCACGGAGGTGCAAATCGCGACTCCCGCCTCGGCCAATTGCGCCAGCAGAGCATCGGCGCGCGCGGCGGGCACATCGCCCAGCGCGAAGCCATGGCTGATCACCACGCGCCCCTGCATGCCCAGAGCCAGCGCGCGTTCAGCGATCAGTTCCATGCTGAAGGCGCCGAGCTCACCCGCCTCATGCAGGTGGATGTCCACCGGCTTGGCGTGGCGCTCGGCCAGCTTGAAGACGATGTCGAGATGCCGCACGGGGTCACGGTCAATCAGCGAGGGATCGAGCCCGCCCACGGCGTCGCAGCCCAGGCGCAGCGCCGTGTCCAGCCATGCCTCCACGCCGGGTGTACGCAGGATGCCCGATTGCGGGAAGGCGACGAGCTGGATCTCGATGCGCCCGCGCATCTCCTCCTGCAGCGCCAGCAGCTTCTCGACATGGGTGAGGCGGCTTTCCTCATCCACATCCACATGGCTGCGCAGCCGCGTGGTGCCGGCGGCGAGATGCGCCTCGCAGAGCGCGCGCCCCTCCCGCATCGCATCCATGCCGATGGCGCGCCGCGTGGCCTTCTCATTGTTGATGCGATCCATCAGCGAGGGCCCGACCTCGTTGCGCCACCAGGGCTGGCCCCAGAGCGTCTTGTCCAGGTGGCAATGCCCTTCCACCAGGCCCGGCAGCACCAGGCGCGGCGCTTCGCTGCGCGCGCTGGGTGTCAGCGCTGCGATGCGCCCCTCGGCCACATGCACATCCACCGGCGCCCCGCCGAGCGGGCTGACATGCTCCAGGATCATCCCAGCACCCATTCGCGGAACAGCGCGAGGTCGATATTGCCGCCGCAAAGGATGGTCGCCACACGCTTGCCCCGCATCGCCACGCGCTCCTGCATCAAGGCGGCGAAGGGCGCCGCACCGGCGCCCTCGGCCAGGTTGTGGGTATCGGTCCAATAGGCGCGGATGGCGTCGCGCACCTCCTCATCCGTGACGGTGACGATGCGGGCCGCGCCCTTGAGGATCATCTCCAGCGCCGCGGGGTCGGGGATACGGGTGGCCATGCCATCGGCGCGCGTGACGGCGCTCGGCGTCTCGACCACATGGCCCGCGGCGAAGCTCTGCGCATAGGCATCGGCGCCGGTGGATTGTACGCCGATGATCTCGGTGGAAAGGCCCAGGAGATCCCGCGCCATGATGCAGCCGCAGATGCCGGAACCGAGCCCCACCGGCACATAGAGCGCATCCAGCGGCGGTGCCGCGCGGAACAGCTCCAGCGCATAGGTAGCGACGCCACGCACCAGGTCGGGCGCGAAGGAGGGCGCGAAATCAAGCCCGCGTTCGGCCGCCAATTCGCGCGCATATTGCCGGGCCACGTCGAAATCCGCGCCATGCTCGATCAGCGTCGCACCCTGCGCGCGCATCGCCGCGTTCTTCTCGGTCGAATTGCCGATGGGCACCACGATGGTGACGGGAATGCCCGCCTTGGCGCCCGCATAGGCCAGCGATTGCCCGTGATTGCCGCGCGTCGCGCTGATCACGCCGGGGGAGCGCAGATGCTCGAAATAGGTCAGCCCGCCGCGGACCTTGAAGGCGCCGGTGGGCGTGTGGTTCTCATGCTTGACCCAGACCTCGCAGCCCGCGCGCTCGGCCAGCAGGGGCCAGGCATATTGCGGCGTGCCGGGGAAATGCCGCCGGATCAGGGCTTCGGCGGCTTCGAGCGCGGGGAGGGTGAACATGCGCCCAGGCTACCCAGGAAGCCCGGGGCGGTCGAGCCTTGCGCCCTACTCGGTGCTGCCGGTCAGCTGGGTCTTCACCAGGTCGGCGAAGCGTCCGCCCTCGGTCAGCAATGCCTGGAAGCTGCCACGCTCCACGATGCGCCCCTGCTCGAAGACCAGGATCTCATCGGCGTCGCGCACGGTGGAAAGCCGGTGGGCGATGATGAAGGTGGTGCGCCCGGCCATCAGCGCACGCAGCGCCTTGGCCACCTTCGCCTCGGTCGCGGCATCCAGCGCGCTGGTCGCCTCGTCCAGGATCAGCACCGGCGGGTCCTTCAGCAGGGCGCGCGCGATGGCCAGGCGCTGCCGCTGCCCTCCCGAGAGCGAGGCCCCGCGCTCGCCCACCATGGTGTCATAGCCATGCGGCTGCCGCATGATGAAGTCATGCGCCTCGGCCATGCGGCAGGCGCGCTCGATATCCTCCTGCGTGGCGTCGGCGCGGCCGACCAGCAGGTTGTCGCGGATGCTGCGGTTGAACAGCATGCTCTCCTGGAAAACCACGCCGATGTTGCGGCGCAGGCTGTCCAGGCTGATGTCGCGCAGATCCTCGCCATCCAGCGTGATGCGCCCATCCGTCGGGTCCCAGAGGCGCTGCAGCAACTGCATCGAGGTCGTCTTGCCCGCACCGGTGGTGCCGACCAGCGCGATGGTCTGCCCGGGCTGCGAGTTGAGGTCGATGCCGTTCAGGATGCGTCCGCTATTGGGATAGGAGAAGCCGACGCCCTCGAAGCGTACATGACCTTCAGCGCGGCCGATCTCCTTGGCGCCCGACCGCTCCGGCACGGTGCTGACCGCGTCCATCACCTCGAAGAACTGCTTCAGCGCCGGGGCCTGGAACAGCATGTGCGAGACGAAGCCGACCGCCCCTTCCAGCCGCGCCACCAGCAGCGTCGCGAAGCCCATGAAGCTCACGATGTCACCGACCGAGGCCTCGCCGCGCAGGTGCAGCAGCGTGCCCAGCATGAAGATGAGGATGACGGTGATGGTGCTGGCGGCGCGCGAGAGCACGTTCACCACCGCCCACCAGTTCAGCACCGGGAATTGATGGTCCAGCACCTGGCGCATGATGTCGCCGAACATCTTCGCTTCGTAGTTGAGCCGCGTGAAGGACTGCACGACCAGCACGTTGGACAGCGCATCCTGCACCGAACCCGCGAGCTCGGTGTGGAACTCCTCGACGCGCATCTGCGCCACCTGCGTCTTGCGGATGACCAGCGTGGTGAGGATGGTGAAGATGACGACGAGGGCAATCAGCAGCAGGCCCAGCCGCCAGTTCAGGAACATGGTCAGCGGCAGCAGCACCAGCGCGCCGATGAAGGTGGTCAGGTGCTCGCGGAAGAAGGCGAGCCAGAGGCCGAAGAGGTTGTCGCACCCCATCAGCATCACCTTCATCAGCCGGCCGGACTGCACATCGCCATGGAATTCCAACGGCAGGGCCAGCACATGCTGGAAATACTTGGACATCATGGTCAGGCGGTTGCGATGCGCCATGCGGTCCGCCAGCAGCGAGACGGCGACATTGGCCGCGATCGCCGAGAGGCCCACCGCGGCCCAGATGCCGAGGAGGACGAAGGCCTCGCTCCAGACGCCGCTCTCGGTCATCCGGTCGGAGCGGGCCAGCAGGTCGATCACGCGGCCGAACAGCACCGGTTCCAGGAATTGCAGGCCCGCCAGCGCCACGGCGGCGGCCGTCAGGCCGATGGCCACCTGGAGATCCGGCTTCAGCAGCGCCAGCACGCGGATATAGATGCGGATGAAGTCCATCGGCGGGATTCCTGAAGGGCTCGGGCGGAACGCCTGTAGCAACCGGGCGGATGCGCGCAAGTGTGACCTTGGGTTGCCCCTTGAAGGCGGGCGCACCCTGCGCCAGTGTGATGAATAAAGATACACATAGGGAGACCTCCAAATGCGCCTGACCCGCCGTGCCATGCTGGCAGCCGGCCTCGCCGCCCCCAGCTTGGCTGCCCCCAGCCTGGTCGCGTCCGGCTCGGCCCGTGCCCAGGGGGCCGCCTGGGCCCCCACCCGCCCCGTGCGCCTCATCGTCGGCTTCACGCCGGCCGGCACCACCGACATCGCCGCCCGCCTGCTGGTGGAGCCGCTGTCGCAGCGCCTGGGGCAGCAGGTCATCATCGAGAACCGGCCAGGGGCCGGTGGCAATGTCGGCGCCGATGTGGTGGCCAAGGCCGAGCCCGATGGCCACACCATCCTGATGCAGACGGTCAGCGCGGGGGCCATCAACTACCAGCTCTACGGCGCGCGCATGCCCTACAAGCCCGAGGATTTCGCCGGCATCAGCCTGGTCGTGCGCGTCCCCAACGCGATCTTCGTGAACCCGAACGTCCGCGCGACCACCCTGGCCGAACTGGTGGCCCTGGCCCGCGCCAATCCCGGCCGCATGAACATCGGCAGCAGCGGCGTCGGCACCTCGCTGCACATGACGGGCGAGTTGCTCAAGCTCGCCGCCGGCATCGACCTGACGCATGTGCCCTTCCGCGGCGCCGGCCCCATGCTGCAGGAGATCATCGCCGGCCGCATCGAGGTGGGCGTGGACAACCTGCCCTCCGTCATCGGCCATCTTCGCGAGGGGCGGCTGCGCCCGCTCGCCGTCACCACGGCGACGCGCAGTCCCTCGCTGCCCGATGTGCCGACCACGGCCGAGGCTGGCTTCCCCGCCGTCGAAGCGACCGCCTGGTTCGGCCTGGCCGGCCCCGCCCGCATGCCGCGCGCCGCCATCGCCCGCATCAATGCCGAGGTCGAGGCCATCCTGGCCGAGCCCGCCATGTGGCGCCGCTTCGATGATCTCGGCGGCATGCGAGCCGACCTGGTCCCGGGTGGCGGCAGCACGCCCGAGACCTTCGACGCCTTCATGCGCGCCGAAGTCGCCAAGTGGAGCGATGCGGTGCGGCGCTCCGGCGCCTCGGTGGAGGGGTGAGCACGCTTCGTCGGCGCGCGGTCCTCACCGCGCCGCTTTTCGCGCCCGCCCTGGCGCGCGCGCAGGCGTGGGCACCGACACGGCCACTGCGCCTGGTCATCCCCTTCCCGCCCGGCGGCACGACGGACCTGATCGGCCGCATGGTGGCCGAGCGGCTTTCACCGCGCCTGGGCCAGCCGGTGATCGTGGAGAACCGGCCGGGAGCCGGCGGCAACATCGCCGGCGAATTCGTGGCCCGCGCCGAACCCGATGGGCAGACGCTGTTCTTCACCTCGATCGGCACCGGGGCGATCAACTACGCCGTCTATGGCGCGCGCATGCCCTGGCGGCCAGAGGAGATGGCGGCGGTCGGCCTCGTCACCCGCATGCCGAACGTGCTGATGGTGGCCAACCGCATGCCGGTGCGGACCATGGCGCAGTTCCTGGATTTCGCGCGCGGCCGCCAGGGCGAGATCACCTATGGCACCGCCGGCATCGGCAGCAGCCCGCATGTCTGCATGGAATTGCTGGGCCAGCTGACCGGCATCCGCTTCGTCCACGTGCCCTTCCGTGGCTCTGGCCCGATGCTGACGGAACTCATGGCCGAGCGGGTGGATTGCGGCATGGACAATATCCCCTCCGCCCTGCCCTTCATCCGTGACAACCGGCTGCGCGCGCTGGGAATGAGCGGTGCGGCGCGCAGCCCGGTGGTGCCGGATGTGCCGGTGGTCGGCGAGACCATCCCGGGCTTCGAGGCGACCGCATGGTTCGGCGTGCAGACCGGCGCCCGTGTGCCCCGCCCGGTGATCGAGCGGCTGGGCGTGGAGGTGGATCAGATCGCCCGTGATCCCGCCTTCCGCGCCCGGCTGGCGGAATTCGGCGCCGAAGGGCCCGGACTGACGCCGGAAGGCGGCACCACGCCAGCCGCCTTCGAAGCCTTTATCGCCGCCGAGATCCGCAAATGGGACGCGGTTGTGCGGAAGGCCCAGGTGCGCGTGGAGTGATCGTGGCGGGCGTTGCGCCTTTCTGGCGGCGTGACTCTCGCGGCGGCCTTGGCAAGCTCACGGATGAAGCCGGTTCAGGCCGGTGGCACGAACCGGCGCGGGCCTGACTTGAGCGGTGGCGCTCCGCCGCCTTGCTGCTCCGTAGCTGGCCACCGGCTTGTCAGGGCGGGCGGTGCAGCCATCGCGGATGCTTCGGCGCTGCTTCGCGGCCGGGTTGGGCCAGGCAGGGCCTTGCAGCCATGCAGCGATTTGCCACGGGAGGTTGTTCGCCCTCCTGCGCCAAAAGCTCCGTGACAATGCTCCGCCATGTCCTTTCATGCTGAGCCGATAAACTTGCTTCGGAAAGCAATATTTTCGTACGCCTTCCCAGAAAGGTGCATACATCCCATCTGCAGCACTAAGCCTATAAAGTAATCATGATTTGATCTGTTCTGTGACCTGGGGGTCACGGCTGCAATTCAAATGCGAAATTTGCTTTCTAAGCAACGCCGGTTTCGATAGCGTTATTGGAGTTTCCGCCCGAACCTCCAGAGAAGGCCAAACTGTGATGCTTGACGCCACAGAATCGGTTGCGACGAAGTTCGAAACCCCCATGCCGGCGGCAATCCGCCCCGGCTTCATGTTTGCCACCGGCATCGAAAACAGTGCTCCCACCATCGATGGTGGGCGCCTGCGTCGCGATCAATTGGCCGAATGCGGCCATTACGAGCGATGGCAGGAAGACTTCGCCCTGGTGGGCGAGATCGGCTGCGGATACCTGCGCTACGGGCCGCAGCTCCATCGCACCCTGCTCGGCGATGGCCGCCATGACTGGAGCTTCGCGGATGTGACCTTCGCCGCGCTCCGCCGCCAGGGCACCGTGCCTATCGTGGATCTTTGCCATTTCGGCGTGCCCGACTGGATCGGCGACTTCCAGAATCCGGATTTCCCGGAGCTCTTCGCCGCCTATGCCGGGGCCTTCGCGCGCCGCTTTCCCTGGGTGCAGCTCTATACCCCGGTGAACGAGATGTTCATCACCGCGGTCTTCTCCGCCAAATACGGGTGGTGGAATGAGCAGGCGCATGACGACCGCTCCTACGTCACCGCCATCAAGCACATCGTCCGCGCCAATGTGCTGGCCATGCAGGCCATCCTGGAGGTTCGGCCCGACGCGCTGTTCATCCAGTCGGAATCGACCGAGCACTTCCACCCCGAATGCCCGCGCGCCCAACCCCATGCCGATTTCCGCAATGGCGAGCGCTTCCTCACGCTGGACCTGAACTACGGCTTCCGCCTGGACAGCACGATGTACGAATTCCTGCTCGACAACGGCATGACGCGGGAGGAGTACCGCTTCTTCACCTCCCGGGACCTGCGCCGCCATTGCATCATGGGCAATGACTGGTACGCGACCAATGAGCACGTCATCGCGGGCGACGGGCGAAGCCGTTGGGGGGGCGAGGTCTTCGGCTATGGCCCCGTCACGCGCCTCTATCATGACCGCTACCGCCTGCCGGTCATGCACACGGAGACCAATTGCGACGAAGGGCCTGCCGGCAACGAGGCCGAGCACTGGCTGTGGAAGCAATGGGCCGGCGTGATGCGGCTGCGCCAGGAAGGCGTGCCGATGCTCGGCTTCACCTGGTACTCCCTGACCGACCAGATTGACTGGGACGTGGCGCTGCGCGAGCAGCGCGGGCGGGTGAACCCGCGCGGCCTCTACGACCTCGACCGGCGGCCCCGCGCGGCCGGGCGGGCCTATGCCCGCCTCATCAGGGACTGGTCCGATGTGCTGGCCAAGCAGGGATCATGCCTGCATCCCGTCCTGGCCCCGCTGCACTGACGGGCGTGCGCCGCCAGGCGGGGGGGGCTGGCGCCGTCCTCGCCCGGTCAGGGCTTGGGAAAGCGCGCCCCGGGCAGCAGGTCATAGGGCGCCTGCCAGCCCGGCATGGCGCGGAAGCGCGCGATCCAGCCGCTGATATTGGGATAAGCCGCCATGTCCAGCGGCCATTCCTCCGCCGGGAAATGCAGGTAGCCCTGCATCGAGATGTCGGCGATGCAGGGGGCGTCGCCGAGCAGGAAATCCCGGCCTTCCAGCTGCGCCTCCACCACGCGGAAGGCGCCTTCCGCCCGCGCACGGAACGCCGCCGCCACGGCTGGGTCCGCATCGGGTGTGAAGCTCGTCAGCCAGCGCCAGGTGGCGAGGTAGCTGGTGAATTTGTGGTTGTCGAAGAAGAGCCAGCGCAGCTCCTCCTCGCGGTCCGCGGCCGCGAAACGGCCAAGCTCCTGCGAAAGAAAGGTCAGGATCACGCCGGATTGCGTGCGCTTGCGGCCGGCATGTTCCAGCACGGGAACCTCGCCCATCACGCTCACGCGGGCGCGCCATTCGGGGGTGCGGGTCTCGCCGTGGTAGTAATCCACGGGAATGCCCTCCCACTCCGCCCCACAGAGCGCGAGCATGAGGGCGACCTTGTAGCAGCCACCGGATTCGGGAAAGCAGTGAAGCCGAAACGCCGCCATGCGGAACCTCCTGTAACGCCTCTCACGGAGGGAATCCGCGCGCGCATCCTGCACCAGGATACGGAGGTGCTGATCCTCGACAAGCCGGCGGGGCTCGCCGTGCATCGCGGGCCGCGCGGGGGGGCCTCGCTGGAGGATTGGCTGCCGGCGCTGCAACAGGGCAAGCGGCATCTGCCGCAGCCGGCGCATCGGCTGGACACGGACACGGCAGGCTGCCTGGCGCTGGGCCGCACCAAGCCCAGCATCGCCGCCCTCAACAAGCTCTTTGCCGAGGGTCAGGCGCAGAAGACCTACTGGGCCGTGCTGATCGCCCCGCCACCCGGCGAAAGCGGCGTCTGCGAGGCGAAGCTGCTCAAGACCAGCACCAAGGCGGCGGGCTGGCGCATCGTGGTGGACCCGGCGGGGCAGGCGGCGCGCACCGAGTGGCGCGTGATCGGCCGTGACGGCGCGCTGACCGCGGTGGAGCTCACGCCGCGCACCGGGCGCACGCATCAGCTGCGCGCCCATATGGCGCATCTGGGCTGCCCCATCCTGGGCGATGCGCGCTATGGCGGCGGCCAGGGGGCGATGCATCTGCTGGCGCGGCGCCTGGTGCTGCCCGGCATCGCGGCCGAGGCGCCGATCCCCCCCCATATGCGAAAGGCGCTGGCGCCATGCGGCCTGTCCTGATCCTGCTGGCGGTCGCGCCGCTGCTGATGGCGCAAGCTTCACCGGGTGGGGGCTTGCCGCGCCCCTTCTGCGATTTCGGCCAGGGCCTCTCCGCCCTGCGCGAAGTAGAGCGCGAGGCGGCGCTGCCCGTGCCCGGCATCTCCGAGGGGCGCGCGCGGGGCGAGGCGGCCGTGGCGGCGCTGGATTCGGCCGCCGGCCTCTTCACCGGCTGCGGCTGCCCGCGTCTGGCCGAGCTGACGCGCGAGGCGCGGCTGGTGGCGCAAAGCGCACCCTCCGAGGCCAGCGTGGCGCGGCTGAGCCAGGTCTTCGGGCAGATCCGATTCCGGACGCAGCTGGCGCGGGAGCAGTCGGAGCGGCAGGGCTGCCGATGAAGAACAAGGCCTCCGGCGGCTGGGGCCGGGGCCCCAACACCCCGCGCCCTCCAGTGGAAAACCGTTCAAATTCAGGGGGTCTGGGGCCCCGGCCCCAGCCGCCGGAGGCCCTTTCTCAATCCCACCCGGCCTGACGCGCGCACTCCCGCCGCGCGCGCGGATTTGCCCGCTCCCATTGCGTGACGGAGCGCGTCTCGTGGTCGCTCATGCGATCCACCATGCAGCTGCAATAGGCCGTGACCACGCGGCGCGAGACGCCCTCATCCGCATTGTCGCGGATGCATTGGTTGATCCAGCGCCGGTCATCGGCGCTGCTGCTGCCGGTGGTGGCGCAGCCCGCGCCGAGCAGGGTCACGGCAAGCATCACGAAGCGCAGGGGCATGGGTGTTTCCTTCCAGGGTCAGGCCCGCTCGCGCGCCCAGCGCGGCAGCAAGGCAAAGATCAGATAGGCCAGCAGCGTGACCAGCCCGGGTGGCGTCGCGAAATCCGCCACCCAGGCCGCCAGGTCCCAGCCGCGTAGCGCCACGCCGGTGAAGAATTCCAGCAGCAGCAGCAGCGAGAGCGCGGCGAAGCCCATGCGCAGCCGCGCCTCGCCGGGCGGGATGGCGCAGCGGCGGAGGATACGGGGCGCGATCCACCAGCAGAAGCCCAGCATCACCGGCAGCTCGATGAGCAGCGCGGCGAGGCGGCCCATCGCCGGCACCAGCAGGAACTCCCGGATCGGGCCGAGCAGGAAGCCCAGGCCGAAGGCGGCCAGCACATAGAGGATGGCGCCGCGCAGCTCCCGGCTCATCGCACGCGCAGCTCCGTCCGGGCCGCCGCGCCTTCGGCGTCCAGCACGGTGATGCGGTAGAAGCCCGGGCCGGGCGGCGTCCAGCTCACCTCGCGCCGGGCGGGATCGGCGGCGAGGGGCGCGCCATCCACCAGGAAGGTCAGCGGGCGCTGGCCGCCGGCCGCGCGCAGCACCACGCGCCCAGCCTCGGGCAGGGTGGCGCGGGGCGGGGGGAAGAGCAGGCGCAGCCCATCGGTCGGCGGGGCCGCGGTGGCGATCAGGGGGTGGGGCGCGAAGGGCGCGCGCGGGGCAGGCGGCAGCCGCTCGAAGGCCTGGGCCAGCAGCGGCAAGGCGAGGCGCGCGCCGGTCGCGTTGGGCATGGGCGTGCCATCGGGCCGGCCGACCCAGATGCCCACCACATGCCGCTGGTCCATCCCCATGGCCCAGGCGTCGCGCCCGCCCCAGCTGGTTCCCGTCTTCCAGGCGATGCCGGCGGGGCCACCACCCGGGAAGCCCTGCACCAGGATGGCGCTGGCCAGGTTCGCGGCGCGCGGCTCAATCAACCCGCCGCCGCCATCGCCCAGCAGCGCATAAAGCGCCATCATCTCCCGCAGCGTGACGCCGACGCCGCCCAGCGCCAACGGCAGCGAGGGCGCGGCGCCCGGCGGCAGGCGCGGGGTGGCGCCGGCCGCCTTCATCACACTGGCCAGGCGCAGGGGGCCGATCTCGTTCAGCAGGGCCACGGCGGGCTGGTTCAGGCTTTGCCGCAGGGCGTCGGCGATGCGCAGCCGGCCCTGGAAGGCGCGGTCGAAATTCTCCGGCGCGTAGTCGCCGAAGCGGCGGGGCAGGTCCTCCATCAGCGTCTCGGGCGTCACCACGCCGGCCTCGAAGGCCAGCGCATAGACCAGCGGCTTGAGCGCGGAGCCGGGCGAGCGCACGGCGCGCGTCAGGTCCAGCGCACCGGCGCGGGCGGGGTTCATCCAGTCGCCGCCGACCAGGGCGCGGGTTTCGCGCGTGCGGAGGTCCGTCACCATGAGGGCGAGGGAGACGCGCTCGGGCAGGCGGGCCAGGGCATCGCGCGCCAGCGCCTCCATCGCGCGTTGCAGGTCGAGGTCGAGGGTGGCGATGCCCTCGCGCGCTGCGTGCGGCGCGTGGCGCGGCAAAGGGAGGCGCCGCGCGGGAACGGGGCCGGCCAGCGCGATTTCGGCTGGGCTCGCGATGTCGGGCGCGCGGGCCAGCAACACGGCATCGCGGGCGCGGCGTGCGGCTTCGGGGTGGCGGTCGGGGCGCAGCGCCTCGGGGCGGCGGGCGAGGGCGATGAGCAGCGCGGCCTCGGCCGCATCGAGCGAGGAGACGGGGCGGCCGAACCAGGCCAGGGCGCCGGCGCGCATCCCCTCCAGGTTGCCGCCCTGGGGTGCGAGCGTCAGCCAGATGTCCAGCACGCCCCGCTTGCCGTAGCGCCATTCCAGTTGGAGCGCGCGGGCCATTTCGAGCGCCTTGCTGCGCAGGTTGCGCGGGCGCGGTTCCAGCAGCCGCGCCGCCTGCATGGAGAGGGTGGAGCCACCGGAGACCACCCGCCCCGCGCGCACCCATTGCCCGGCGGCGCGGGCCAGGGCCAGCGGGTCCACGCCGGGATGCGCGTCAAAGCGCCGATCCTCGGCGGCGAGGAGCAAGGCGAGGAGATGCGGCGGCACGTCGCCAGGCGTGGTGCGCAGGCGCCACACGCCGCCTGGCGCGGGCCAGACGGAGAGGGTGCGGCCATCGCGCGCCGTCACCTCGCGAGCGCGACTCTCAAAGCGCGCCATGGGAGGCGGGAATAAGCGGTCGAGGAACCAGGCCGTGCCGAGGAGCACGATCACCGCCAGGATCGAAAATCGCGCCCATCGCATCGCGGGATCATGCCCCGCCGGCGCCGGATTGTCGCCGGTGAAGGCGGCACTTCCCTATGTCGCCGAGAGGCTTTGCCGATTTGCCCCCAGCCGTCCGATCTATACTCTTCGCTTGGATCATGATGCCGCGCCGGCAACCCGGCCACGATGGAGATATATGATGCGATTCAAAGCCATCGCCGCCGCAATCCTTTGCACGTTGGGCGCAGGCTTGTTCCAGCAAGTCCAGGCACAGGCCTCAAACACCTGCAACGGACGCATCGTCATCGATGCGATCTACCAGACCAGGTTGGGTGGGAATAACTATGAATATTCTATCTATTTGCGAAACGCTACCCGGCAAGCCCTGACTGTAGACGTGCACTTCAGCGGGTTCCCCATGGAGGTGACGCTGATCTCGGCCTCGCGTCAGGGAGTTTCCATTGGGGCTAACGTCACAATCGACAATCTGCGCTTCGGGCGGGGCACTCTTTCCAACATCAACTCAGGAACCGTGGCGAGCATCTATGACGCATCGCCGGGGACGGGAGCCACGGTGCGGCTGACGAATTGCCGCGCCGCTTGAGCGCCGGCGAGTGCGAGAGGGCAAAGCCCCCTCGCATCCATCAGTATACGCGTGTCAGAACAGCGCCGCCGGCGAAACCGTGCTGCCGGAGAAGCCCTGCGCGCGCAGCGGCTGCATCATGAAGCAGAACTCGTTCCGGCCGGAGGCCACGATCTCCGCCAGGTTCATGTTCTCCAGCAGATGCACGCCATGCACCACCAGTGCGATCTGGTGCACCGGCAGCGAGGCGCCGGGCATGGTGGCCGAGGGCGCGACCTCCACGGGCCAATTGTCGGAGCCCAGCAGCATCGGGTTCTTCGCGATCAGCCACTCGGCGGCCGCCACGCCGATGCCCGGGCAACCCGCGACATAGCGCGCATTCTCCCGCGCCCAGAGATGCCCCCAGCCGGTGTTGATGATCATCGCATCGCCCTCGCGCAGCTCCACGCGCTGGCGGTTGAGCGCGCCTTCGAGGTCGGCCACGGTGATCTCATAGGTGTCGGGCAGGGTCCGCGTGCCCTTGAAGCCGGCGACGTCGATCAACACGCCGCGCGTCATGATGGTGCCGACCGTCTCGATGCCCATCTCGGTGAAGCCGGTGCGGGACATGATGGAGGGCAGGTCCACGCAGTTATAGACCTCGTTGCCGATGGTCTGGTGCGGGAAGCCGTCGAATTGCGTGCCGACCTGGCCGATCTCGCCGATCACGACCTCCTCATTGGAGCCGCGGCGGTTGGATTGCGGGTTCATGAAGAGCTGCTTCTGGTGCACGTCGAAGCGCCGCGTGCCGAAGAAGGGCATGTTTTGCGCCAGCACATGGCCCATTTCGATCTTCTTGCCCTCGCGGATCATGGCGGCGGCGCTGCGGATGCGATCTTCCGTGAGCAGGTTCATCGAGCCGCGGCGGTCATTCGGGCCCCAGCGGGAGGGGCAGCGCTGGGCAGCCGCAGGGGGTGACCATCCTTGCGCATTCACCGGGGTGGCCTGCAGGCCGAGATGGGCGGTACCGCAACCCAGGCACGCGCCGAACAGCGCGCGGCGTGACAAACCCTTCATGGGGCATTTCCTCCGTAATGTTATACTATCTCTAGGCGATTGAAATCGCCCAGAAAAGCTAACACCCGGATGGCCGCGGCCCCCTAGCGGAAACCCCCAAGATGGAGGGAGTTTCACCCACGCAACGAAGCCTAGACCCCCGCGAAGATGTAGTTCGGCATGGGCTGGGTCTCGTCGCGCACGCCCTTCACGCCCGGGATGGCCTCGGCCAGGACGCGCAGGCCGCGCTTCACGCCCTCGTCGCGCATGAAGCCGTGGAAGATCACCACGCCCTCCTGCACATCCACCAGCGTGTAGAAGCTGTCGGCCCAGGGCTGCTTGCGCATGGCGGCGATGACGGCGGAGCGCAGGCGGCTGTCGCTGAAGTCGCCCTCCTCCGGCATGGGCGCCACCAGGGCGCGCAGCAGGTCCGCCCGGCTGACGATGCCGCGCAGGCGGCCGTCCGTCACGACGAAGACGCGGCGGATGTTCCGGTCCTCCATCAGATGCGCGATATGCGCGGCGGTGTCGCCCTCGCCCACGGTCAGGACCATTTCGGTCATGATGTGCTGGGCGCGCACGCCATGGGTCTTGGCGTAGCGCTCGGCCTCCGCCGTCGGGTCCGCGAAGAGGCTGCCGAACCAGCCGGGCTTCGCATCCTCCTCGCCGGCCAGGCGGCGGATCAGGTCGGCCTCGGTCACCACGCCCAGCACCTCCCCGGCCGGGCCCAGCACCGGCACGGCGCTGATGCCCCGCTCGGAGAGCAGGCGGGCGACGGCCAGGACGGGCGTCTCGGGCGGGACGGAGACGACGTCGGGGGTCATCAGGTCTCGGGCGGTCATGCGGTTCATGGGGGTGTCCTCCTTGGCGACCAGAATGGCAGCCCAGGGCGGGGTTCCGCATTGAGGCAGCGCAACCCCTTTGCCTTTGGGCGCACTTCCCCCTATTGGCGCGTCCAGAAAACAAATCCGCTGGAGGACTTTTTCATGAATCAGCTTTCCCGCCGCACCGCCCTGGGTGCCGGTCTTGGCCTTCTGGCCGGGCCGCAGCTGGCCCCCCACCAGGCCGCGGCCCAGGCCGCGCAGCAGATCTCCATCGCCACCGGCACCACCGGCGGCGTCTATTACCCGCTGGGCGGCGCGCTCGCGAACTACCTGACGCGCGGCATCCCGGGCGTCTCGGCCACGGCCGAGGTGACGGCCGGATCCACCGCGAATTTCCAGCTGCTCGGCGCCAACCGCGCGCAGCTGGTCTTCGGCCAGGTGGATGCGGCGGTGGACAGCATCCGCGGCGCCGGCCCCTTCCGCGGCCGCGTGGTGCCCACGCGCGCCATCGCGGTGCTCTACACCAACCGCATGCAGGTGGTGACCACGGCCGACCGCAACATCCGCACCATGGCCGACCTGCGCGGCAAGCGGATTTCCACCGGCGCGCCGGCCTCCGCCACCGAGCTCTTCGCGCTGCGCCTGATCGCCGCCGCTGGCCTCGACATCAACCGCGACTTCCGCGGACGTGAGCGCCTCTCGCCGGCCGAAAGCACCAACGCCATCCGCGACGGCAAGATCGACGCCTATTTCTTCGTCTCGGGCGTGCCGACCTCGGCCATCACCGACCTCGCCGCCACGCCGGGCACGCAGCTCGTCCTGGTCGACCATGCCGATGCGCTGGGCCCGATCGTGGCCGAGCATGGCCCGGTCTATTTCGCCGAAACCATCGCGGCCGGCACCTACCCCGGTCAGAACACGCCGAACCAGCAGCTCTCGGTCGCCAACATCCTGGCGGTGCGCGAGGATGCGGCCCCGGCGCTGGTGACCCAGATGCTGACCATCCTCTGGCAGAACCGCGAGGATTGGGCGCGCGTCCATTCCGCGGCGCGGGACTTCAACCTGGCCGGCCAGAAGACGGCGGCGGCGGGCGTGCCCTGGCACCCGGCGGCCGAGGCCTTCTGGCGCGCGGCCGGCGCCACGCTGGCCTGAGCCTGGCCGGCTCGTCCTGATCGCGGCCGGGTGGCAGCACCCGGCCGTTTCGTTAGAGACCGCGCTGCGGTCTCGTCTCTGTTGAGAGGATGATTCAGCGTTTCGGCGATTCCGCCTCCACGCATCATGCTCTAACCGCGAGAGTCTTCGCCATGTCCCAGAGCTCCCTCCCGCCCGAGATGAACCCCAACACGATGGACGCCGAAACCGCGGCCCGCGTGGAGCGGCTGATCGAATCCGAGGAAGGGGTGATGAACCGCTTCACCGGCGCGCTGGGCGTGGTGGCGGTGGGCATGGCGCTCGCCATGTCGCTGTTCCACCTCTACGCCGCCTGGAGCATCGTCCCCACCACCACGCTGCGCTTCGCCCATGTCGGCTTCACCATGGTGCTGGGCTTCTTCCTGTTCCCGGTGGCGCGCCGCTTCCGGGACCGCTTCCTGCCCTGGGACTGGGCGCTGATCGCGGCCGGGATCTACGTGACCTGGTACCTGATCTCGGGCGGCGATGACCTGCAGGACCGCATCATCTTTCCCGAGCCGATGGACATCGTCGTCGGCTGGATGCTCATCGCGCTCGTGCTGGAAGTCACGCGGCGCTGCACGGGCTGGATCATGCCCGTCGTTGCCATCGCCTTCCTGCTCTACGCCTTCTACGGCAACCACCTGCCCGCCCCCTGGACCCATCGCGGCTATGACGCCGAACGGCTGATCCCGCATCTTTCCATCACGCTGGAGGGCATCTTCGGCACGGCGGTGGATGTGAGTGCGACGCTCATCATCCTGTTCACCATCTACGGGGCCATCCTCGGCGCCACGGGCGCGGGAAAATTCTTCGTGGATTTCTCCTTCGCCGCGACGGGCGGCAAGCCTTCCAGCGCGGGGCGCACCGTGGTGCTCTCCGCCTTCCTGCTGGGCGGGCCCTCAGGCTCGGGTGTCGCCACCACCGTCACCATCGGCACAGTCGCCTGGCCGATGATGAAGCGCGTGGGCTACACGCCGCATGACGCCGGCGGGTTGCTCGCGGCGGGCGGCCTGGGCGCCATCATCTCGCCCCCCATCATGGGGGCCGCGGCCTTCCTCATCGCCGAATACCTGAAGATCTCCTACCTCGACGTGCTGCTGATGGCGGCGATCCCGACCGTCCTCTACTACGCCTCGCTGCTCTTCATGGTGGAGCTGGACCAGCGGCGCATCCGCGCGGCGGGCGGCGGCAAGGATGACGTGCCCATCCCGGTGGAGAAGGTCGGCGCCATGTTCAAGCGCGGCTGGTACCACTTCACCAGCCTGATCGCGATCATCGCCTTCATGGCGATGGGCTATTCCGCGACGCTCTCCGTGCTCTACGCCATGGGGCTTGCGGTCGCGCTTTCCTTCCTCTCGCGCGAGCATGCGCTCTGGCCGATGAAGTTCATCCGCACGCTGGCGGCGGGCTCCGAGCAGGCGATCGGCATCGCCGCCACCTGCGCCTGCGCGGGCATCATCGTGGGCTGCATCACGCTGACGGGCCTGGGCCTGAAATTCTCCGACATCGCGATCCAGGCGGCGGGCGGCAGCCTCATCATCACGGCGATCTACACGGCGCTGATCGTCTGGGTCGTCGGCCTCGCGGTGCCGGTGACGGCCAGCTACATCATCTGCGCGGTGGTGGCCGCACCCGCGCTGATGAAGCTGGGCGTGCCGGACTACGCGGCGCATATGTTCGTCTTCTACTACGCGGTGCTGAGCGAGGTCTCGCCGCCCACCGCCTTGTCGCCCTTCGCCGCCGCGGCGATCACCGGCGCCGGCCCCTACCGCACCACGCTGATGGCCTGGAAATACACCCTGCCGGCCTTCGTGCTGCCCTTTGTCTTCGTGACCGACCCGCAGGGCGTCGGCCTGCTGCTGAACATGCTGCCGGGGATGACCTGGATGGATGTGGCCGAGCAGGTTCTCTTCGCCACGCTTGGCCTGGCCGCGCTCTCCGCCGCCTGCCAGGGCTATGCAATCACGGTGATGAACGCGGTGGAACGCTGGCTGATGGCGCTTGCCGGCCTGCTGATGGTCTTCCCCGCCATCATCGAGGTTATCGCGAAGGATGCCCTCCCCGCGCCGCATTGGGTGGGCTTCGCCCTGGGCGGCGTGTTGCTGAGCGTGCAATATGCCCGCCGAGGCCGCCAGCGGCCGGCCTGACCGCTTTGTTCTGGGGTCTGGGGCCTCTCGGCCCCAGCCGCCGGAGGCCCTTTCTCCTTTATCTTCCGCCCAACACCGCCCGGTCCTCATCATCCAATTCCACCGGAGTCCCGCCCCGGATCAGCGCCGCGAAATCCTCATCCGGCACCATCAGCGTGAGGCAATAGAGCTTCCCCGCCCCGGTATTCTCCACCACATGCTCCACGCCCGGCGGCAGCATCAGCGTGTCGCCCGGGCCGATCTCGGTCCATGTGTCGCCGGCGCGGGCGCGGCCGGTGCCGCGCAGCACGAAGAAGGCTTCCTGCGCGGCGCGATGCGTGTTGGGCGGCGTGGCGCCGCCGGGGGCGAAGATCTCGACCACCAGGGTGAAGGTCGCGCCATCGGCGATGGGGTCCAGCAGGCAGGCGAAGTAATTGCTGTCGCCCGGCGCGATGCGGAAGCCGCGCAGGTCGGCGGCGCGTTTCAGAACAGCTTGCATCAATCCACCTTGATCTCGCGCACCTGGAACTGGTTGTCGGCGCGGTGGCGGATCGCCACGCCCTGCCGGTGCGCCCAGGGGATCATCATGTGATACAGCGGCACATGCCCCATCTCGGCATTGTGCAGCTTGTGCGCCTCGATCATCAGGGCGCGTCGCGCCGCGGGGTTGCCCTCGGCATCGATGCGCGGGATCAGCGCGTCGAAACCCGCATGGGACCAGCCGCCGATATTCCAGGAGGCCGCGCCGCCGATGGAGCGTGAGGCCATGACGGCGCGCAGCGTGTAGCTGGCGTCGAAGGTCGGCACACCCCAGGAGAGGGCGTAGAAGGCCGTCTCCTGCCGCCGCACCCGCTGGCTGAACACGGCGTTCGGCAACAGGTTCAGCGTGGCGCGGATGCCGACCTGGTTGAGCATGGCCGAGACCGCCTGGCAGGCCTCGTCATAGGTGCCGGTCGGGCAATCCAGCGGCACGGAGAAGCCCTGCGGATAGCCGGCCTCGGTGAGAAGGCGGCGGGAGCGGTCACGGTCCAGGACGGGGCGGGCGTCGGTGCCGGCATCCCAGCCGTTGACGAATTGCGTCCACATGGAGCCGGTGGGCACCGCCTGGCCGCGCAGGGTGGCGCGGCGCAGCGCCTCGACGTCAATGGCATGCGCCACGGCCTGACGGACGCGGATATCCTTGAAGGGGTTGCGGCCGCGGACATCGCTGCCGGGCAATTCATCCACATCCTGGCGGAAGCCCAGCCAGACGGTGCGGTTCTCCTGGCCCTCCAGGATGCGCAGGCGCGGGTTGGAGCGGATGCGCGCCACATCCTGCACCGGCAGCACATGCACGAAATCCACCTCGCCCGAGAGCAGGGCGGCCACGCGGGTCGCGTCGCTGGTCAGGGTGATATGGTGGTATTCGGTGACATTGCCCTCGGGCGCCACGCCGGCGGCCGCACCCCACCAGAGCGGGTTGCGCACCATGATGGTGCGCTGATCCACCTCGCGCGAGCGGATCATGAAGGGGCCGGTGCCATTGGCCGTGCGCACGGCCGGCATTTCCTCGCGCTGGGCGAAGTTCTGCGGCGCGGTGCTGCGGTTCGCCTCGGCCCAGCCACGATCCATGATGAGGATGCGCGTCATCTTGTCGGGGATCACCGCGTCCGGCACGCGGGTGACGAGATCCACCGTGAGGGCGTCCACCGCCTCGGCGCGGAGCACCGTGTCCACGAAGATGCCGTAGTTGCTGGTGGGCGCCAAAGCGCGGGTGATGCTGAAGACCACATCCTCGGCGGTGAAATCCTCGCCGCCGGCGAATTTCACGCCGGCGCGGAGGGTGAAGCGCCAGCGCGTCGGCTCCATCTGCTGCCAGGCGGTGGCGAGGCCGGGATGCACGCGCAGATCATCGCCGCGATGGGTCAGGCTCTCATAGACCTGGCTGACCACCAGATAGGTGAAGAGGGCGTTGGTGGCGTGGGGGTCGAGTGTCGCGGCATCCACGCTGGTCGCCATGCGGAGGATGCGCGGGGCGGGGGTCTGCGCCAAAGCCGGAAGGGTGAGGGAAGCCGCCAGGGCCGCTCCCGCCAAAAGCCTGTGCCACGCCATGATCGCCCCCTTGCCTGCAGGAATTCAGCATGGCGGGCCTGAAAGAAGCTCGCAATCGGGCGGCATGGCCCCTATATTGCGCTTAAGACATGTTTGCTCCGGGAGATGCCACCACCATGCGTCGCACTGCACGCTTTCTGACCGTCCTCGCCGCCGCTGCCTTCGTGCTGGCGCCGGCCCTGGCCGAGGCCGCGCCCGGCGGCCGTTCCTCTTCCGGCAGCCGTGGCGCCCGCACCTATCAGGCGCCGCCTCCGACCAACACCTCGCCCCAGCAGGCGCGCCCGATGGAGCGCACGGCCACCCAGCCGGGCGCCCCGGCCACGGCCGGCGCCGCGGGTGCCGCCGC
>NZ_JAIEQY010000365.1 GCF_019747315.1 Roseococcus sp. | reverse complement strand
TCGATGCCGAACTGCTTCAGCGTATTGGCGAACAGATTGTAGGTGCCGCCATAGAGATCCGTGCTGCTGACGATGTTGTCGCCGGCCTCGCAGAGGTTCATCACGCAGAAGCTCGTCGCCGCCTGGCCGGAGCCCACGGCCAGCGCCGCCACACCGCCCTCAAGCTGCGCGATGCGCGTCTCCAGCGCGTCGCAGGTCGGGTTCATGATGCGGGTGTAGATGTTGCCGAGCTCGGCCAGGCCAAAGAGGCGCGCGGCGTGGCCGGTATCCTGGAACTGGAAGGACGTCGTCTGGTGGATCGGCACGGCGACGGAACCGGTGTTGGGGTCCGCGCGGTGGCTGCCGCCATGCAGCGCGATGGTCTCTGGATTGGTGTAGGTCATGACTGGCCTCCTTGATTTGGAGAGAGCGTGCCATCCCTGGCGGGAAGGCGGAAGGGTGCGGGTTGTGGGCCAGAACATCTATGACGATCCGGCCTTCTTCGCCGGCTATGCGGGGCTGGAACGCTCGCGCCTGGGGCTGGAGGCGGCACCCGAATGGCCGTCCCTGCGGGCCATGCTGCCCACCATGCCGGGCTTGCGCGTCGCCGATCTCGGCTGCGGCTACGGCTGGTTCTGCCGCTGGGCGCGTGGGGCAGGGGCCGCGGCGGTGCTCGGCCTCGACGTCTCGCACCGCATGCTGGAGCGGGCGCGGGCCACGACGAGCGACGCCGCCATCACCTATCGCCTGGCCGACCTGGAGGCGCTGGAGCTGCCGCAAGCCGGCTTCGAGCTGATCCACAGCTCGCTCGCGTTTCACTATGTCGTGGCGTTCCAGCCCATGCTGGCCGCCATCCGGCGGGCACTGGCGTCGGGCGGGCGGCTGGTCTTCTCGATGGAGCACCCGGTCTTCACCGCGCCCCGGCACCAGGCCTGGCGGCGCGAGGAAGATGGGCGGATGACCTGGCCGCTGGATGGCTATCTGGCGGAAGGCCGGCGCGAGACGGAGTGGTTCGTCCCCGGCGTGGTCAAGCAGCACCGCATGCTGGCGACCACGCTCAACGCCCTGCTGGCGGCGGGCTTCGCGCTGGACCGCGTTGAGGAATTTGGCCCCAGCGAAGAACAAGTCGCTGCACGCCCGGAATGGGCGAAGGAGCGGGAGCGGCCGATGTTCCTGCTCGTCAGCGCCCGCGCCTCATAGGGCGCGCCACGCGATGTCGCCGCGGCAGAAGCCCTCGGGCCAATCCACCTTCGCCACGGCGGCATAGGCGGCGGCGCGAGCCTCGGCCAGTGTGGCACCCGTGGCGCCGATGCCCAGCACGCGCCCGCCATGGGCCACCAGCCGCCCGGCCTCATCCCGCGCCGTGCCGGCGTGGAAGATCTGCACGCCCGGCACCTGGGCGGCGGCTTCCAGGCCCCGGATCTCGGTGCCCTTCAAGGGCGTGCCCGGGTAGCCGCGCGCGGCCATGACGACGAGCAGGCTCGCCAGCTTCTCCCAGCGCAGGTCGAAGTGGCGCAGCTCCCCCTGGCAGGCGGCCAGCAGGGCAGGGAGCAAATCGCTCCGCAGCCGCAGCATCAGCGCCTGGCATTCCGGGTCGCCGAAGCGGACGTTGAATTCCAGCAGCTTCGGCCCCTGCGCCGTCAGCATCAGCCCGGCGAAGAGCACGCCCTGGAATGGAGTGCCGCGCCGCGCCAGCTCGGCCAGCACGGGGTTGATGCATTCGGCCATCACCTGCGCCTGCAAGGCCTCGGTGAAGGCGGGCGGGGGCGAATAGGCGCCCATGCCGCCGGTGTTGGGGCCGGTGTCGCCATCGCCCACGCGCTTGTGGTCCTGCGCCGCGCCGAGCGGGATGGCATGTGTGCCGTCGCAGAGCGCGAAGAAGCTGATCTCCTCGCCCAGCAGGCATTCCTCGATGACGACGATGCGGCCGGCTTCGCCATGGATGCCGGCCTCCATCATTTCGGTGACGGCCGCCTCGGCCTCGGCGACGCTGGCGGCGACGACCACGCCCTTGCCGGCGGCCAGGCCATCGGCCTTCACCACGATGGGCGCGCCCTGCGCGCGGATATGGGCGCGCGCCGCGTCAGGATCGGTGAAGCGGCCATGGGCGGCGGTCGGTGCGCCGGCGGCGTTGGCGATCTCCTTGAAGAAGCTCTTGCTGCCCTCGAGTCGCGCCGCCGCGGCGCGGGGGCCGAAGCACAGAAGCCCCGCCTCTGCGCAGGCATCGGCCAGGCCCAGGGTGAGCGGCGCCTCGGGCCCGACCACCACCAGGTCCACGCCCTGTTCCACCCCAAAGGCGACGATCCGGGGCACATCCTCCGCGCCGATCGCCACGCATTCCGCCACTTCCGCGATGCCGGGATTGCCCGGCGCGCACCAGAGCTGCGTCAGCAGGGGGGAGGCCGCGATGGCCCAGCACAGCGCGTGCTCACGCCCGCCGCCGCCCACAACAAGAACCTTCATCGCCAGCCTGCCTCCGCAAAGCCCAATTCCGCGCCTATATGTCGGGCATGGACGGAATCGGTGCCAATGTTCCGGAATATGGTGTGGGCGAGTTGGCGGGGGCCATCAAGCGCACCCTGGAGGGCGCGTTTTCGCGCGTGCGGGTGCGCGGGGAGCTGACCGAGGTCAAACCCTATGCCTCCGGCCATATCTACCTCTCGCTGAAGGAGGAGAATGCGAAGATCGAGGCGGTGATCTGGAAGGGCACCGTCTCCCGCGTCGGTCTGAAGCCCGAAAACGGCATGGAGGTGGTGGCGACGGGCCGCCTCTCCACCTATGCCGACCGCTCAAAATACCAGCTCGTCATCGAGAAGCTCGAATACGCCGGCGCCGGCGCCATGCTGGCCCGCATCGAGGCGCTGAAGGCCGCCTTCCTGAAGGAGGGCCTGTTCGACGCCTCCCGCAAGCGCCCGCTGCCCCTGCTGCCGCGCGTCATCGGCGTGGTGACCAGCCCGCAGGGTGCCGTCATCCAGGATATCCGCACCACGCTGGCCCGCCGCTTTCCGCGCCATGTCATCCTCTGGCCCGTGCCGGTGCAGGGCGAGGGGGCGGCCGAGAAGATCGCCGCCGCGATTCGCGGCTTTTCCGCGCTGCCCGAGGGCGGGCCGGTGCCGCGCCCCGATGTCATCATCGTGGCGCGCGGCGGCGGTTCGCTGGAAGACCTGATGGCCTTCAACGAGGAGGTGGTGGTCCGCGCCGCCGCCGCCTCGACCATCCCGCTCATCTCCGCCGTGGGTCACGAGACCGACACCACGCTGATCGATTTCGCCAGCGACCGCCGCGCGCCCACGCCGACCGCCGCCGCCGAACTCGCCGTGCCCGCCCGCCTGGAGCTGGCGGCGGACCTCGCCCAGCGCGGCGCGCGGATGGACAACCGCATCGCCGCCCGGCTGCGCGAGGCGCGGCTGCACCTGACCCGCGCCGAGGCCGGCCTGCCCGATCTGCCGGCCCTGGTGAACCAGCTCCGCCAGCGCCTGGATGACCGGGGAGAGCGGCTGCGCACGGCCCTGCCGGGCTTCGTCGCGGCCAAGCGCCATGCTCTCACCCGCGCCAGCGGCGGGCTGCGCCACCCGCGCGAGGCCATCGCCGCCGGGCGGCACGCCTTGGGCGCGCTGGACCAGCGCATGCAGGCGGCCTGGGCGCGCGGTGCCGCGCGGCGCCAGGCCTCGCCCGCCTTGGCGCGGCTCTCCGCCGCCCCTGTGCTGGCCCTGATCCGCGAGCAGGCAGCGCGCGTGGAAGGCCTCGGCGCCCGGCTGGAGGCGGTGAGCTACAACGCCGTGCTGGCGCGCGGTTTCGCCTTGGTGCAGGGGCCGGATGGCACGGCGCTGACGCTGGCGGCGCAGGTGGCGCCGGGCGCGAACCTCACCCTCACCTTCGGGGATGGCGCGGTGAAGGCTACGGCCGCCGGCGGCAAGCCCCGGCCCAGCAAGCCGCCCCAGGGCAGCCTGTTTTGAGGCGCCGCGCCGCCCTTGCCCTGCCGGCCCTGATGCTGGCGCGGCCGGTGCGGGCGGTGGCCACGGGGGTCGAATGGCGCGGCACGCCGCAACAGGGCGCGCTGCTGATCGGGCAGGGGGCGCGGGGCCAGCGCCTGGCGCTCGATGGCCAGCCGGTACGCGTCTCGCCCGAGGGCGATTTCGTCCTGGGCTTCGGCCGGGATCACGGCGCCAGCGCCACCCTCACCGTGGACGGCACACCCCGCAGCATCGCCGTCGCGCGGCGGGAATGGGATGTGCAGCACATCACCGGCCTGCCGCCGGCCCAGGTGACGCCCGATGCCGCGGCGCTGGAGCGCATCCGCGTGGAACGCGAGCGCCTCTCCGCCGTGCGCGGCGTGGATTCGGCGCGGGTGGATTTCGCCCGGGGGCTCGCCTGGCCGGCGCGGGGGCGGATCAGCGGCGTCTTCGGCAGCCAACGCGTGCTGAACGGCCAGCCCCGCCAGCCGCATTACGGGCTGGATGTCGCCGGGCCGGTGGGCACGCCGATCCTCGCCGCCGCCGCCGGCAAGGTGACCCTGGCGGCCGATTTCCACTTCTTCGGGCAGTTGATCGTGCTCGACCACGGCCATGGGGTGAACACCCTCTACGCCCACCTTTCCGCGAAGGAGGTGCGCGAGGGCGAGGAGGTGCGGCAGGGCCAGCGCATTGGCGCCATGGGCGCCACGGGCCGCGTCACCGGGCCGCATCTGCATTTCAGCCTGGGATGGTACCGCCTATGGCTGGATCCGCAGCCGCTGCTGCCGGGCTGATTTTCCGTTTCGTTACCAAGATTTAAAGCCTGCGCGCTCCCCTTTTCGTTCAGCTTCGGTTTATCTTCCCGCGGATCGCAGGGTCGCTTCGGGCCGTTTGTCACGTCCTCCCGTTCTCCTCCGCGTCGGAAAGCCCAGGACATTCATGAACGTGATGCATCAGGAGCCACCCGCGGCCACTTCGCGGGCCGAAAGCTCCACCCAGGCGGATGCGCCGGCCGAGGCGCCGGCGCGCAAGCCCTGGCTCTGGTTGGGCCTGGCTGGCGCCATCGCGGCCGGCGGATATCTTTACCTGAGCCAGCCCGAACCCACCCCGCCCGCGACGCCCACCGCCCAGCCCCTGTCGTCCGGCGAATTCCGACTTTCCGAGAATGAAATGCGCGCCCTGCGGATCGAGCCCGTCGCGATGCGCGAATTCCGCCCCGAGCGCCTGGCCGAAGGCCGCATCGCCTATAACGACGACCGCTCGACGCCCATGCTCTCGCCCTTCACCGGCCGCGTCACCCGCGCCTTCGCCCGCGTGGGGGACCGCGTGGAGGCCGGCCAGCCGCTCTATGAGGTCGAAACGCCGGATGTGACCTCCGCCGCCAATGAGCTGCTCTCGGCGCTGGACAATGTGCAGAAGACGCGCGTGGCCGAGGCGCAGGCGCGGCGCGAGGAGGCCCGGCAGCAATCCCTCTTCTCCGCTCGCGCCGCCTCGCAGCGCGATGTGGAGCAGGCCCGCGCCGCCGCCCAATCCGCCGAGGCCGATTCCCGCAGCGCCGCCGCCCAGGCCGAAGCCCAGCGCGACCGCCTGCGCGTGCTGGGCCGCACGCCTGAGCAGATCGCCGAGATCGAGCGCACGCGCCAGGTCAGCGGCATCATCAGCGTGACCGCGCCGCTGGCCGGCACCATCACCCAGCGCCGCGTGGGGCCGGGCCAATGGGTCTCGGCCGGGCAGGGGGAGCCGGTCTTCACCATCGCCGATCTCTCGACCATGTGGCTCGTCGCCGCCGTCCGCGAGCTGGACGTGCCGCTGATCCAGGTGGGGCAGGCGGTGGAGGTGACCGTTGCCGCCCTGCCGGGCCGTGTCTTCCCCGCCCGCATCGTGCGCACCGCGGCGGGCCTCGACCCCGCGACGCGCCGCCTGACCGTGATGGCCGAGGTGCTGGACCCCGAGGGCGTCCTGCGGCCGGAGATGTTCGCCAACTTCCGCATCACGGTGGGCGAGGCGCAGCAATCGCCGGCCGTGCCGACCAGCGCCGTGATCTTCCGGGGTTCCGAGGCCAATGTCTGGGTGGCCCTGCCCGAGGGCCGCTTCACCATGCGGCAGATCACACCCGGCATCCGCTCGGGCGATATGATCCAGGCGCGCGACGGCATCCAGGCCGGGGATCGGCTGGTGACCGGCGGCGCCCTCTTCATCGACCGCGCGGCGCGGATCGACTGACGAACCATGCGCCAGATTGTCGCCATCTCGCTGCAGCAGCGGGCTCTGGTCATCCTGTTGTTCATCGCCTTCGTGGCGGTGGGCGCCTACGGCTTCCTCAAGCTCAACATCGAGGCCTATCCGGACCCGGTGCCGCCCCAGGTCGTCATCATCACGCAAAATCCCGGGCAATCCGCCGAGGAGATCGAGCGCTACGTCTCGATCCCCATCGAATTGGCGATGGCGGGGCTGCCCAACCTGAACTCGGTGCGCTCCACCAGCCTGTTCGGCCTCTCCGATGTGCGGGTGCAGTTCACCTTCGCCTATAATTACGAACAAGCCCTGCAGCAGGTGCTGAACCGCCTGGCCGTCCTGCGCGACCTGCCCGATGGGTCCAATCCCACCATCAGCCCGCTCTCTCCCATCGGCGAGATCATGCGCTACCGCGTGGTGGGCCCGCCCGGTTTCTCGCCCGATGACCTGAAGGTGCTGCAGGAATGGGTGCTGGAGCGCCGCTTCAAGCGCGTGCCCGGCGTGGTGGACGTGACGAGCTTCGGCGGCCGCAGCAAATCCTATTCCGTCACCATCGACCTGCCGCGCCTGAATGCCTTCGGCCTGCAATTGCCCGCCGTGATCGAGGCGGTGCGCAGCGGCAATGCGACGGTGGGCGCCGGCATCATCCAGATCGGCCCGCAGGCGGCCGTGGTGCAGGGCATCGGCCTGATCCGCAGCCTGGACGACATCCGCAACATCGTCCTCACCGCATCGAGCGATGGCTCACCCGTGCTGCTCTCGGACGTCGCGACCATCGAGATCGGCGCCCTGCCGCGCATGGGCATCGCGGGGCATGAGCGCGACGAGGATGTGGTGCTGGCCACCGTCCTGATGCGCCGCGGCGAGCAGACGCTACCCACCATCCATGGTGTCCAGGCCGAACTCGCGCGCATCAATGCCGGCGGCATCCTGCCGCCCGGCGTGCGCGTCGTGCCCATCTATGACCGCGAGGAGCTGGTGAAGCTCGCCACCCACATGGTGGTGCACAACATCATCGTGGGCGTCATCCTCATCCTGGTCATCCAGTGGCTCTTCCTGGGCGACCTGCGGGGCGCCATCGTCGTCGCCGCCACCATTCCCTTCGCCTTCTTCTTCGCCGTGCTGGTGATCCTCGCCCGCGGCGAGAGCGCCAATCTGCTCAGCATCGGGGCACTCGATTTCGGCCTGCTGGTGGATGCGACGATCATCATGGTCGAGAACATCTACCGGCACCTGGCCATGGCCCGGCGCAACCCGCATCTTTATGCGGGCGGGCAGGCGGCGGGCGGGCTGTCAGGGATTTCGCTGATCATCCTCCGCGCCGGCAGCGAGGTGGGCAAGCCCATCCTCTTTGCGCTGCTCATCGTCATCGTCGCCTTCATCCCGCTCTTCACCATGGGCGGCATCGAAGGGCGCATCTTCGGCCCCATGGCCAAGACCTATGCCTATGCCATCGCGGGCTCGCTGATCGCGGCCTTCACCATCGTTCCCGCGCTGTCGGCCGTGCTGCTGAGCGAGAACAGCCAGGAGCGCGACACACCGCTGGTGCGGGTGCTGCGCTGGTCCTACGCCAAGCTGTACCACGCGGCGATGGGCGCCCGTGCCTTCGCGCTCACCATCGCGGCCATGCTGGTGGCCGTTTCCATCTTCGTGCTCTCGCTGCTCGGCGCCGAATTCCTGCCGACGCTGGAGGAGGGCAATCTCTGGGTGCGCGCCACCATGCCGGGCACCATCTCGCTGGAGGAGGGCCACGCCACCGTGCAGGGCATCCGCGCCACGCTGCTGGAATTCCCCGAGGCCGTGACCGTCACCTCGCAGCAGGGCCGCCCGGATGACGGCACGGACCCCGCCGGCTTCTTCAACGCCGAGTTCTTCATGCCCCTCCTGGCGCCCGACCGCTGGACCACCGCGCGCAATCGCGATGGCCTGGTGGCCGCCATCAATGCCCGCCTGTCGGAGCGCTTCCTCGGCGTGCAGTTCAGCTTTGCCCAGGCCATCAGCGACAACGTCCAGGAGGCGGCCTCGGGCGTGAAGGGGGCCAATGCGATCAAGGTCTTCGGCACGGAACTCGATGTGCTGACGGCCCGCGCCGAGCAGATCCGCGGCCTGCTGACCCAGGTGCGGGGCCTCACCGACGTCGCGGTCTTTCCCACGCTGGGGCAGCCCACCGTCTCGGTCACGATCGACCGGGCGCGCGCCGCGCGATTCGGCCTGCGCGTCGAGGACATCAACGACGTGATCCAGGCGGCGATCGGCGGGCGCGAGGCGGGGCGCCTCTACGAGCCCGGGGGCGACCGCAACTTCCCCATCGTGGTGCGCCTCGCGGAGCCCTTCCGCAACAGCCTGGACGCCATCGGCCGCATCCCGGTGGGCGGGCCGCGCGGCGCGGTGCTGGCCGATGTGGCGAATATCCAGCTCGTCTCGGGCACGGCCTATGTCTATCGCGAGGATGGCAGCCGCTACGTGCCCGTCCGCTTCTCGGTCCGGGGCCGCGATCCCGCCAGCGCCGTGCTCGAAGCCCAGGCGCTGGTGGAGCGCGAGGTGCGGCTGCTGCCCGGCTATCGCCTGGACTGGGTAGGGGAATTCCGCAACCTGCAGGAGGCGGTGAAGCGCCTGCTGACCATCGTGCCCGTGGCGCTGATCATCATCATGATCCTGCTCTACGTGCAGTTCGGGAATATCCGGGAGATGCTGCTGGTCATGGCCATGGTGCCGCTCTCGCTGGTGGGTGGCATCCTGGCGCTGGGGGCGGCGGGGCTGAACTTCTCGGTGCCGGCGGCCATCGGCTTCCTGGCCTTGTTCGGCATCACGGTGATGGAGGGGATCATCCTGCTCGCCCACTTCAACCATCTGCGCCATGAGGGGATGGCCTGGAAGGCAGCGCTGGACCAATCCGGCCAGGACCGCCTGCGCCCGGTCTTCATGACCTGCTTCGCCAGCTTCTTCGGCCTGCTGCCCATGGCGCTGGCCACGGGCATCGGCGCCGATGTGACCAAGCCGCTGGCCATCGTCGTGGTGGGGGGCATCGGCTTGGTTCCGGTCTTCATCCTGGTCATCTTCCCGGCGCTGATCGACCTGCTGGGCCGCCCCTCCGACCTCGCGCGTCAGGAGGCTGCCCTGGCCGCCCGGCGTGAGCGCGCGGGGCTGCCGGCATGAGGGCCGCCCTCGCCTTGCTGCTGCTGGCAACGCCCGCGCTGGCGCAGACCCCGCCGCCGGTCGCTTCCCCGACCGCATCCCGCCCGGCGCGCCCCAGCGGCCCCGGCCTGACGCCCCTTCCGCTGCCGGCCGGCGTGCGCACCGTGACGCTGGACCAGGCCGAGCGCATGCTGCTGGAGCGCAACCTCAACGTCATCGCGGCCCAGCGCGGTGTGGATGCGGTGCGCGCGCAACGCCTGGTCGCCTCCTCGCGGCCGCCGCCCTCCGTCTCGATCGGCAATAACTTCGCCGAGTTCAACAGCACGCAGGGCAATAACCGCATCGAGGGCGCGCGCTTCATCAGCCCGCAGAACAACATCTCGCTCGGCCTCACCATGCTGATCGAGACCGGCGGCAAGCGCACGCTGCGCACGCGCCTGGCCGAAGAAAACATCGGCGTGGCCGAGGCGCAGGTGCTGGATGCGCTGCGCGGGCAATTCTTCCAGCTGCGCCAGGCCTTCATCGCGGCGCTGGCCGCGCGGGCCAATCTGGAAGTGGCCCTGGCCAATCGCGTTAGCCTGGACCGGACGGAGGCGCTGCTGCGCCGCCAGCTCCAGGACGGCGCCCTGCCGGAGGGCGACTTGCTGCGCTTCCAGGCCAGCCGCCTGCCCTTCGAGGCCGATGTGACCAGTGCCGCGCAGAACTACGCCGCCGCCGTGGCGCAGGTGGCGGTGGCCCTGGCCATCGATGCCGCCGCCTTCACCGGGGGTGGACAAGGCGCGCTGCCGCCCATCGCCCTCGACGTGCGCGGCCGCTTCGATTCCATGCCGACGCCGGGCGTGAGCCGTGACGAGCTGGCCGATGCCGTGCAGAACCGCGCCGATGTGGTGGCCGCCGCCCGCGCCGCCGCCGCGGGTGCGGCCAATACCAGCCTGGCCGAGGCGCAGCGCTGGCGCGATGTCACGCTGAATGGCGGCTGGAGCCGCTCGCGCCTCTCGCAGGATTTGCCCAGCGCCTCGCAGCCGCTGAACGCCACGAACCAGTTCACCTTCAGCCTCTCGGTGCCGCTCTTCACCAACCAGATCGTGACCGGCCAGGTCGGCACGGCGGCGGGGCAGCAGGCGCAGCTTGAGGCACAGGCGCGCCTGGCCTTGCTCCAGGGACGCGCCGACTTCGCCACGGCCTGGGCCGCCTATGAGCAGTCCCGCGCTTTGCTGCGGCTCTACACCGGCGGCGCCCTGAACCGGGCGGAGCTGGCCTATCGCAGCGCGGAGCAGGCCTATCTCTCCGGCGGGCGCTCGCTCCTGGATGTGCTGGATGCGTTGCGCACGCTGAACGCCACGCGAGTCGCCGCCAATGCCGCGCGCGCGGCCTATCTGACGGCGCTGGCGCAGCTGGAGTTTGCTACGGGCGTCAGCGGGATCGCGGCGCGGTTGTGAAGGGCCTCCGGCGGCCGGGGCCGCAAGGCCACGGACCCCAGCACCGCGCAGCCTAGCAAACTCGGCGCCAAGGATTGGAGTCTCGGGCCCCTTTTCTGCTTAATCCTCACTCTCCAGCCGCGCGATATCCTCATCCGACAACCCGAAATGATGCCCGATCTCGTGCAGCAGCACGTTGCGGACCAGCCGGAACAGATCCTCGCCCGTCTCGATCCATTCCAGCAGGATGGGCTCGCGGTAGAGCAGGATGGTGTCCGGCTCGGCCGGCGTGTCCAGCGCGGATTTGTGGGTCAGCGGGGTGCCGCGGTACAGTCCGGTGAGTTCCCAGGGGCTGTCCAGGCCGAGTTCCGCCACGATCTCGTCTTCCGGCACCTCCTCCACGATGATGGCGGTGCCCCGCACCATGTCGCGCAATTCGCGGGGGATGGCGCCGAGGGCGTCCTCGGCCATCTCCAGGAGGTCTTCGAGGCTGGGGGGTGTGGTGGGGCGCATCGCGGGTGCATGCCACGCGCGGGGCGGAAAGGGGAGGGGTCTCATGGTTGAGAAGCTGGACGAGGCGGCCCGGGCCGCGCTGCGCGCGAGCCTGCCGGAATGGCGCCCGCTGGCGGAGCGCGATGCCATCCAGCGCGCATTCCGCTTCCGCGATTTCAACCAGGCCTGGGGCTTCATGGCCCGCGTGGCCCTGCTGGCCGAGGCGCAGGACCACCACCCCGAATGGTTCAACGTCTACAACCGCGTCGAGATCACCCTGACCACGCATGATGCAGGCGGGCTCTCGGCGCGGGATGTGACGCTGGCACGGGCGATTGACGCGCTGCTGGGCTGACGGCGCGGCCCTACCTCGGCACGGGATTCGCCCGCAGCAGAGGCAGCCAGAGCGCCCGCTCGGCGGCGTAGAAGCCATCCACCTGGGCGGGGGTCAGGGGCTCCTCGGTCAATTCGCTGCCCAGATCGGTGAGCCTGGCGCGGAAGCTGGCGGCGCCCAGGATGCTGGCGAAGCGCTGCGCCAGCCGCTCCGCCACGGCGTCCGGCAGGGCGGCGGGGGCCGCGATGCTGTTCCAGGTGGAACCGACGAAGCCATCCATCCCGGCTTCGATCAGCGTCGGCAGGTCCGGTGCCGCGGGCAGGCGCCGTTCGGCGGCGACGCCCAGGATCCGGATGCGCCCGGAGCGATGATGCGGCAGCGCCGTGACCGCCGCGTCGAACATGAACGTCAGGCGGCCGGCCATCAGATCCGTCAGGGCCAGCGCGCTGGACTGATAGGGGACATGCACCAGGTCCCCGCGCAACAATCCCGCCTGCTGGACGAAGCGGGCACCCACCACATGGGTGGTGGTGCCGAGCGGGCCGGAGCCGTATTGCGACGCCCCGCCTAGGCGCAGCCGCCCCAGAAATTCGCCCAGATTCTGCGCCGGGTCGCTGGCTGGGACGCAAAGCACCATGGGCACGCGGTTGATCAGCGCCACGCCGCGCAGCGCGCGCTCGACATCCACCACGGGATTGTCGAACAGCGCCAGGTTCATGACGAGCTGCGAGGAAGTGCCAAAGAGCAGCGTCTCGCCATCCGGCTCGGCGCGGGCCGCCTGCTCCACCGCCCGCTGGCCTGAGGCGGCGGGCAGGTTCTCGATCAGGATGCGGCGGCCGAAGACGGGCTCAGCCTCGGCGGCGAGGAGGCGGGCGATCAGATCGGCATTGCTGCCCGCCGCGGACGCGACAATGAGCCGCAAGGGGCGCTCCTGCGCCAGGCTGGGAAGGGGCCGTGCGAGGAGCAGGGCGGGGAGGGCAAGGAGGCCGGAGCGGCGCGGGAGAGATGTCATACGGGCAATTTGCAATTGCGACGCATTCTTATCAAGAGGGATTCTTGCGGCTTGCCCCCTGCCACCAAAGCGCGTGAGATGCCGCCGATGCAGGCCCCGCTTCGCACCCAGGCCGTCACGCGCTCGGCGCTGCGCTTCTGCCTCGCCCGGGGATGGTCGCCCTTGCTGGAGATGCCGCTGCCCGATGGCAGGCGCGCGGACCTCTTCGCCCTGCGCCCCGATGGCGGCTTCGCGCTGATCGAGGTGAAATCCTGCGCGCGTGACTTCCTGAGTGACGCGAAATGGCCCGAATACCGCGCCTATTGCGACGAGTTGCATTTCGCCGTGGACCAGGATTTCCCGACCAGCCTGCTGCCCGAGGATACCGGCCTTCTCATCTGCGACGGCTTCGAGGCGGTGGCCCTGCGCGAGGCGCCCGCCCACCCCCTGGCGCCGGCCCGCCGCCGCGCCCTGCTGCACCGCTTCGCGTGCCTCGCGGCCACGCGCCTGGCCGGCCTCGCCGACCCGTCGGGCCTCGCCGAACGCCGGGCCGCGCTGCGGCTGGATTGATCCAGCACATGGACGGGAGGCGCGCTCAGGGGGCAGCATGGCGGCTGGAGGGTCCATCCATGCTGCGTTTCATCCTGCCGCTCACGCTGATCGCCGGAACCGCTGCCGGCCAAGGGCAGCCCATGTCGGCGCAACCCATGGCGGGGGAGGGGCTTCGCCTCTCGCGCCAATGGTGCGCCGCCTGCCACGCCGTCTCGCGCGAGATGCCGCCCCCCACGGGCGATGCCGCGCCCAGCTTTCCCGCCATCGCTTCCATGCCCAGCACAACCGAGACGGGGCTGCGCGTCTTCCTGCAAACGCCCCACGCGAATATGCCCGACTTCCAGATCAGCCGCGCTGAGCTGGATGCGGTGGTGACCTACCTGCTCTCGCTGCGCCCGTGATCCTCTACATCGCCCCAGGCAGCCCCTTTGCCCGGATCTTCCGCATCCTCTCGCGCGAGCGCGGGCTCGGCCTCACGGAGGTCGAGACACCGCTGCGCGACGCATCCGCGCCGCAGCTCGCGTACAACCCGGCCGGCCGGGTGCCAGCGCTGCTGGATGGCGCCACGCTGATCTGCGAGACGCCGCTGATCCTGGCGCATCTGGGCCTGTTGCCGCGCGAGCCCGCTGCCCTCTCGCGCCTTGGCCAGGGGCTGGCGCTGCTGGATGGCATCGCCGTCTGGAACCGTGACCTGCGGCGGCCGGAGCAGGAGCGCTCGTCCGGCTTCCAGGCGCTGGAACGCACCCGCGCCAGCCGCATCCTTGATGCGCTGGACCTCGCCGCGCATGACCCCTTCAGCGTCGAGGGCATCGCGCTGGCCTGTGCGCTGGGATACTGTGACCGCCGCCACACCGTCTTCCAATGGCGCGAGGGCCGGGACACACTGGCCGCCTGGTATGGGGCGGCCACGGGCCGCCCCGCCTTTGCCGAGACCATTCCTCCTCTCTCCGGAATTTGACCATGCAGAACAGTGAACCCGTCTGGCGCCATGTGGATGAGAAGGCGCAACCCGCCATCGAGCTGAGCGACCGCGTCTGGGGCATGCCGGAGCTCGCCTATAACGAGCACCGCTCCGCCGCCGAGCACACAGCCTATCTGAACGCCGAGGGCTTTCGCGTGACCGAGCGCCTGGCCGGCATCCCGACCGCCATGATGGGCGAGGCGGGTGAGGGCGGGCCGGTCATCGCCATCCTGGGCGAATTCGACGCGCTGCCCGCGCTGTCCAATGAATCCGGCGTCACCACCCACAGCCCCGTCCCCGGCGATGGCAATGGCCATGCTTGCGGGCACAACCTGCTGGGTGCCGCCTCGCTGCTCGCCGCCACCGCGGTGAAGGATTACCTGGCGGCGAACGGTATCCAGGGCCGCGTGCGCTATTATGGCTGCCCGGCCGAGGAAGGCGGCGCCGCCAAGGGCTTCATGGCCCGCGCCGGCCTGTTCGACGATGTGGACATCGCCATCTCCTGGCATCCCTCGGCCTTTGCCGGGGTGAATGAGCCGCTTTCGCTCGCCAATACGCGCATTGATTTCACCTTCCATGGCCGCGCCAGCCATGCCGCGGCCGCGCCGCATCTGGGGCGCTCGGCGCTGGATGCCGTCGAGCTGATGAGCGTGGGGGTCAACTATCTGCGCGAGCATATCCCGCAGGAAAGCCGCATCCACTACGCCTATCTCGATGCCGGTGGTGTCGCGCCCAATGTGGTGCAAGCGCGCGCAAAGGTGCGCTACCTCATCCGCGCCGCCAATGTGGCCGATCTCCAGCATTTGGTGACGCGCGTGCGCGCCATCGCTGATGGCGCGGCGCTGATGGCGGAATGCCGGGTGGAGACGCAGGTGATCTCGGCCGTCTCCAACCTGCTGGCTAACCCGCCGCTCGAACGCCTGATGCAGGAGAGCCTGGACCGCCTGGGCCCGCCGCCCTTCGACGCCGAGGACCGCAAGCGCGCCGCCGAATTCCAGGCGACCCTGTCCGAGGCCGACATCGCCTCGGCCTTCCGCAAGGTCGGCCTGCCCAAAACGGACGCGCCGCTGGCCGACAGCATCGTGCCGCTGGACAGCCCGCGCGCGCCGATGATCGGCAGCACGGATGTGGGCGATGTCTCCTGGGTGGTGCCGACGGTGCAGGCGCGCGGCGCGACGCATGCCATCGGCACGCAGCTGCATTCCTGGCAAGCAACCGCGCAGGGCAAGCTGCCGCACGCGCATAAGGGCATGGTGCATGTGGCCAAGGTGATGGCCGGCACGGCGGTGGATGCGCTGCTGAAGCCGGAAATCATCGCGGCGGCGAAGGCCGACCACGCGACGCGCGCGGGCGGGCCCTATGTGTGCCCGCTGCCGGCGGATGCGGTGCCGCCGATCGGCATGTCGCTGGCCGTCTGATGCGGGTTATCCGTGACGCGGCCACGCTGCGCGGCGTGACGGCGGCCTGGCGGGCAGCGGGCGAGCGCATCGCCCTGGTGCCGACCATGGGCTACCTGCATGAGGGCCATCTGGCCCTCGTCGCGCGGGCGCGGGAATGCGCGCCCCGCGTGATCGCGACGATCTTCGTCAACCCCACGCAATTCGCGCCGCATGAGGATCTGGGCCGCTACCCGCGCGATGAGGCCGGCGACATCACCAAGCTGGAGGCGGCCGGCTGCGACGTTCTCTTCGCCCCCGATGTCGCGGTGATGTATCCGCCGGGCTTTTCGACACGCATCGCGATGGGCGGCCCGGCCGAGGGGCTGGAAGGCCAGCATCGCCCCCAGATGTTCGGCGGGGTGGCGCCGGTCTGCTCCCGCCTTTTCGGGTTGAGCGGCGCGGATGTGGCCGTCTTCGGCGAAAAGGACTGGCAGCAGGTGATGGTGGTGCGGCGCGTCGTCGAAGACCTGGCGCTGCCGCTCACGATCGAGACCGTCCCCACGATCCGCGCCGCCGACGGTCTGGCGCTTTCCTCCCGCAACGCCTACCTCACGCCCGGCTTGCGCGCGCAGGCGACGGCGCTGCACGCGGCGCTGGGACATGTCGCCTCCAGGTTGCGTGCCGGCGCCCTGGCGCGTGAGGCTTGCGGCGAAGCCGAGGCGCGGCTGCGCGAGGCAGGCTTCGGCCAGGTGGACTACGTGGCGCTTCGGCGCAGCGCGGATTTCGCGGAGATGGAGCGCTTGACGCATCCAGGCCGTGTGCTGGGTGCGGCCTGGCTGGGGCAGGTTCGCCTGATCGACAACCTGCCGGTGTGATGGCCGGTGCTTCGCCGGACCCGCGTCAACAGCCGTGAAACCCGCCATCCGGAAAGGCGGCAAACTCCACCACCCCCAGCACCCGCATCGCCCCCGGCTCGATCACCAGCGCCGCCCCTTCCGGAAAGGCGCGCCCCACCACGGGGTCGCCGAAGATCATGATGGCCGGCGTCCGGTGCCCCACCAGCACGCGGTTCACCCCCGCTGGCACCGGCGCGCTGAACAGCCGCCGATGCTCGGCCAGCACCCAATCCAGCCGCGGGCCGGAGAAGTCATCGGCCAGCAGGCTGTCCGTCACCTCCACCCGCGCGGCGCCCCAGGCTTCCTCGGCCGTATCGCGCGCGCGATAGACCGGCCCGGCCAGCACCGGGAATTGCACGGGGATGCCGAGTTCGGCCATGCGCGCCGCGATCCGGCGGGATTGTTCCCGCCCGCGCGGTGAGATGTTGCGCTGCCCGGCGCGGTCTCCCACGCGGAAGCTGCGGTCGCAGGGTTCGCCCAGTGTGTCGGCGTGGCGGAAGAACAGCACCAGACCGCCCGCCCGCAGCCGGGCCAGCAGGCCCGAGGTGGCGATGTCCTGCGGCGCCAGGCGCTGCGCCGCTGCCGGCGAGGCCAGGCAGGCCAGCGCCAGCGCACGCCGAGTCACGGCGGGGTCTGGGGTCCGCCACGGACCCCAGCGGAGTTTGAGGCAGAGCCTCAATTCTTACTCCAGCCGCGCGCCCGAAACCTGCACCAGCCGCTGCCACACCGGCGTATCCCGCTCCACCAGGGCCGTCATCTCGGCCGGCGTGGCGCTCACCACCGTGCCGAAGCCCAGCGGCTTCAGGCGCTCGGCGAATTCCGGCACCACGCTGATGGTCTTCACCGCGTTGTGGATGCGGGTGATGTGCTCGGCGGGGGTGCCGCCCGGCGCCATGATTGCGTTCCACGTCACCACATTGTGCTGCGCCAGGCCGAGATCGGCGAAATCCGCCATGCCTGGCACGTTGGGCAGCAGGGGCAGGCGCTGGGCGGAGCTGACGGCAAAGGGCAGCACCCGGCCGGAGGCGACATGCGGCATCAGCGCGGGCATCACGTCGAACATCATGTCGATGGTGCCCGAGAGCATGTCGGTGATGGCCGGCCCACCGCCGCGATAGGGCACATGCAGGATCTTGGCGCCGGAGGCGGCGTTGATCGCCTCGATGTTGATATGGCTGGTGGTGCCGGTGCCGCTGCTGCCCATCTTCACCTGGTCGGGGTTGCGCTTGCTCCAGGCGACCAGGCTGCGGAAATCCGTCCAGCCGTTGCGGCGGGCGGATTCCGCGTTGACCACGCAAAGCAGCGCGCCATCGGTGATCTGCGTGACCGGCGTGAAATCGGTGCGCGGGTTGAAGGGCAGGCGCTGCGTCATGAAGGGGAAGGCGCAAAGGATGGCGACCCCCAGCAGCCCCACCATGGTGCCGTCCTTGTCGCCCTTGGCCAGGGCGTCGGCGCCGATCATGCCGCCCGCGCCGCCACGGTTTTCGACCACCACGCCGGTGCCCAGCGCCGGCGGCAGGCGCTCGGCCAGGATGCGGCCCAGCAAATCCACCGCGCCGCCGGGCGGGAAGGGGACGATGATGCGCAGCGGCCTTGCCTGCGCCAGGGCCGGGCTGGCCAGGGCCATGGGAAGGGACATGGCGGCCGCGCCAAGAATCACGCTGCGTCGCAAAGTCATGACAATTATCTCCCGGTGTGTAACGGAAGATTGCGGCTCAGAGGGCCGCTTCCGCAAGACGTTTGCGCGAGAGGGCGATCACCGCCTCGGCTTCCCGTGTCAGCGCATATTTCGGCAGGTCTTCCGGGCGGGCCCAGACGGCGGCGCTGACGTCATCGCCCGCGACCGCCACGCCGGCCACCCATTCGGCGCAGTAATCCACGATGGTGTAGTGGTAGCGCACGGCGCCGGCCTCATCGCGCGTCACGGAATCGATGACATCGGCCAGCAGCAGGGGGCCGACGGTGATGCCGGTTTCCTCCAGCAATTCCCGCCGCGCGGCTTCCTGCGCGCCCTCGCCGACATGCTGGGCGCCGCCAGGCAGCGACCAGGAGCCGATGCGCGGCGCCTTGCCGCGCTGGACCAGCAGAACCTCCTCGCCGCGAAAGACGATGACGCCGATGCCGATCCAGGGGCGGTCCGGATACTCCCGGCTCACGATACCGCCAGGTCTTCGATGCGCGGGATCATCGCCTTTTCCTTCCAGAGGCCGAGTTGGAAGGCCCAGCCCCCGAAGCGCGCCTCCAGCGCCTGCGCCTCGGCACCGCCCTCGGCGCGCAGGCGCACCCAGAACAGCTCGCCCTCGCGATGCGGGGTGACGGTGATGGTGACCTCATCCGTGTAGTGGAAGCGCGCTTCGCCGAGTGCCTCGCCGGGGATGGCATCGGCGCGGCGGACCTCGATGAAGCTCAGCGCGTCGAAGGCGCGGCCGATCTCGTCCAGCGCGATGCGGTCGGCCACCGGGGCGTCCTCGGGCGTGATGATGTCGAGCGGCGCATCCACCTCGCCCGCGCGGGCCAGCACCAAAGGCGGCGCGCCGGTGCGGGCGATCTCCACGCGCCGCAGCCGGGCCGGGGCCAGGCTGGAAAGGTCGCGGTTCAGCCAGAGCGACGGGTCGGAATCGGCGCCGAGGCGGCCTTCCGCCAACCAGGCGCGGGCCTCGCCGGGGCGGCGGAAATAGATGCTCTCAGGCTGGTTCCCCTGGGTGCGCATGCGGCGCCGGCCCAGGATCGCCTCGGCGATCGCGTTGCCCTGGCCATCCAGCAGGCGCAGCAGCGTGGCGGTGCTGTTGGGCGCGGTAGGGTCTTCCACGCCCAGGCGAGACCATTGCGCGGGGTCGGATGTGCGTTCCTCGGAGAGGCGCAGCTCGGTCAGGCCGGTCAGCGTCTCGCGCACGCGCTCGGGGCGGGCGGGGTAGCCCTGGGTTTCGGCGATGGTCCACCACTCGCCGTCGCGGGCCAGTGTGGTGCTCTGCCCGCCGCGCCGGATTTCCAGCCGCTGCGCCTGAGCCAGCCTCGGGGCGAGGCCCGGGAAGGCGAGGGCGCCGGGCGTGATCACGCCCTGGCTCTCTCCCTCGGGCCGCAGCAGCAGCGCGGCGCCGAGGCTGGCGGCCGCGCCCCCGCCCAGCAGGATCAGCGTGCGCTTGCCGATCATGCCCGTGCCCTGGCGCGGCGGCGCGACCGCATGATGCCGAGCCCCAGGGCGAAGAGCGTCAGCAGCACCGGCACGAAGGCGATGTTGAAGACGCGCAGCCAGGTCTCCAGCGTCTCGATGTCGCGCCGCAATTCGAGCTGCACGGCGCGCAGTTGGCGGCGGGTATTGGCGATTTCCTCGCGCGCGCGGTCGATCTCGGCGCGCTGCTCGGCGGTGATGACGGTCTGGTTGGTGTTGCGGGCACCTTCTGCCCCCGTGCCCTGGCGCAGCTCGCGCAGGCGGCGCTCGGTGGCTTGCAGGCGCTCGGTCAGTTGCTGTTCGTTCTGGCGGAACTGGGCATCGGCCTGGCGGCGAATATCCTCCACCAGCTCGAAGGGCCGCTGCGATTCCCCGCGCGAACGCAGGCTGATCATGGCGTCCGAACCAGCCAGCGTGTCCGCCACATTCACCACGAAGCTGCCATTGCCCGAGAAGGGATTGGCCACAGGCTGCCCGAAGAATTCCTGCACGCGGACCCAGAAGCGGTCCTCCAGGATATCGGTGTCATGCACGATGACCATGTTCGCCGGTCCCTCGCTGCGGTTGCGATGGGCGGGGAAATCGGCCGGGCGCTCCACGCCTTCGGCGGGCGCGGGCGGGCCCTCCTGGAAGGCGCTGCGGAGATTGCCGCGCACCCGGGCGGCGATGACGCGCCTTTGCCCGTCCGAGCGGAACTCCGCCAGGATGCGCGTGGGCGATGGCTCACTGCGCACCCGCGCCGCATCCACCAGCATGGATTGGGAGGAGCTGGTGAGCAGCGGGATGAACTCGATCCCCGCATTCGGGCGCGGCCGCAGGTAGCCGGAGGAGGCGACGGTGACCTGCTCGATCAGCGCCGTCGCCACCTCCTGGCGGTTCACGCTGTCACCCTGGAGGTTGAACCAGGCGATGTAATCCACCGCCTGCACGCGCTCGGTCGGTGCCGCGCGGACGCGCCAGGCGCCGCGCAGGTCCAGCACCACCTGGTCGGCCGGGGCCTCGATCCCCCAGGCCTCCAGCAGGCGCGGCAGGATGGAGGCGGTGTTGGTGGGCGGCCGCCCGCCGGGGCCGGGGCGGCTGGCCTGGAACTCGCTATGCGGGTCCAGCATCAGGAAGAGCTTGCCGCCGCGCATGACGAACTGGTCCACCGCGTATTGCGCGGCCTCCGGCAGGTCCTGCGGATGGGCGAGGAGCAGCATCTGCACCTCGGGCGGGATCACCTGCACGTCGAAGCCGATATCCTGGACGGTGAAGCCCTCGCGCAGTTGGCGCATCACCACCTGCGGCTGGGCGAGCGCCGGCTGGCGCAGCATCATCGCGCGCGGGTCGCCATTCAGCGGCAGGGGCGACATGACGCCGAGGACGGGCTTCACCGGGCTCGAAAGCTCGAAGATGAGGCGCGTCAGGTCGGCTTCCAGGAAGCGCTCGCGCTCCATCTGGAAGAAGGGGATGCTGCGCTCCTCATCCACCTGGTTGCTGGCGGCGAGACCGAAATAAACCTGCTCCCCCGCCTGATCGAGCGGCACGCCCTGCATGCCGAGCGCGATGGCGCGGTCCTCGACGTCGGAGAAGGGCTCGGGGTCGAAGAATTCGAGGCGCAGCTTGCCGCCGCTGGCGACCACATATTCGCGCAGCATGCCGCGCACGCGCTCGGCATAGGCGCCGAATTGCGGCGCCTCGGCCCCCAGCTTGCGGGAGTAGAAGAAGCGCAGCGTGATCGGGTCCCGCAGGCCGGAGAGCACCTGCTTCGTGCCGGGGGAGAGCGTGTAGAGCTGGTTTTCCGTGAGATCCACGCGGGCGGCGCCGAGCAGCCGCTCGGCCAGCATGTTCACACCGATGGCGAAGCTGAGCGCGGCCAGCAGGCCGAAGACCGAAAGGGTGAGGCGAGAATTGCGCATGGCCTCAATCCGCCTTCTTGTGTTCGAGGATGACGGCGTTGGCGAAGAGCCAGAAGGCGATGAAACTCGCGAAGAAGATCACATCGCGCGCCGAGATGACGCCGCGGGTGAAGCCGTTGAAGCGCTCGGACACACTCAGCCCGCGCGCCACTTCCGCCAGCAAGGGCAGGTTGGAGGTGAGGAATTCCGTCACCACCGGCGATCCCGCCGCGGCAAACAGGAAGCACCCGGCAACCGCGAGGACGAAGGCAATCACCTGGTTGCGCGTCAGAGCCGAGATGGCGGCGCCGATGGCGAGGTAGGCGCCCGCCACCAGGAAGCAGCCGAGATAGCCGGTGAGGATCACGCCATTATCAGGCTCGCCCAGGAAGTTCACGGTCAGCACCAGCGGGAAGGTCAGCAGCAGCGCCACGCCGCAAAAGGCCCAGGCGGCGAGGAACTTCCCCACCACCGCCTGCCCGGCCGTGATGGGCAGGGTCAGCAGCAGCTCGATGGTGCCCAACCGCCGCTCCTCGGCCCAGAGGCGCATGGTGAGCGCGGGCACCAGGAAGAGGAACAGCCAGGGGATGAAGCTGAAGAAGGGGATCAGATCCGCCTGGCCGCGCGCAAAAAAGCCGCCCAGCGTGAAGGTCAGCGCGCCCGAGAGCACCAGGAAGATCACGATGAAGACGGTCGCGACGGGGGTTGCGAAATAGGCGGCGAATTCGCGCCGGGCGACGGTCAGGGCCGCGTTCATGTGGCCTCCGATCGCTGGAGGGCGTCAGCCCGGAGGCGTGAATCGGCGGCTCCAGGCTCCGCTTCTCCCAAGGTCAGGCCGCGGAACACCTCTTCCATGCTGCGCCCGTCGGCCACCAGCGCCGCCGGCGTCGCATCCGCCAGCACGCGCCCGCGCGCGATGACGATGGCGCGGGTGCAGACGGCCGCCACCTCCTCCAGGATATGGGTCGAGATGATGATCGCCTTCTCCGGGGCCATGGCGCGGATCAATTCGCGCACCTCATGCTTCTGGTTGGGGTCCAGGCCATCGGTCGGCTCGTCCAGCACCAGCACGGGGGGGGAATGCAGCAGCGCCTGGGCCAGGCCGACGCGGCGCTTGAAGCCCTTGGAGAGCGTCTCGATGGGTTGCAGGCGCACGCCTTCCAGCTGGGTCAGCGCCATGGCGTGGTCCACCTTGGCGCGTCCCTCGGCGCCGGAAAAGCCGCGGATGCGGGCGCAGAAGGCGAGGAAATCGGTCACGCTCATCTCGGGATAGGTGGGCGCGCCCTCGGGCAGGAAGCCCAGGTTGCGCTTGGCGGCCACGGGGCGCTGCACCACATCCTCGCCGCAGATGCGCGCCGTGCCTTCGCTCGGCAGCATGAAGCCCGCCAGCATGCGCATGGTGGTGGATTTGCCGGCGCCATTGGGGCCGAGGAAGCCCACCACCTCGCCGCGGGCGACGGAGAAGCTGACGTCATCCACGGCGGTGAAGCCGCCGAAGCGCTTGGTGAGGTGTTCGATCTCGATCAGGGCGGTCAAGCGTCAACTCCGTTTGGGGGGAATTGAGGGGCTCTGCCCCTCAAGCTCCCCGGCAGGGTGAAAACCTGCGTGGTTTTCACCAGGTTCCTGCACCTCCGTGAACTTACGAATGAAGGTCCAGGAAACTGGTTTCCTGGTGGGAGAGTTTGAGAGGGCAAAGCCCTCCCAACCCGGATGGCAAAACCCGCGCCGTTTTTCAAGTCACCCCGCCGCCAGGAGCCCCACCGCGTCCTCCTTGTCAAACAGCCGCAGCAGCAGCCGCGCCGCCTGCCCCCGCGGCGAGGCCAGGCGGGGGTCTATGGTCAGCAGGACCTCGGCATCCTGGGCTGCCATTTCGATCAGGGCGTTCTGGCGGGTGGCGGCGCGGCTGGCAGCGGCCTCATCCTCGCCGCGCAGCCCCAGGCGGAACATGGCCTGGCCCGCCTGGCGGGTGCCCAGCGCCTCGCCGCCGCCACGCAGGCGAAGGTCTTCCTCGGCGATGACGAAGCCATCCTCCGTGTCGCGCAGGATCAGCAGGCGTTCGCGCTCTCGCTCCGAGAGCGATTCGGAATGGACCAGCAGGCAGGAGGAGGGTTTGGAACCCCGCCCGACACGGCCGCGCAGCTGGTGCAGGGCGGAGAGGCCGAAGCGCTCGGCCTGCTCGATCAGGATGATGGTGGCCTCCGGCACGTCCACGCCGACCTCGATGACGGTGGTCGCCACCAGGATCTGGGTGCGGCCTTCGGCGAAGTCCCGCAGCGCGCCTTCACGGATTTCCATGTCCAGCTCGCCATGGGCGAGGCCCACCAGGCCGGGAAACAGCTCCGAGAGCTCGGCAAAGCGGGTTTCGGCGGCGATGCTGTCATCATGCTCGCCGCCGGTGATGGCGCGCACCACCCAATAGGCGCGCTCGCCGCGCCCCAGCGCATCCCGCAGGCGCGCGATGATCTCGGGCAGCCGGGCGGCGCTGGCGATGCGGGTGGCGATGGGCTGGCGTCCCCGCGGCTTGCCGGCGATGCGGCTGACCTGCATCTCGCCCCACTGCGTCAGTTGCAGGGTGCGCGGGATGGGGGTGGCGGTCATCACCAGCATGTCCGCCTGCTCACCTTTCCCGGCCAGTTCCAAGCGCTGCGCCACGCCGAAGCGATGCTGCTCATCCACCACGGCGAGGCCGAGGTCGCGGAACTCCACCCCTTGCTGGAACAGCGCATGGGTGCCGATGGCGACGGGGATGGAGCCATCCGCAAAGCCGGCCAGCACCCGCCGCCGCTCGGCCCCCTTCACCGAACCCGCCAACAGCGCCACCGGCACGGGGCAGAGCTTTTCCAGCGTGCGCAGATGCTGCCGCGCCAGGATTTCCGTGGGCGCCATCAGCGCCGCCTGGGCGCCGCCCTCGACCGCCTGGAGCATGGCCAGCACCGCCACCAGCGTCTTGCCCGAGCCGACATCGCCCTGCAGCAGGCGCAGCATCCGGCGGGGCGCGGCGATGTCGCGGGAGATTTCGGCGAGTGCCCGGGCCTGGTCGGGCGTGGGTTCATGGCCGAAGGCGGCCAGCGCCTGGGCGCGCAGGCGGCCATCGCCATCCAGCGCGCGGCCCGGCGTGTCGCGGTTGCGGCGGCGCAGCAGGGCGAGGGCCAATTGGCCGGCGAAGGCCTCGTCATAGGCCAGGCGCTCCCAGGGCTTTTCATCGGGCCGCGCCTGGGGGGCGTGCAGGGCGCGCAGGGCCTCGGCGAAGCCGGGCCAGGCTTCGCGCGCCAGCAGCGGCGCGTCGGCCCATTCGGGCGGGTCTTCCAGCAGCTTCAGCGCCCCCATCACGGCCGGCGCCAGATGCCCGCGTTTCAGCCCCTCGGTCAGGGCCCAGATGGCTTCGAGGCTGGGGAAGGCAGCCTCATCGGCGGCCACGTCGGGGCTGATGCAGGACCAGGCATCCCCCTCCGGCCGGATGCGGCCGGAAATCCAGCGGGCTTCCCCGCGCGGCAGCAGCTTCTCGATCCAGCCGAGGTTGGATTGCATGAAGCGCAGCGTCACCTCCTCGGCCGTGCGGACTTCCACATAGCGGCGGCGGGTGGCGCGGCTTTGCGCACTGCGACTCGCGATGGGCGTCACGCGCAGCACCGCATCCGTGTCCGGCTGCGCTTCCGCGGGATGGCTGACCCGCATGCGGCTCGCGATGCGGTCGGGCAGATGGAACAAAAGGTCCAGAATCCGCGGCCCGCCGCAGGCCTTGGCGATGAGCGCAGCCCGCTTCGGCCCGACGCCCGTGAGGGTTTCGAGCGGATCAAACAGGCGGGAGAGGCTGACACTCTGGCTCACAGGGGCCTATATGCCACCCGTGAGCAGTCCTGACGAAATCCCCGAGCTTCCGCATCGCCAACGCCGCATGCTCTTCCGTGCGCTTCACCGCGGCACGAAGGAGTGCGACCTGATCCTGGGCGGCTTCGTCCGTCGGCATATCGGCGCCCTGACGCCCGATGAGCTGGATGAGTTGGAAGGCATCATGGAGTTGCCGGATGTGGATTTGGCCGACTGGTTCTCCGGCCGCCGCCCCACGCCCAGCGAGGTGCGCGGGCCGCTGTTTGACCGCATCGTGGCGGAAAGCGCCGCCCCGGGAGCCGGGATGCCGGATCATCTGAAGTGACCCTGAACGTTTACGGTGCGCCCGAGGGCTATGACGCGCTCCTGCTGCGCCAGCGCCGCGCCGAAACGCAGGAGCCCGTGCTCCATGTCTGCCGCGATGATGCGCGGATGGCCCGCATGGCCGATGCGCTGGGCTTCTTCATGCCCGAGGCCGAAATCCTGCGCCTGCCGGCCTGGGATTGCCTGCCCTATGACCGCGTTTCGCCCAATCCGGAGCTGATCGCCGAGCGCGTCGCCACCCTCGCCGAACTCACCGCGCCGCCGACCCGCCCGCGCATCGTGCTGACCACGGTGAATGCGCTGATCCAGCGCGTGCCGCCGCGCACTGCCTTCGCCAATTCCGCGCTGCTGCTGCGCAAGGGCGGCCGCGCCAGCATCGAGCAGATCACCGCCTTTCTGGAAGGCAATGGCTACAACCGCACCGGCACCGTGATGGAGCCCGGCGAATACGCCGTGCGCGGCGGCATCCTGGACCTCTTCCCCTCCGGCGAGGCGGACCCGCTGCGCCTGGACCTCTTCGGCGACGAGATCGAGAGCATCCGGCGCCTGGACACCGGCACCCAACGCAGCGGCGCGCATGTGGACCGCCTGACCTTGCGCCCGGTGGGCGAGGTGTTTCTCGACCAGCCCTCGATCGAGCGCTTTCGCACCGGCTATCGCGAGTTGTTCGGCAATGCGGCGGCGGAGGACCCGCTTTATGTCTCCGTCAGCGCCGGCCGGCGCCATCCGGGCATGGAGCATTGGGCCGGCCTGTTCCACGCGACCATGGAAACGCTGCTGGACTACCTCCCCGGCGCTTCCGTCAGCCTGGACGGCCAGGCCGAGGAAGCGCTGAACGCCCGGCTGGAGATGATCCAGGACCATTACGAGGCCCGCCGCATTCCCGCCCGCCTCAGCGAAGGCGAGGTGCCCTATCGCCCGGCGCCGCCCGCCCGCCTTTACCTGGACCGCGCCGGGTGGGATGCGATGCTGGCCACCGGCAGGCAGTTCAACTTCTCCCCCTTCCACAAGCCGGACGGCGCCGAGGGCTTTGATGCCGGCGGCCGGGCAGGGCGCCTCTTCACCGAAATCCGCCAGGCCGGGGAGAACCTGTTTTCCGCCTATGCCGCCCATGCGGAGACCGAGCGCGGCCGCGGCCGAGCCCCGATGCTGGCCGCCTGGACCCGCGGCTCGCGCGAGCGGCTCGTCACCCTGCTGCGCGAGAACCGCGTGACGGCTGAGCCGGTGGACGACTACTATGCCTTCCAGCGGCTTTCGCCCGGCACCATCGGCGTCGGCATCCTCGGCCTGGAGCGCGGCTTCACCGCCGAAAAGCTCTCCATCACCGCCGAGCAGGATCTGCTGGGCGAGCGCATCGCCCGCCCGGCCCGCAAGAAGAAGCGCGCCGACCAGTTCATCGCCGATGCGACGCAGATCGAGGTGGGGGACCTGCTGGTCCATCAGGATCACGGCATCGGCCGCTATGACGGGCTGGCCACCATCGAGGTCAGCGGCGCGCCGCATGATTGCCTGCGCATGATCTATGACGGCAATGACAAGCTGTTTGTCCCCGTCGAGAACATCGAGATCCTGAGCCGCTTCGGCAGCGAGACCGGCGGCGTGGCGCTCGACAAGCTGGGTGGCGCCTCCTGGCAGGCGCGGAAGTCCAAGGCCAAGCAGCGCATCGCCGACATGGCCGGCGCCCTGATCCGCATCGCCGCCGAACGCCAGACACGCGAGGCGCCGATGATGGCGCCGCCCGAAGGCGCCTGGGACGAGTTCTGCGCCCGCTTCCCCTATGTCGAGACCGACGACCAGGCCCGCGCCATCGCCGATGTGCTGGAAGACCTCGCCTCCGGCCGCCCGATGGACCGGCTGATCTGCGGCGATGTCGGCTTCGGCAAGACCGAGGTGGCGCTGCGCGCGGCCTTCACGGTCGCCATGTCCGGCAGCCAGGTGGCGGTGGTGGTGCCCACCACGCTGCTGGCGCGGCAGCATCACCGCATCTTCACCGCGCGATTCGCCGGCCTGCCCATCAAGGTGGCGCAGCTTTCACGCATGGTGACGGCGAAGGAAGCCAATCAGGTGAAGGCGGCACTCGCCGCTGGCGAGGTGGATATCGTCGTCGGCACGCATGCGCTGCTGGGCAAGACCATCGGCTTCGACAATCTGGGCCTCGTCATCGTGGATGAGGAGCAGCATTTCGGCGTGAAGCACAAGGAAAGGCTGAAGGAACTCGAAGCCGGCGTGCATGTGCTGACGCTGACCGCGACCCCCATCCCGCGCACCCTGCAACTCGCGCTCTCCGGCGTGCGGGAGATGAGCGTGATCGCGACGCCGCCGGTGGATCGCCTGGCCGTGCGCACCTTCATCATGCCGTGGGACAGCCTCGTGCTGCGCGAGGCGGTGCAGCGCGAGCGCTTCCGCGGCGGGCAGATCTTCGTCGTCGTCCCGCGGATCGAGGACATGGCGAAGATGTATGAGCGCCTGGCCGAAGTGGCGCCCGAGGCCCGCGTGGTGCAGGCTCATGGGCGTCTCGCGCCCACCGACCTCGAACAGGTGATGACCGAATTCGGCGACGGGAAGTACGACATCCTGCTGGCCACCAACATCGTGGAATCCGGCCTGGACATGCCGGCGGTGAACACGCTCATCATCCACCGCGCCGACATGTTCGGCCTCGGCCAGCTCTATCAGCTGCGCGGGCGCGTGGGCCGTGGCAAGCAGCGCGGCTATGCCTATCTGACCTGGCCGCCGCATCACCGCCTTAGCCCCACTTCGCAGAAGCGGCTGGAAGTGATGCAGACGCTGGACAATCTGGGCGCCGGCTTCACGCTGGCCAGCCACGACCTCGACATCCGGGGCGCCGGCAACCTGCTGGGCGAGGAGCAGTCGGGCCAGATCCGCGAGGTCGGCATCGAACTCTACCAGGAGATGCTGGAGGAAGCCGTGGCCGATCTCCGCGCCGGCTCGAAGCGCGCGCGCGAGGCGGACGGAAAATTCACGCCGCAGATCAATCTCGGCCTGCCCGTGCTGATCCCCGAGAACTACGTGCAGGAATTGCCGGTCCGCCTGGGTCTCTATCGCCGCATCGGCGCGCTGGACACGGATGCGGAGGTGCAGGCCATCGCAGCCGAATTCGCCGACCGCTTCGGCCCCATCCCGCCCGAGGTGGAAAACCTGCTCCAGGTGGTGGGCCTCAAGCTGCAATGCCGCGCGGCGGGGGTGGAGAAGGTGGATGCCGGGCCCAAGGGCGTCGTCATCGCCTTCCACAAGAACCGCTTCGCCAATCCGGCCGGCCTGGTGGCCTGGGTGACGAGCCAGAAGGGCCTCGTCTCGCTGCGGCCGGACCACAAGCTGGCCCTGCTGCGGGAACTGCCCTTCGATGCGCGGGTGAAGGCGGCGCGCGGGCTGGTCGCCAACCTCGTCCGCGTGGTCGAGCAGGCCAAAGCCGCCTGAGAGCCAGGCGCAACCCGCTGTAGTTCCTGGCGTTCCCCCCGGAACCGCCAGGAGGCCGCGCCCCATGCCGATGATCGAAACCCGCTACGGAACCCGTCTCTACGTCAAGGAATGGGGGGAGGGGCGGCCGGTCATCCTCACCCATGGCTGGCCACTTTCCGCCGATAGCTGGGACGCCCAGGCGCTGGCCATCGCCGAGGC
>NZ_JAIEQY010000298.1 GCF_019747315.1 Roseococcus sp. | reverse complement strand
ACGGGTCCGATCGTCCCGGCCACTTCGCCGGGGCGTGAATCGGCCCAGCAACCTTAGATGGAGAATCCACGCATGCTTCGCACTTGGAAACGCGCCGCGCTGGGCGGCCTTGCCGCCCTGGGCCTCGCCGTCACGGCCCAGGCGCAAACCCAGCCGCGCAACCAGATCACCATCATGCGCGAGATCGACAGCGACCGTTACGATCCGCACCGCTCCACCGCGCTGGCGGCGGGCGAAGTGCTGACCATGATGAGCGACACGCTCGTCAGCATGGATTTCGACATGCGGACCATCCAGCCCGGCCTCGCCGCCCGCTGGGAGGTCTCGCCCGATGGGCTGACCTACACCTTCCACCTGCGCGAGGACGTCACCTTCTGCGACGGCAAGCCCTTCACCGCCGCCGATATGGCCTTCAGCCTGAACCGCTGGATCGGCCGCACCACGCCGCGCGTGGTCTCGCCCGTCGCCTGGCGCGCTGGCAATGTGAAGGAAATCCGCGCCACCGGCCCGCACACGCTGGTCTATGAGCTGAACGAGCCCTTCGGCGAATTGCTCTCCCAGCTCACGCTCTTCTTCGGCTCGGCGATTGATCCCGCCACGGTCGAGCGCCTGGGCGACAATTTCGGCGTGCAGGGCTTCAACGGCACCGGCCCCTATTGCTGGGGCAGCTGGACGCCGCGCAACGAGATGGTGCTGACGCGCCACCCGAATTACCGCTGGGGCCCGCCCAGCCTGGAAAACCGCGGCCCGGCGCATGTCGAGCGCATCGTCTGGCGCGTGATCCCCGAGGCCGCGGCCCGCGTGGCCGCCCTGCAGGCCAACCAGGCGGATGTGACGAACTACATCCCCGAAGCCTTCTGGGACGCCATCCGCCGCGTGCCGACGGTGACCATCTCCCAGCAGCCCAACTATTTCTGGGACTTCTTCATGGGCTTCAAGGTGGACAAGCCCGTGGTGAGCGACGTGGCCATCCGCCGCGCCGTGCACCAGGCGGTGAACCGCGAGGGCCTGGTCCGCGCCGTCTGGTCCGGCCATGCCGAGGTTGCGCGCAACATCATCAACCCGCGCGCCGCGGATTATGACGCGCAGTCGGATGCCATGGTCCCCGCTTTCGACCAGGCCGCCGCCCGCCGCACCCTGGATGAAGCCGGCTGGCGCATGGGCGCCGATGGCGTGCGCGTGAAGGACGGCCAGCGCGCCACCTTCCTGCTCTATGGCATCAACACGCTGGCCAACCAGCGCTCGGGCGAGATCATCCAGCAGGCGCTGCGACAGGTCGGCATCGAGATGCGCGTGCAGCTGTTTGACGCGACGGTCGCCTGGGGCCGGCTGGCCACGCAGGAATTCGACGCCTTCTTCCTGAGCTACCCCTACGTCTCCGCGACCGATGCGCTCAGCCTCTACTGGCACAGCCGCAACCGGCCGACGCCGAACCGCATGAACTGGGCGAACCCGGATACCGACGCCTGGCTGGAAGGTGCGCGCCGCGCCATCGACCCGGCCGAGCGCGCGCGCTTGGCCGCCAATATCCAGCGGCAGCTGGCGCAGGAAGCGCCCTGGCTGACACTGGCGCGCAGCCAGATGCTGGTCTTCGCCGGGCCGCGCGTGACCGGCGCCCGGGCACATGGCCTCTACGGCATCGGCATCTACAAAGGCCTGGATCTGAGGGTGCGCTGAACCATGACAACCACGCTCATCAAGAACGCCGATCTCGTCGTCGCCTGGGACGAGAGCGAGAAGCGGCACGCCTACCTCCCCGGCGGCGACGTTGCCTTCGAGGATGGCGTGCTGCGCTTCGTCGGGCGCGGCTATGAGGGCGTGGCCGATGAGGTGATCTCGGGCTCGGGCATGATGGTCATGCCGGGCCTCGTGAACATCCACTCGCACCCGACGAGCGAGCCGATGAACAAGGGGCTGATCGACGAGATCGGCAGCCCCGGCCTCTACAATTCCTCGCTCTACGAATTCATGCCGATTTTCCGCTCCGATGCGGAAGCCGTGCCCGATTGCGTGCGCGTGGCGCTGTCCGAACTGCTGCTGAGCGGCGTCACCACGCTGGCCGATCTTTCCATGGCGCATCCCGGCTGGCTCGATCTGCTGGCCGAGGCGGGGATGCGCGTCTGCATCGCGCCCATGTTCAAGTCGGCCAAATGGTTCACCAAGAACGGCCATGTCGTCGAATATGAATGGGACGAGGCCGCCGGCGTGAAGGCGATGGAGGAGGCCTTTGCCCTCATCCAGCGCGCGGAACAGCACCCATCCGGCCGCCTCTTCGGCATGGCCTGCCCGGCGCAGATCGACACCTGCGCGCCCGAGCTTCTCCGCGACAGCCGCGCGGAAGCCAAGGCGCGCGGCCTCTCCTGGCAGATCCACGCGGCGCAATCCGTGGTTGAGTTCCACGAGATCACCCGCCGCCACGGCTTCACGCCCATCCAGTGGCTGCACGAGATGGGCCTGCTGGATGAGCGCGCCGTGATCGGCCATGGCATCTTCCTGGATGACCACCCCAGCACGCCATGGCACACCAAGCGCGACCTCGACATCCTGGCCGACACCGGCACCACGGTGGCGCATTGCCCGACGGTGTTTGCCCGGCGCGGCATCACGCTCAAGGATTTCGGCCGCTACAAACGGCGCGGCGTGAATCTGGGCGTGGGGACGGACACCTATCCCCACAACCTGCTGGATGAGATGCGGCTCGTTGCCTATCTGGCCCGCACCCAGGCCAATGACCCGCGGACCATGACGACGACCGACGTCTTCGACGCAGCCACCATCGGCGGCGCGCGGGCGCTGGGCCGGAACGACATCGGCCGCCTCGCGGTCGGTTGCCGGGCGGATTTCGTGCTGGTGGATGCGACGCATCCGCGCATGCAGCCCAACCATGACCCGGTCCGCGCGCTGATCTATGCGGCGGGGGATCGCGCCGTGCGCGATGTCTATGTGGACGGCATCAAGGTGGTGGGCGATGGCGAAGTCTTGACCATGGACTTCAAGCAGGCCGCTCTGAACCTCAGCGAGGCGCAGAAGCGCATCGTGGCGCGGGCGCCGCAGCAGGATTGGGCGCATCGGCCGGTGGACAAGATCGCGGTGCCGACCTTCAAATGGCTGTAGAAAAAGAAGAGGCCTCCGGCGGCTGGGGTCACGGACCCCAGACCCCTTCAATGGAAAGGGGTCTGGGGCCTCGGCCCCAGCCGCCGGAGGCCCTTTTATCTGTTCAGGACCTCCGCACCGTCTTCCGCACCTCTGGCGGCGACGTAGCGGCGGTGGATGGCGTCTCGCTCGACGTCATCCGCGGCAAGACGCTCGGCATCGTGGGCGAGAGCGGTTGCGGCAAATCCGTGCTTTCGCTCTCCATCATGCGCCTGGTGGCGCATCCGGGCCGCATCGCCTCAGGGCGTGTGCTGCTGGAGGGCAGGGACCTCGCCGGCCTCTCCAACGCCGAAATGCGCGGGGTGCGCGGCAAGGAGATCGGCATGATCTTCCAGGAGCCGATGACCTCGCTGAACCCGGTGCACACGGTGGGTTTCCAGATCACCGAGGGCATCCGCGCGCATGAGCCGCGCGCCAGCAAGGCCGAGTTGCGCGAGCGCGGCATCGCGGCCTTGCAGCGGGTGCGCATCCCCTCGCCGGAGCGGCGCTTTGATGAGTATCCGCACCAGCTCTCCGGCGGCATGCGCCAGCGCGTGATGATCGCGATGGCGCTCGCCTGCTCGCCCAAGCTGCTGATCGCGGATGAGCCGACGACCGCGCTGGACGTCACGGTGCAGGCGCAAATCCTGGACCTGCTGCGCGACCTTCAGGCCGAGACGGGGATGGCCATCATCCTCATCACCCATGACCTCGGCGTGATCGCGGAAATGGCCGATGACGTGGCGGTGATGTATGCCGGCCGCGTGGTCGAACGCACCACGGCGCGCGATTTGTTCGAGGACCCGCAGCACCCGTACACATTGGGCCTGCTGGGTTCCATCCCGCGCCTGGATGAGGATCGGGAGCGCTTGCTTGCGATCACCGGCTCCGTCCCGCCGCCCTTCGCGTTGCCGCCCGGCTGCCGCTTCGCGCCGCGCTGTCCCTTCGCGATCGAGGCGTGCCGCGCCGAAATCCCCGGCTTGCGGGAGATCAGCGTTGGCCATGAGGCCGCCTGCATCCGCGCCCCGGTCGAGGAAGCACTCGCATGAGCGGCGTCAACCGATCCGGCGATGGCGGCGCCCTGCTGGAGGTCGAGAACCTCGCCAAGCATTACCCCGTGCGCAGCGGCATGATCCTGGCGAAGCAGATTGGGCTGGTGCGCGCGGTGGATGGCGTGTCCTTCACGCTCCGTCGCGGCGAGACGCTGGCCCTGGTGGGCGAGAGCGGCTGCGGCAAATCCACGACCGCACGCCTGGTGCTGCGGCTGATCGAGCCCAGCACCGGCTCCGTGCGCTTCGAGGGCACCGACATCACGAAGCTGGAAGGCCCGACGCTCAAGGCCTTCCGCCGCCGCGCGCAGATCGTCTTCCAGGACCCCTATGCCTCGCTGAATCCGCGGCTGACGGTGGGCCAGACCATCATGGAACCGCTGGAGGTGCATGGCATCGGCGATGCCGCCTCGCGCCGCGCCCGGGTGGATGAATTGCTGCAACTGGTGGGCCTGGCGCCCTATCAGGCGGCGCGTTTCGCGCATGAGTTCAGCGGCGGCCAGCGCCAGCGCATCGGCATCGCCCGCGCGCTTTCGACCGAGCCCGATCTGGTGGTGTGCGATGAGCCTGTGAGCGCGCTGGATGTCTCCATCCAGGCACAGGTGGTGAATCTGCTGCGCGATCTGCAGAAGCGGCTGGGGCTGTCCTACCTCTTCATCGCGCATGACCTGGCGGTGGTGAAGCATGTGGCCGACCGCATCGCCGTCATGTATCTCGGGCGCATCGTGGAGATCGCGGAGAAGCGCGAACTCTTCTCCAACCCACGCCATCCCTATACGCGCGCGCTGCTGGCCGCGATTCCGCATCCCGACCCTGCGCGGCGCGGCCGCGTGCAGCCCTTGGGTGGCGATCTTCCGAGCCCGCTCAACCCGCCCTCCGGCTGCCGCTTCCACACCCGCTGCCCCTTCGCCGTGGCCCGCTGCAAGGTGGAAGATCCGCCCTTGGTGGATGGCGTGGCCTGCCACCTGGACGGGGAATTGCCGCCGACTGGCCTCGATTTCACCGGCGGCCTGACGGAGAAGGCCGCGCGCCGCATGGCGCTCTACGCCCGGGGCAGCACCGCCTCCTAGCTGGGGTCTGGGGCCTTTCGGCCCCAGCCGCCGGAGGCCTCTATGCTTGCCTGCCCCGCGGCGCTTAACTCCGCCGCATGACAACACACGCCCCCTTGGCCATCGTCGCCCCCCGCCACATGATCATCGGCGGAGGCAGCCTCGCGCGCCTCGGCGCCTTGCTCACCCAATTCGGCTTTTCCCGGCCGCTGGTGGTGACCGACCCCTGGATGCACAGCTCCGGCACTGTCGAGAAATGCCTGGCGCCGCTGCGCGAGGCCGGCTTCGCGCCCGTGGTCTTCCACGAGACCGTGCCCGACCCGACCGACACGGTGATCGCCGCCGGCGTCGCCATTCTTCGGGCCGGCGATTTCGACGTGCTGATCGGCTTTGGCGGCGGCAGCCCGATGGACACGGCCAAGGCCATGGCGATCCTCGCCGCCGCCCCCGCCGGCACGCCGATGTCGGCCTTCAAGGTGCCCGTCGCGGCCGACAAGGGCGCGCTGCCCGTCATCTGCATCCCCACCACCGCCGGCACGGGCAGCGAGGCGACGCGCTTCACCGTCATCACCGATGCGGCGCGGGACGAGAAGATGCTGATCGCGGGCCTGGGCGCCCTGCCGCTGGCCGCCATCGTGGACCATGAGCTGACGCGCACCGTCCCCGCCCGCACCAAGGCGGATACCGGCATCGACAGCCTGACCCACGCGCTGGAGGCCTACGTCAGCAAGCGGGCCAACACCGTCTCGGACATGTATGCGGAGCGCGCCATGCGCCTGATCGGCCCCCATCTGCGCCGCGTGTACAAGGACCCGGCCGATGATGCCGCGCGGGAAGCCATGATGCTGGGCGCCACCCTCGCGGGCCTCGCCTTCAGCAATGCGAGCGTCGCGCTCATCCATGGCATGTCGCGGCCCATCGGCGCGCATTTCCATGTGCCGCACGGGCTCTCCAACGCCATGCTGCTGCCGGCCGTCACCGGCTTCGGCCTGAACGAGGCCCTGCCGCGCTATGCCGAGGCCGCGCGCTGCATCGGCTGCGCCGCCCCCGGCGATGCCGACCAGGTGGCCGGCGCCAAGCTGATGGAAGAACTCCGGGCCCTGAACCGCGAACTGGAAGTGCCGAGCCCCGCCGCCTATGGCATTCCGCAGGCCAAGTGGAACGCGCTGTTGCCTGTCATGGCGGAGCAGGCGCTTGCCTCCGGCAGCCCGGGCAACAACCCGCGCGTGCCCGATGCCGCAGAGATCATGGAGCTCTACATGCAGGCCTTCGACGCCTGAGTCCCGCGCCAGCGGTCATTCCAGGCGGGCAGGGCGGCCACCGGCAGGGGCCGCCCCATCAGGAAGCCCTGGGCGCGGGCCACGCCCAGGAAGCGCAGCGTGCGGAACAGAGCGGGGGAGGAGACGCCCTCGGCCGTCATCACCAGGCCGCGCTTGGCCATGCTGTGCACCTGGTTCCGCGCCCGTGCCGATTTCGGTAAGGATTGGACGAGGGAGCGGTCCAGCTTGATGCCGGCGAAATCCAGCCGCAGCAGGCGCTGGCGCGGGTCATCCAGCAGGTAGTCATCCATCAGCACGCCGTGGCCAGCCGCCTTCAACCGGCGCAGGGTGCGCGCCATGCGCGAGAGGTCCCGCACCGGCGCCGTCTCGGTCAGCTCGATCATGAGGCGCTGGCGCGGGAAGCGCGAACGGCGCAGCTGCTGGCCCAGCCAGGCCACCACATCGCGCTTGTCCAGCTCCGGCGCCGGCAGGTTCACCGAGACGGGAATCGGCATGTGCCCCGGCAGGCGGGACAGGTCCCAGGCGGCGATGCGCGCGACGGCGGCGGCCAGCGGGCGGGAGAGGCCCATCTGCTCCATGGCCGGGATGAAGTTCACCGGCGTCAGCGCCACCGGCTCGCTCCGCCAGCGGGCCAGGGCCTCCACCAAAGCGAGGCGCCGGCTGCGGACATGGATGATGGGCTGGTAGCGCAGAAGCAGGCTGTTGCCCTGCAAGCCGGCCTGAAGCCGGGAGGAATTGCGGCTGGCGCGCATGGCGTCATGCGCCATGACCCGCGTGCCATCGAGCAGGCCGCGCAGGAAGGCGCCCTCCTCGGAGAGCGCGGCCTCCGGCGTCAGCAGGGAGATGACGGCGGCGGGCGAGGCCTCGGCCAGGGCATCCACCAGGGATTGGTCGATCGGCAATTCGCCATCCTCGAGAATGAGGTGACGAAAACCGGTGAGATTGGTGACGACGGCGCGCAGCACCTCGGCCTGGCTGCGCAGGATGACGGGGGGCAGGCCTTGCAGCGCGGCCACGGCAGCGATGGCGGTCCCGATCAGCCCCTCGTCGCAGGCGATGACAAGCACACGCCCCAGGGAGCGGGCGTTAGGGGCGGAGGTCACTCTGCCTGCCGTCTCTCCTGTCTTAATTTCCGTCAAAAAATCAGTCCATCTGATCGTAATTTTAGATTAACCTATTTCGAGCCAGAATCCAAGTCGTCCCGAGCGGTCGCCCGCATGCCGCGCTCAACGGGATTCCGCCAGCAGGGGCACGCTCCAGAAGCCCTCGGGCGCAATGGCGAATTCCAGCCCGCCCTGGCGCCCCACGCCGAAGGTGGTGATGCCGATCAGGTTGCCGCGCGCATCATAGAGCCCGCCGCCGCTGGAACCCGGCGCCACCGTGGCCGAGCTTTGCACCAGCGCCACCCCCGCACGGCTGCGCAGCGCCGAGAGGATGCCCTCGGTCAGCGTCAGTTCCAGCCCATGGGGGGCGCCGATGGCATAGACGCGCTCCCCCACGCGCAGATCAGCGTGCGGGCGCAGATGCCGAATGGGCGTGAGGCGATCCGCCTCGGTCTGCAACACGCAGCGATCGCCTTCGAGGTCCATGGCGGAGAGGCTGGCGGGCACCGCCTCGCGCCCGCGCATCAGGCGAATCGCGGCCCCGGCGCGCACCACATGGCAATTGGTCAGCGCATGGCGCGGCCCCACCGCGACAGCCGAGCCCGAGACAGGGCCACGCCCCGGGATGCCCGAATCGACCACCACCCGCCAGGTCGCCGCCTGGTTCGCCGCGAAGACCTCGGCCGCCGGAAGCTCCCGGGCGGGGGCGGGGCGGGGCTTGGGCGGCAGGGCGAGCGGCTGGGCCGCACGGCGCGGGGCGGCCGCATCCGCCAGCGCGGCGAGGCGGTTCAGCCCCTCGCGCATGTCGCGATTGACCGCGGCGAAGCAGGCGGATTGCGGCCGTGCGCGGGATGCGCCCTCGGCATCGCAGAAGCGGGGCAGCAGCCCCTCCTGCCGGGCGATGCAGCTGGGGTCATCGGCGAAGGGGAAGGCGGGCCCCGGCAGGCTGAGGCGCAGGTTGCCGCAGAAGCGGCGGTTGAGGCCGCGCATCGCATCGGCGCGCTCCTGGCTCCAGCCGGCATAGGGGGCGCTGGCGGCCGGGCCGGGCTGCGCGCGTTCCCAGCCGGCGGCCGCCTCGCGCACCGAAGGCAGCACGGGCTGCGCCGCGGCGGGCATGGCGAGGAGCAGGAAAGGGACCAGCCTGATCATGCGCCAGCATGCCGGCGCGCGCGCCGGCATGCCAAGCGCCTTCAGCGGATCGCCGTCTGCCCCTTCGGCGCCACCGGCTCCAGCTCGCCCCGCCGGAGCGAGTTGCGGCCGCTGAACAGCACGATGGGCGCCGCGATGAAGACCGAGGAGGAGGCGGAGATGAAGATGCCGAACACCATCACCCAGGCGAAGCCCGACAGCGTATCGCCCCCGAACAGCGCCAACGGCAGGGCCGAGAGCAGCAGCGTGACCGAGGTGCCGAGGCTGCGGTTCAGCGTTTCGTTGATCGAGAGATCCACCAGATCCTGCAGGGGCATGGTCTTGAACTTGCGGAGGTTCTCCCGCATCCGGTCGAAGACCACGACCTTGTCATTGGCGGAGAAGCCGATGACGGTGAGGATCGCCGCGATGGTCGTCAGGTTGAACTCGATCTGGAAGAGCACCATGAACCCCACGGTCTTCGTGGTGTCGAGCAGCAGCGTGGTGATGGCCGCCACGCCGAACTGCCATTCGAAGCGCACCCAGATGTAGATGAGCATGGCCAGCAGGCTGAGGCCCAGCGCCATCAACCCGCCCCGGAACAGCTCATCCGAGACGCGGTTGCCCACCGCCTCCACCCGCAGGATGCGGATGCCCGGCGCGGCGGCTTCCAGCGCGGCACGGATGGTGGTGACCACCTGCTGGGTCTGCGCCTCCTGCTCGGGCGCCGGCACGCGGATCAGCAGGGTGCTCTCATCGCCGAATTGCTGGAGGCCGACATCGCCGACGCCCAGGGAGTTGGTCGCGGCGCGCAGCGCGTTGATGTTGGCGGGGCCCGGGGTGCGGACCTCCATCACGATGCCGCCCTTGAAATCGATGCCCTTCTCCAGCCCCGGATAGAAGGCGCCGACCAGCGAGGCGCTGGACAGCACGGCCGAGATCACCAGGCCGGCCACGGCGCCGCGCATGAAGGGAATCTTCGTCACATCCGGGCAAAGCCGGAACAGCGGCCGCGCCAGGCGCTGGAAGAAGCCGAGGCCGGGCTTCTCCAGCACCGGCAATTCCTTGGGCTTGGTCCAGCGATACCACCAGACCACCATGAGGCGCGTGACCACCGTCGCCGTCCACATCTGCACGATGGTGCCGATGGCGACCGTCACCGCGAAGCCCTTCACCGGGCCCGAGCCGAAGCCATAAAGGCAGGCCATGGCGATGAGGTTGGTCAGGTTCGAGTCGAGAATCGTGCCCGAGGCCTTGGTGTAGCCGATCTCCAGCGCATTGATCGGCGATCGGCCATTTTTGACCTCCTCCCGGATGCGCTCGTTGATCAGGATATTCGCATCGAGCGCGGTGCCCAGCGTCAGCACGATGCCGGCGATGCCGGGCAGGGTGAGCGTGGCTTCCAGCAGCGAGAGGAAGGCGATCAGCAGGATGATGTTGATGGCCAGCGCCACATTGGCGAACCAGCCGAACAGCCCATAGGCGAAGCCCATGTAGAGGAAGACGAAGGCCACCCCCACGGCCAGGCTGATGATGCCGGCACGGATCGCGTCCGCGCCCAGCTCCGGCCCCACGGTGCGTTCCTCGATCACCGTCAGCGGCGCGGGCAAGGCGCCGGCGCGCAGCAGCACCGCCAGGTCATTGGCGGAGCGGACCGTGAAATTTCCCGAGATCTGGCCGCGGCCGCCGGTGATGGGCTCGCGGATATTGGGGGCCGTGATCACCTTCTCATCCAGCACGATGGCGAAGGGGCGGCCCACATTGGCACGGGTGATCTCGCTGAAGCGGCGCGTGCCGACCGAATCGAAGGTGAAGTTCACCACCCATTCGCCGGTGCGGTTGTCCTGGCTGGCGCGCGCATCGGTCAGGTTCGCGCCATCCACCTCCACGCGGCGGCGCACCGCGAAGCGCTCGCCCGCGCGTTCGCCATTGAGGAACATGATGCCCGGCGGCGGCGTCGGCGCCTGGAGGTTCACCGCCTCATCCAGCAAATGGAAGGTCATGCGGGCCGTGCGGCCCAGCAGGTTCTTGATGCGGTCGGGGTCCTCGACGCCCGGCAGCTGCACCAGGATGCGGTTCTGCCCCTGGCGCACGATGGTCGCTTCCACCACGCCCGTCTCGTCAATCCGCCGCCGGACGATCTCGATGGATTGCTCGACGGCATTGGTGGCCTTGGCGCGCAGCCCGGCCTCGGTCACGGTCGCGGTCAGCAGGCCATCGGCGTTGATGGTGACCTCGATATCCGGCTGCTGGGCGCCGCCGCCGACATTCACGGGATTGGCCAATTCGCGCACCACCCGCAGCGCCGCCTCGCGCTGGCCGGAATCGGTGATGCGGAGCGACATGCGGCGCTGGTCGGGCTGGGCGGAGAGGCCGGTATAGGAGATGCGCGGATTGGCCTGGGTCATGCCGCGGCGCGTACCTTCCACCAGGCTCTCCAGCCGCTCCCGCAGCAGGACGGAGGTGTCCACTTCCAGCAGCAGGTAGGAGCCGCCGCGCAGATCGAGGCCAAGCGCGATCTGCCGCACCGGCGCCCAATCGGGGAAGGCCGCCCGGGGCAGCAGGTTGGGCAGGCTGACCAGCGTGCCCACGAGGCAGACCAGCAGGATGGCAGCCGTCTTCCAGCGCGCGAAATACATCATGACGAGATGAAGCCCTGACCAAAAATCCGGCCGGAACATGACGAGGGGGAGGGGGGGATGCAAGCCTTGCCCGGAATTGTTAGTCCAGCGCCATGAAATCCCTCAAGATCGGAATCTTCGGCGCCGGCCATTTCGGCCGCTTCCATGCCCTCAAGCTGCGCGGCGCGGCCCGTGCCAGCCTGGCCGGGCTGCATGACCCCGACCCCGCGCGCGCGGCCCTGGTCGCCGGTGAGGCAGGCTGCCCGGCACTCACGGCGGAGGCCCTGCTGGCCGAAAGCGACGCCGTCATCATCGCCACGCCCACCCTTTACCACGCGCGCCTGGCCGAGCGCGCCCTGGCGGCGGGGCGGCATGTCTTCGTCGAGAAGCCCATCACCGCCACGCTGGCCGAGGCCGATGCGCTGATCGCCCAGGCGGCCGCCGGCGGGCGCGTGCTGATGGTGGGGCAGATCGAGCGCCATTCGGCCGCCATCCGCACGCTTCGGCAAAATCTCTCCGGCCGCCGGCTGATGGCGCTGGAGGCCACGCGCATCGCCCCTTTCCGGCCGCGCAGCCTGGATGTCTCGGTCGTGCTGGACCTGATGATCCACGACCTGGACCTGATCCTCTCGCTGGTCCCCTCGGAGCTGGTGGAGGTCCGCGCCGTGGGCGGCCCGGTGATGACGGCGCTGCCCGATTGGGCGGTGGCCCAGCTGCGCTTCGCCAATGGCGCCCAGGCCCAGGTGACGGCGAGCCGCGTGGCCGTGGGGCTGGAGCGCAAGCTGCGCGCCCTCGGCCCCGAGGGGGAGATGCGGGTGGATTTCCTGGCCCGCAGCCTGGACTACCTGGCCCCCGATGGCGGCCAATCGGTGGAGAACATGCCGGGCTGGAGCCTGGCCCGCCGCAGCTGGACCGATCATGACAGCCTGGAGGCCGAGCAATCCGCCTTCATCGCCGCCATCCTGGACGGCATGCCGCATGAGGCGAATGGGGTGCAGGGAAGGGCGGCGCTGGATGCGGCGCTCAGGGTCGAAGCCGCCATCGGCTGACCTCAGGCGCCGACCTCAGGCGCCGACTGGGGCGCTCTCCGGCACGGCCGGCAGGGTGATGGTGAAGACGGCCCCATGCCCGGTATTGGCTGCCGTGATCCTGCCCCCCAGCGAATGGATGATCCCGTGGCAGATGGAGAGCCCAAGTCCCGTTCCCTCGCCGGCTGGCTTGGTGGTGAAGAAGGGTTCGAAAAGGCGCGGGAGCGCGGCTTCGGAAATGCCCGCCCCTGAATCGGCCACGCGCAGCTCCACCTGCGTCCCCGTGGCGCAGGCGGTGATCCGAACGCTGCGGGGCCGGTCCCGCTGCCCGGCCAGCGCGTCACGCGCGTTCAGCAGCAGGTTGATCACCACCTGCTCCAGCAGGACCTGGTTGCCCATGACGAGCGGCAGCGCCGCCGGCGTCTCCAGGGTCAGCTCGATCCCGGCGTCGCGCAGCACCCCCTCCACCAGCACCATCGCGCCCTCCAGCACCGTGTCCAGCCGCACCGGCGCCCGATCCTCGGTCTCCTGCCGCCCGAACAGGCGAAGATGATCGATGATGACCCGCGCACGCTGCGCCTGGGCGGGTATGCGCTCCAGCCGCTCGATCACGCCCTCGGTCCTGTCGCGCCGCAGCGCATTGATCGCGTTCTCCGCCGCCATGGACATGGAGGAGAGCGGCTGGCTCAATTCATGCGCCAGCCCCGTCGCCATCTCGCCCAGGGTCGCCAGGCGGCCGGCGGCGATGCTGCTGCCCATGGCCGCCCGCTCCGCCTCGATGTCGGTCATCAGCCCGACGATTTCGAGGCCGTCGGGCCGGTCCGCCACCGCATGCGATACGAGGCGCATCCAGCGGAAGCCGCCATCGGGGCGGCGCAGCCTAAGATCGCACGCCGCCACCACCTGGGCGCGGAGCTGCGCCATCCGGGCCAGCTGTTCCGCGCGCCCCGGTGGGGTTTCAGCCAGATCGGCAATCCCGGCTGAGCCGGCCATCGCCGCCTCCGGCGGCCAGCCGGCGACATTGGAAAAGCTGGGGCTGAGATAGAGCAGCGTGAAGCCGCCATCCGGGGCGAAGACACCGCGATAAATCACGCCGGGCACGGTATCGAGCATGCGATTCACCTCGTCTTGGGTGACCGATGCCTCCTGCGCGCGCTGGGCCGAAGCTCTGGCCACCGCCTGGGCCACGCGGCGGGCGCGCAGGGTGGAGCCGACCGCCAGCCCTGCCAGCAGCAGCAAGGCCACCATCGCATCCACGAACCAGACCAGCCGCTGCAGCTCCTGCGAGCGGCGCGTCACGACGACCATGTCACGCCCCAGCACCAGGCCAAGGCCCAGATCCTCCAGCCGGCGTGTGCTGGTGAGAAGGACACGGTCGGTGCCGGGAATGAAGGCCAGGAGAGGTTTCGTTTCATTTGCGGCCAAGGCCGCGGCGATGCGAGGGACCGGGAATTGCGGCCCCGTGGGCAATTCCGCCGCCCATCCGCTGCGCAAAATGACTTCCCCGCCGAGGCGCGAGACGCCGACCCGGATTTCGGGAAAGGGCATCATCTCCGCCAGATGCCGCGACAGCTGGATGGGATCGAGCGAGACGACGGCCACCCCGGCGAAGCTGCCATCCGGATGGTTGATGCGCCGGCTGAAGATCACCGCCACCGCCCCGCTGATCCGGCCGCGGACGGGATCCGCGACATAGGTGCCGGTATGGCCCTCGAGATGGACCTGGAAATGCCGCCGGTCGCGCAGGTCCAGGGTGGTCACATGGGCCTGGTTGGACCAGCGGGAGAAACCGTCAACGTCAATGACCACGGTCAGAATGATGCCGAAGCGCTTGGTGTCCACGAAGCCGCGCAGGATGTCCTCGACGGCGACGGCCCGGGCGGGGTCCGTGTCGAGCAGGCGCTGCCGCTCCTGCATCAGGTCGAGTGCCAGGCCGATGCCGTCGAAGGAGCGGCGCAGCCAGCCCTCGACCGTCAGCGCATCGCCCTGGGCGCGCTCCAGCCCGATGGCGATGTCGCGCTCCCGCGTCCAGCGCACGCCCGTCATCAGCGCCATGTGCAGCGCAATGACGAGCATCGCCACGACACCCAGCTGAACCGCCAGCCGGGTTCGCGCCGCATGCCAGGACAGGCCCCAGCCAGGGACGGCGCGCAGCAATTTTTCATCCGCCGAACGGCCGAGGGCTTCCTTGCGTTCCGTCATGCCGTCGCGGCGCCGCCCTCTCCCCGATCATGGCCTGGGGAAGGCGACGACCCGGGTGGAAGATTATCCGACAGGGCGGCCGCGCGGTATGCGGCGAATGTCAGGAATTGTCGGCAAGGGGTGGGCCGGCTCAGCGCCGGAACTTCAGATCGAGCCCTTGCCTGCGCCAATTCGCCTCGATCGCATCCATGTTGACGCTGCCCGAGGGGTGGGCGCGGCTGGGCTGGTTGCGCAGCCCGGGGCCGCGCGTCACGCGCCACAGCTTGAGCAACCGCTCCAGCTCGTCCAGCGGATTGGCGTGGTCATCCACCCGCAGGTCGATGTCGGGGAAATCCTCGGTGGTGATGAGCTTCAGCGCAGCGGATTGCCGGCCCCGCTTGTCGCCGCCCGCGGCCTCACCGGCCTGGAGCGCCTGGACCATGCGCTCGGGCAGGGCGAGCTCCTGCCGGGCCAGGAAGCTGGCCAGGGTATCGGCGATGACCTCCTCGCCCGAGAGCATGTTGCCCGCGATGGACCAGCCCGTGCCGAAGCGCGCCCCCGCCCATTCCACGCAATTCTGCCCGGTCCAGGCGGCGCTGCGGCCGTGGCGGTCTATGGCATGGATCTGGCGGAGATTCTTGCCCTCATCGCCCGCCAGCGCGCCCTCGATGGCGGCGGCCGGCGAGAGGCCGCGGGCCATGCCATCCAGCACGGCCGGGCCCAGGTAGCGATTCGTGATGGATTGGGTGGAGACGGCGCCCACGCCGGCCCGCACGAAGGGGCAGGAAGCGCCAACGGCCAGCGCACAGGTGGTGACGGCGACCGCGAAGGTGCCGCTTTCCGGCTCATGGGCGAGCAACGACCAAGTCACGGTGGTTCCCCATTCATCAGGAAGGATGCTTGCACGAAGAGAGTGGTCAGGGCAAAGCCCAGGTCAAGAAGCTGTACCCATATCCATGGGCCAATCGGGAGCATACGTCCATGCAGGTGATCCATCGTCGTCATTTTGTGGCAGGCGCGGGCGTGCTGCTTGCAACCCCGGCCCTGGGGCAAAGCCCATGGCCCGACCGGCCGATCCGTCTCATCGTCCCCTTTGGCGCCGGCGGCGCGGTGGATACGCTGAGCCGCACCGTGGCCGCGCGCTTCGGGGAGCATACGGGTGGCCAGACCCTGGTGGTCGAGAATCGGCCCGGCGCCGGCGGCACCATCGCCGGCGCCTTCGTGGCGCAGCAGCGCCCGGATGGGCTGACGCTCATGATGTCCGATGTCGGGGCCAATGCCATCGGGCGGCTGCTCTATAACTCGCTGTCCTATGACCCGATGACGGCCTTCACGCCGATCGTGCACCTGGTGAACCTGCCCGGCGTGCTGATGGCCCACCCCTCCGTGCCGGTCTCCACGGCGGCCGAGGTGATCGCGGCCGCGCGCGCCCGGCCGGAAGGCTTCACCTTCTCCTCGGCCGGGAATGGCAATGGCAGCCATCTCTTCATGGAGCTCTTCCTGAAGCGGGCGGGGCTGAAGATGGTGCATGTGCCCTATCGCAGCGGCGCCGAGATGGTGACGGCGCTGATCCGCGGCGATGCGCAATTCGGCTTCCCCACCGTCTCCTCCGGGCTGAACATGATCCGCGAGGGCCGCGCCAAGGCCATCGCCATCTCGGTCCCCGGCGGCACGCCGGCGCTGCCGGGCATTGCCGCGCTGGCCGACACGCTGCCCGGCTTCAGCACTGCCGTCTGGCACGGGATCATGGCGCCGGCCGGGATGGAGCCGGGCCTGGTGGCCCGGATCAACGAGGTCTTCACGAAGATCATCAGCATGGATGAGGTGAAGGAACAGGTGTTCCGCGCCCAGGCCGGCACGGTGGTGCCCGGCACGCCCGAGCAATTCGCGGCCTTCATCCGCCGCGAATACGAGACCTGGCTGCCCATCATCCGCGAGGGGAATATCCGCGCCGAGTAGCCGGGCGCCCCGTCTTGGGCTTCACTGGCCGGCATGAACACACAAGTCCTGCCGCGCCCGGCCGCCACCATCCTCCTGCTGCGGGACGGCCCCTCGGGGCTGGAAGTCCTGATGGTGTGCCGCGCAAGGGAGGTGGATTTCGCCTCCGGCGCGCTGGTCTTCCCCGGCGGGCGGGTGGAGACGACCGATGCCGCCCTGGCGCCCGCCGAGGACCCGCTGGGCGCCTTCCGAGTCGCCGCCATCCGCGAGGCCTGGGAGGAATCGGGCATCCTGCTGGCGCATCCGCCGGGGCCTGAACTGCCGCCGGAGGGCGAGTTCCTGACGCATCTGCACGCCAAGGGGCTGCGGCCGAGCCATGCGGCGCTGACACCCTTCGCCCATTGGATCACGCCGGCGCATAGCCCCAAGCGCTTCGATACGCATTTTTTCCTGGCGCATGCGCCGGAGGGACAGGAAGCGATTCATGACGGGCGGGAGGCGGTAGAGGCTGTCTGGATCCGCCCGGGGGTGGCGGTGGAGGAGGCCGATGCCGGACGGCGCACGCTGGTCTTCGCCACAAGGCTGAACCTGCTGCGCCTGGCGCAATGGCGCTCGGCCGAAGCGGCGATCGCGGCGGCCGGGGCGGCGCCCATCGTGACGGTGATGCCCCAGCCGATTTCGGATGGCGCCGGCGGAACCTTGCTGCGGATCCCGGCCGAGGCGGGCTATGGTGGTGATACCTTCACCCCGAAAGGGCCGCCCGCCGGCGGCGGCCAATGGCCAGGACAGCGATGATCGAACACGTCATCATCCCCCGCGCCCATGATGTGGGCGGCTTTGAGGTCCGCCGCGCCCTGCCGGCGCGCGAGAAGCAGATGATCGGCCCCTTCATCTTCTTCGACCAGATGGGCCCGGGCGAGTTCCTGACGGGGAAGGGGCTGGATGTGCGGCCGCACCCGCATATCGGGCTCTCCACCGTCACCTACCTCTTCGAGGGCGAGGTGATGCACCGCGACAGCCTGGGCTCCGAACAGCCGATCCGGCCGGGCGCGCTGAACTGGATGACGGCGGGGCAGGGCATCACCCATTCCGAGCGCACGGCGGGCGGGCTACGCGCGCATCCCAACAAGCTCTTCGGAATCCAGTCCTGGGCCGCGCTGCCGGCCGCGCTGGAGGAGACAGCCCCCGACTTCGCGCATCACCCGGCCGAGGCGCTGCCGGTGATCGAGGATGGGGGCGCCCGGCTGCGGCTGATCGCGGGCGAGGGCTGGGGCGCGCGCGCGCCGGTGGAGACGCATTGGCCGCTGTTTTACGCCGATCTCGAATTGGCGCCGGGTGCCATCTGCCCGCTGCCCGACGCGCATGAGGAGCGCGGCGCTTACGTGGTGCAGGGCAGCGTCTCGGTGGCGGGCCAGGTGTTCGAGGCCGGGCGGATGCTGGTCTTCCGCGCCGGCGACCAGCTGGCGATCCGGGCCGAAGGCCAAGGGACAGGGAAGGGGGCGCGCCTGCTGCTGCTGGGCGGCGCGGTGATGGATGGGCCGCGGCATATCTTCTGGAATTTCGTCTCATCGCGCCGGGAACGGATCGAGCAGGCGAAGGCGGATTGGGCGGCGCAACGCTTCGCCAAGGTGCCCGGCGACGATCAGGAATTTATCCCCCTGCCGTGACTAAGGATTATAGTCCTCTCGCCTTAGCCTGAATCCATTCCTGCTCCAACTCGTCCAGCGTGGCATCCGCGGGTGAGCGGCCCTGGGCGGCCAGCGCCGCCTCGACGGCGCCGAAGCGGCGTTCGAATTTTGCATTGGCCTGGGCGATGCAGCCCTCGGGGTCCAGATCCAGCTTGCGGGCCAAGTTGGCCATGACGAAGAGCAGATCGCCCAGCTCATCGGCCAGGCGCGCGGGCTGGGCGGCCGGCAATTCGGCGCGCAGCTCGGCCACTTCCTCGTCCAGCTTGTCCAGGACGGCGGCGGCATCCGGCCAATCGAAGCCGACACGGGCGGCGCGGCGGGTGAGCTTGGCGGCGCGGGTCAGGCCGGGCAGGGCCGTGGCCACGCCGGCCAGGACGCCACTCTCTGCCCGGGCCGCGCGCTCGGCCGATTTCTGGACCTCCCAGGCCTCGGTCTGGGCCTCGGCGGTCGCGATCTCGGCGCTGCCAAAAACATGCGGATGGCGGCGGATCATCTTGGCGGTCACGCCGGCCGCCACATCCTGGAAGCTGAACCAGCCGCGCTCCTCAGCCATCTGCGCGTGATAGACGACCTGCAGCAGAAGATCGCCCAGCTCATCCATCAGCGCCGCGGGCTCCGGGCCGCGCTGGATGACATCGGCCACCTCATGCGCTTCCTCGACCGTATAGGGCGCGATGGAGGCGAAATCCTGGACGATATCCCAGGGGCAGCCCGTGGCCGGGTCGCGCAGCCGCGCCATCACATCGAGCAGGGCCTGGAGTGTGGGGGCGGGGTTCGTCATGGGGTGCTCCGGTTTATGCACAGGTCAGATTATCGCATAATGTTTATTATGGAAAGAAATGCCCTGTGGAAAAGCCTGTGGGTGAACATCAGGCCGGGATCTCCAGCGTCAGCCCGTCGAAGCCGAGCTCCACGCCCTCGGGCAAGCGCGCCGTGATGCGGGCGTAATCCATCCGGTCGCCCAGATGGGTCAGCACGGTGCGGCGTGGCTTGAGCGCGTTCCACCAGCGCAGCACCTGGTCGAGGCCGGCATGGACGGGGTTCTGGTCGCCAGGCTGCATGCAGCTGACGACCCAGGTGTCGAGCCCATGCAATCGCGCCAGGCTTTCGGGCGGCATGCGGATCACGTCGGTCGTATAGGCAAAGCGGCCGATCCTGAGGCCCAGGCTGCGCATGGCGCCGTGGTCCATGTCCATGAGCTCGCAGCTGAGGCCGGCCAGCGTCACCGGGCCGCCGGGCGCCACCACCTGCCCCTCCAGCGCGGGCCGGTAGAAGAAGCCGGTTGCGGGCTGGAAGACATAGGCGAAGCGCGCCTGAAGCTCGGCCAGGGTCACGGCGCTGGCATAGAGCGGCAGGACGGCGCCCATGGAGCGGTTGACGGCGCGCAGCTCATCCAGCCCGGCGATGTGGTCGGCATGGGCATGGGTGACGAGCAACCCGTCCAGCCGCCGGACACGCGCGCCCAGAAGCTGCGCCCGGCAATCCGGCCCGGCATCCACCAGAAGCGCCCGGCCATCTTCGGCTTCGACCAGTGCCGAGGTCCGCATCCGGCGGTTGCGCGGTTCGGCGGGGTCGCATTCACCCCAATTGCCCAGCCCGTCCGGGCCACCCACCGCCGGCACCCCCTGGGATGGGCCGGTGCCGAGCAGCGTAACCCGAAGCGCCGGATTCATGCGGCCTTGGGGTAGAGGCGAAGGAAGTTCTCGGTGGTGATGCGGCCGATATCTTCCACGCTGAAGCCCCGGCATTCCGCCAGAACCTTGGCGGTATGGGCGGTGTAGCCGGGCTCGCAGCGCTTTCCGCGCAAGGGCACAGGCGCGAGATAGGGCGAGTCGGTTTCCAGCAGGAGCCGGTCCAGCGGCAGCCTGGCCGCGACCTCGCGGAGTTCCGTGGATTTCGGGAAGGTCAGGATGCCGGAGAAGGAGATATAACCACCCATCTCCACTGCTTGATCAGCGAGTTGCGGCGTGGAGCTGAAGCAATGTAGCAGGAAGGGAAGGTGGCCCCCTGCCCGTTCCTCGGCCAGGATGCGCGCGATGTCGGCATCCGCCTCACGCGCGTGGATGGCCAGCGGCAGGCCGGATTCCCGGGCGGCGCGGCAATGGCGGCGGAAGCCTTCCTGCTGCACGTCGCGCGGGGCCTTGTCGTAGAAATAATCCAGGCCGCTTTCGCCCAGGCCGATGATGCGGGGATGGTCGGCCAGCGCGATGAGGTCTTCCACGCTGGGCATCTCGCCCTCGGCCGCACGGTGCGGATGGACGCCGACCGTGCCCCAGACCTGTGGGAAGCGCTCCACCAGGGCGCGCACCGCGACGGCCTGCGCGACAGAGGTGCCGATGGTGACCATGCGCGTCACGCCTGCGGCGGCGGCGCGGGCCAGGATCTCCTCGATCTCCGTCTCGGCGAAATAATCCAGGTGGCAGTGGCTGTCGGTGATCATGCGGCCGCCTCGACCTTGCGGAACAAGGGCGAGGGCGGCGGAAGCGGCAGGCCTTCGGGCAAGGGCGTGGTGAGCGCCGCCAGGCTGCGCGCCTCGGCCGGCACGGCGAGCTGGTCCAGCAGCGCGGCCATGCTGCCGGGCATGAAGGGCTGCAGCACGGTCGCATAGGCGCGCAGCGCCGTATGGAGGTGGCGCAGCACCTCGGTCATCCGCACCGGGTCCGTCTTCTTCAGCGCCCAGGGCGCCTGGACGGTGATATAGCCATTGGCGCCACGCACCTGGACGAAGATTTCCTCCAGAGCCAGATGATATTGCTGATTTTCCAGTAACTTGTCGACCGTCTCTGCCATGGTTTCGAGGGGAGTGAGCAGGCCTGTATCGGCGTCTGCCGGCGGTGCCAGCGCGGGCAGCTTGCCCTCGCAATTCCGCTGGATCAGCGAAAGCGTGCGGTTCGCCAGGTTCCCCAGCACATCGGCCAGCTCGCCATTCAGCCGGTTCACCAGCGCGCCGCGGGCGAAATCGCCATCCTGGCCGAAGGGCACCTCGCGCAGCAGGAAGTAGCGCACGGGGTCCAGGCCAAATTCCTCGACCAGGGCGAGAGGATCAATCACATTGCCGAGGGACTTGCTGATCTTCTGCCCCTCATTGGTCCACCAGCCATGGGCGAAGACGCGCCTGGGCGGCGGCAGCTCGGCGGCCATGAGGAAGGCCGGCCAGTAGATCGCGTGGAAGCGCAGGATATCCTTGCCGACGAAATGCACATCGGCTGGCCAGAACTTCCAGAGTTCCGTCTTTTCATCGGGATAGCCCAGCGCCGTGATGTAGTTTGTGAGCGCATCCAGCCAGACATACATCACATGCGCGTCATCGCCCGGCACCGGCACGCCCCAGCGGAAGGAGGTGCGCGAGATCGAGAGATCCGAAAGCCCGGATTTGATGAAGCTGATCACCTCATTCCGCCGGCTGGCGGGGGCGATAAAGTCCGGGTTGGTTTCGTAGTATTCCAGTAGCTTGTCGGCCCAGGCTGAGAGCTTAAAGAAATAGGAAGGCTCCCGCACCCATTCCACCGGCGCACCCGAGGGGGCGTATTTCACGCCATCCCGCTCGGTCAGTTCATCCGGGCCATAGAAGGCCTCGTCGCGCACCGCGTACCAGCCCTCATAGGCGCCGAGGTAGATTTCGCCCCGCTCCTTCAGCCGGTTCCACAGCGCCTGGCAGGCGGCGTAATGCCGCGGCTCCGTGGTGCGGATGAAGCCGTCATTGGAAAATCCCATGGTGACCGTCAGGTCGCGGAAGGCCTGGCTCACGCGGTCGGTGAAGGCCTGCGGGTCCTCGCCCGCATCCTGGGCGGCCTTTTCGACCTTCTGGCCGTGCTCATCCGTGCCGGTCAGGAAGTACACTTCCCGCCCGGAGAGACGGTGCCAGCGGGCCAGCACATCCGTCGCCAGGCTTGTGTAAGCATGGCCGATATGCGGCTTGTCATTCACATAATAGATCGGGGTGGTCAGGTAGATCGGGCTCATGCCTGACCTATGAAGCGCCTCTAGCCTCCCCGCAAGCTGTCCATGGCCACCAGCACCGCCTGGCGGCGATCGAGCGAGAGGCGCTCCGTCTCCTGCACCAGCTTCGAGACGGCTTCGGCCGCTTCCACCCAGGCGGCCAGCGGGCGGTTGCCGAGCCAGGGGGCGACCGGGCCGCCCCGGGCGGCATCGCGCACCGCCTGGGAGAGGCCGCGCAGCAGCAAGGTGAAGAAGGCCGGGAAGGCCAGCGCGGCCTCGCGTCCCGCGATCCGGTCGGCCAGGGCATGGGCGGCGAGGCCGCTGGGCAGGTTCTGCAAGGTCGCCTCGGCCAGGCGGGCGAGTTCCACCCCCTCCCCTTGCGCCAGTTCCAGCGCGCGGCCGGGCGAGCCCTCGGCCAGGCGGATCAACTCGGCCCGGTCCAGCCGTGGCAGATCTGGTAGCCAGAGGGTCAGCAGCCGCTCCATGGCGCCGTCATCGAGGCCAAAGAGGTCCAGCCGGCGGCAGCGGCTGCGGATGGTGGGCAAGAGGCGCCCGGGCGAGGCGGTGATCAGCAGCAGCACCGTGCGCGGCGGCGGTTCTTCCAGCGTTTTCAGGATGGTATTGGCCGAGGCCGCTTCCATCGCCTCCACCTCATCCATGACAACGACGCGCCAGCCGCCCTCGGCCGCGGTGAAGTTCAGGAAGGCGCGGGCAGCCCGGGCCTCATCCACCTTGATGATGCGGCGCTTGCCGGGCTCGGCCTGGGGTTCCAGCACCATGAGGTCGGGGTGGCTGCCGGCGGCGACGCGGCGGAAGGCGGGGTCCTGCTCGGGCACATGCAGCGGCTCCGCGCCGGGCGGCTGCCCCGCCAGCAGCCAGCGGGCGAAGCGATAGGCCAGCGTGGCCTTGCCGATGCCGGGCGGGCCGCAAAACAGCCAGGCATGGTGCAGCCGGCCGGAGCGCGTGGCGGAAGCGAGCCCCTCCGCCGCAGCCTCATGCCCGACCAAAAGCGGATTGGCGCGGGGCGCGATCACGGCAGGCCGAGCCTCGCGCGGCAGGTGGCGGCGATCGCCTGGCTCACCGCTTCCAGCGGCGCCGAGGCGTCCACCACGGCAAAGCGCCCAGGCTCGGCCGCGGCCTGGGCCAGGAAAGAATCCCTGATGCGCTGGTGAAAGGCCAATCCCAGCCTGTCATAGCGGTTGGTCTCGCCCCGGCGCATGGCGCGTTCCAGCCCCTTTTCCACCGGGATGTCCAGCAGCAGGGTCAGGTCCGGCGTCACATCGCCCAGGGTGGCGGCGCGCAGATCGGCCCAGACCTGGCGGGGCGCCCCCTGCCCGGCCACCTGATAGGCCAGCGTGCTGTCGAAGAAGCGGTCACACACCACAAAGCTGCCGGCGGCCAGGCTGGGCTGGATGCTTCGCGTCCAATGCTCGCGCCGGGCCGCGAAATGCAGCGCCATCTCGGCGACGGGATCCCAACCTGAGCGGCCCAGCAGCAGGCCGCGCACGGCCTCGGCGCCGGCGGAACCGCCGGGCTCTCGCGTTCGCAGGACGGAATACCCAAGGTCCGCCAGCCAGGCGGAAAGAATTTTTACCTGGGTTGATTTTCCTGAACCCTCGCCGCCTTCCAGCGTGATAAATTTGGGAATCAAGTCCCGCCGCCGATCAGGCGGCTCACCACGGCCGGAATGCGGGAAATCATCCCAAGACGCTCCACATCCGCCCCCGCATAGAGCGGCAAGGTCATCGGCGGCACGCCGCGGCCCGAGACCTCCAGTCGGCCAAGCTCCTGCCCCTTCACCACCGGGGCCGGCACCGGCGCGTCGTAGCGGATGCGGGCCTGCAAGGTCTCGCGCCAGCCGCGCGGGACGGTCGCCACCACCTCACGGCCCCCGATCAGCGGCACGGTGCGGCGCTCGCCCAGATGGACCGGCACCTCCTCGATCGTGTCGGCGGCGCGGAACAGCACCACATTGTCGAATTCACGGAAGCCCCATTCCATCAGCCGCTCGGATTCCTCGGCGCGGGCCCGCATGCTGGGCAGGCCGCCCACCACGAGGATCAGCCGCCGCTCGCCCCGCTTCACGCTGGCGGTGAGGCCGAAGCCCGCCTCCTCCGTATGGCCGGTCTTCAGCCCATCGGCGCCGGCGACGCGGCCCAGCAGCGGGTTGCGATTCTCCTGGGTGATGTTGTTCCAGCGGAAGCTGCGCTCGCTGTAGAAGCGATAGCTGTCGGGGTGGTCCACGATGATGCGCCGGGCCAAGGTGGCCAGGTCGCGCGCCGTCATCCGGTGCTCGGGGTCGGGCCAGCCGGTCGAGTTGCGGAAGGTGCTGGAGGTGAGGCCGATCTGCCGGCCCATCGCCGTGATCATCTCGGCAAAGGCCCGCTCCGAGCCCGAGATATGCTCGGCGAAGACCACGCAGGCGTCATTGCCGGACTGGATGATCACGCCCCGCGACAATTCCTCGACCGTGGCGGTGCTGCCGCGCTCCAGGAACATCTTGGAGCCACCCATGCGCCAGGCGGCCTCGCTCACCGGCAATGGCTGGTCCATGCGCAGCCGGCCGGCCTTCACCTGCTCGAACACCGCATACATGGTCATGAGCTTGGACATCGAGGCCGGCGGCATGCGCTCATCCGCCTGCTTGTTCAGCAGGGTGGCGCCGGTCTCGAAATCCACCAGGAGGACGGAGCGCGCTATGGTATCCACCGGGCCGATCGGCGATTGCGCGGGCGTGGCCGGCGGGCCCGTGGGCCGCGCCGGCTGGCGCTGCGGCTGGGCGGGCGGTCGGTTCTGGGCCAGGGCGGGCGCAGCGAGGCCGAGCCCGGCCGTGGCCCCGATCATGACTCGGCGGAACATCAGAATCCCCTCGGCGAAGGGGTCAGTGCATACGCCCCAGCTCTATTCCACCGCAAGCCGGAGATCCGGCTGGCCCAGGGCAATGGCCCGGGCCAACGCCGCATCCGCCGCGGCGATGCCGGCATAGGGGCCGGATCGGACGCGCCATTGCTGCTGGCGCCCCGATGGGCCGAAGGGCTCGGCCCGGCCGCCGATGCGCGCGGCCTGGGCCTGGGCCAGGTCCCGCCGGAAGAATCGCCCGGCCTCCAGCCAGATCTGGCCGGAACTGGGCGGACCCTGGATCACCTGCTCGGGCAGGCGCTCCGGCTCTCGCGCCGTGGTGGTGGTGACGGCCTCGGGGCGCGGCGTGGCACTCACCGCCTGGGTCGTGCCGCGGGCGCCGTCCGGCGGGGCCAGGCTTTCGCGCTCGACACGGCCGACCGGCGCGGTGGCGATGGGCAGCGGCGCCGCCTGCCCCGCCAGCCCCTCGATCGCGGCGCGCGAGGCATTGCCATCCAGCACGACCCGCGCCCGGAAGGGCCCGCTGGCGCCAAGCAGCGTGGCCGCGCGGGGCGAGACGGCGATGATGCGCCCCGCCATGGCCGGCCCGCGCTCATGCACGCGCAACCTCAGCGAGCGGCCATTATCCAGGTTGGTGACGGTCACGATGGCCGGCAATTGCAGGGTGCGATGGGCGGCGACCATGGCCTGGGCGTCCCGGAGCTCGCCATTGGCGGTCAAGCCCGTGGCCACCGGCATGATGGCGGCGATGCCCGCCTCCTCCAGCGCGAATTCTTCCTTGGGATAGGACCACAGGCCGCCCTCGCGATAGGGCTCGCCTAGGAAATAACGCGGCTGAGGCGCCGGGGTTTCTGCGCAGCCGGCCAGGACAAGAAGCCCAAGGAAAAGAAACCTCACGCCACCCGATCCGACAACAATCCTACGGCCGTCGCGTAGAAGTTGGACGGGTTGTAGCGGCGGATCGCGATGAAATTGGCGCCCACCATGAAGGCCTGGTCATCCCCGCGCGAAAGCCCCGGGATCACGATGGCCCATTCGCCCGGGCTCCCCGGCAGGCCACCGCCACTGGCACGCGACACACCCATGCGGCTCCATTCGGCCATGGGGCGCATCTGGCGGTGATCGGCGATTGCGGTGTCGAAGCCGCGGGGCAGCAGCACCTCGAAGCCCCAGACCTCCCCTTCCCGCCAGCCATTGCGGCCGAGGTAATTGGCGATGGAGCCCAGCGCATCGGCGCGGCTGTCCCAGATATCCCGCCGCCCGTCGCCGTCGAAATCCACGGCCAGGCGCTCGAAGCTGGTGGGCATGAATTGCGGGTGGCCCATGGCGCCGGCATGGCTGCCGCGCATGCGGTCCACGCTGACATTCCCGGCATCGAGGATGCGCAGCGCCGCCAGAAGCTCGGCGCGGAAGAAGGCGGCGCGGCGGCCTTCCCAGGCGAGCGTTGCCAGCGCTTCGATCACATTGAAATTGCCGGTGAAGCCGCCGTAATTCGTCTCCAGCCCCCAGATCGCCACCACCACCCGCGCCGAGACCCGGAAACGGGCCTGGATGCTCTCCAGCAGCGCGCGATTATCGGCATAGGCGCGGCGGCCGGCCTCGATCCGCGCGGTCGAAAGCCGGGCATCCCGGTATTGCGGCCAGGTCTGGGTGAATTCGGCCTGGCGACGGTCCAGCTCCAGCACGCGCTCATTGGCGCGCAGGCCGCTCAGCGCCCGGCTCAGCGTGGCGGCGCTCACGCCGCCCCGTCGCGCCTCGGTCCGCACCCCGTCCAGGAAGGCGTCGAAGCTCCCCTGTCCGCGGGCATTGCGGGCGAAAGCGGGAGTGGCCGCCAGGGCGGCGAATCCGACCGGCAGGACGCGACGCGTGAACATCAGGGCTACCTGCCATTTCCAGCCCCCCACTGCAACGCGGAAGCGCGTTGGGCGGCCATCACCTTGCCGCATGGCGTCTGGTGGGTTGGGAACGGGTCTGGTTTAATCCAGAAAACCTTGTCGAGGACAACGCCATGACCGCGCTCACCGCCCGCTTCGCACAATATGCCGCGACCATCCGCCACCAGGATCTGCCGGCCGAGGTCGAGACCCGCACGCGCTTCCTGATCCTGGACCTGCTGGGCAATATCGTGCGCGGCCGGCATGACGCCGAGAGCAGCGCGCCCCTCATGGCCGCCGCCCGCGCGATGGGGCTCTCCTCGGGCAACCACGCCGTCTTCGGCGAGAGCAGCCGCTGGTCCCCCGCCGGCGCCGCGCTGCTGAACGGCGCCTTCGCCCATAGCCTCGATTTCGACGACACCCATGCCGCCGGCACGCTGCATCCCGGCGCGCCCGTGATCCCCGCAGCCCTGGCCGCCGCCGAGCTGACGGGTGCCTCGGGCGCCGATGTCATCGCCGCCATCGTGGCGGGCTATGAGGTGACGAACCGCCTGGCCCTCGCGCTGCCGGGTGGCGATCATTACGACCGCGGCTACCACCCGACGGCCACTTGCGGCGTGTTTGGCGGTGCGGCCGCCGCGGGGCGTGTGATGGGGCTGAGCGAGGCGCAGATCGCCGATGCGCTCGGCATTGCGCTCAGCCAATCCGCCGGCAGCCTGCAATTCCTGAAGAATGGCGCCTGGACCAAGCGCTTCCAGGTGGGCTGGGCCGCCATGGCGGGCCTCTCCGCGGCACTTCTGGCGCGCGAGGGCTTCCGCGGCGCGGCCGAGGCGCTGGAGGGCAAGGCCGGCTTCCTGCGCGCCTATGCGCCCAACCCCAATCCGGAGCGCGCGCTCCAGGGCCTGGGCACGCAATATGAGCTGATGGAAACGGCGGTGAAGCCCTATCCCTCCTGCCGATACGGCCATGCCAATGTGGATGCCGCACTCGCGCTTCGTGCCGAGCATGGGCTGAAGGCCGCGGAGATCGAGAGCGTCACCATGGGCCTGCCCAACAAGGGCATGCTGCTGGTCGGCGCGCCGCTGGCCTATAAGCAGAACCCGCAGAATGTCGTGGATGGCCAGTTCAGCGGGCCCTTCGTCGTCGCCTGCGCGCTGGCCCATGGGCATTTCGGCTGGGACAGCTACCCGAAGATGGACGCGCCCGAGCTGCGCGCCCTGATGCCCAAGATCACCTGCGAGGAAGACCCGGAGATCCAGGCCGAGTTCCCGGCCAACATGTCCGGCAAGCTCACCATCCGCGCCCGCGGCCAGGTCTTCAGCAAGAAGGTCGTCGTCCCCAAGGGCGAGCCGGCGAACTTCCTCACCGAGGCCGAGCTGCGCGCCAAGTTCCACGGCCTGGCCGATGCGGTGCTGGGCGCGGACGGCGCCCGGGCGCTGGCCGATGCGGTGGTGGGCCTGGCTTCCGCCCCGGATGTGAATGCCGTGATGCGCCTCGGCGCGCCCCATACGCCGCTGCGCATGGCGGGAGAGTGAGCGCGCGCGTCGCCCTCGTCACCGGGGGCGGGCGGGGCATCGGCCTCGCCACCGCGCGGCGCTTCCTGGAGGAGGGCTGGCAGGTCGCCCTTCTCGATGTGGACCCGGATGTGCTGGCGGGCGGGGTGGCCTCCCTTCCCTCCCCCTTGGCCTCCCCCTTGGCCTC
>NZ_JAIEQY010000358.1 GCF_019747315.1 Roseococcus sp. | reverse complement strand
GCGGCGGCTGGCTCCGCGCCAGATTGGCCGGCAGCGGCGCCGCCTGAGCCGTGCTGACCAGGCGGCGCGGCCCGGGCCCCGCCACCGGGTCCCGCCCCGCGACGACGCGCGGCGTGGCATTGGCGGCCATGACCGGGACCGAACGGACGCCCATGCGCTGGAAGCCATCATCCAGCAACTCGGCCATATGGTTGTTGCGCTGCGGCCAGGAGGAGCCGCCAAACACCGCCCCCACCAGGCGCACGCCCTCGCGCTGCGCCGAGGTCACGATGTTGAAGCCCGAGGCATTGATGAAGCCGGTCTTGATGCCATCCGTGCCCGCGTAATCGCGCAGCATGCCATTGTGGTTGCGGATCATCCGGTTGCCATGGGCGAAATACTGGGTGCTGAAATAGCGGTACTGGTCCGGGAAGTCGGAGATCAGGCGGCGCCCCAGCAGGGACATGTCCCGCGCCGTCGTCACCTGCTCGGGGTCGGGCAAGCCGGAGGCGTTACGGAAGGTGGTGCGCGTCATGCCCAGGGAACGGGCGCGCTGCGTCATCACGCGGGCGAAGGCATCCTCATCGCCGGAGAGATTCTCGCCCACGGCGGAGGCGATGTCATTGGCGGAACGGGTGATGAGGGCGAGGATCGCGGTCTCGACCGAGATGCTGCCGCCGGCCGGCACGCCGAGCTTGGAGGGCGGGCGGGAGGCGGCCTCGGCGCTGACGCGGATGGGCGTGCTGAGCGTCATCCGCCCATCGCGCATCGCCTCGAACAGCATGTAGAGCGTCATCATCTTGGTGAGCGAGGCCGGGTGGCGCGTCTCATCCGCATGGGCGGCGCTCAGCACCTGGCCGGTGCGCGCATCCACCACGATCGAGGCGTAGCGGTCCCGCGCGGTGATCTGGGCGGAGGCCGCGCCGGCGAAGATGAGGAAGCAGGCGGCAAAAGCTGTGCGCGTGATGGCCGCGCGCGTGATGGCAGTGAAGGTCATTCATGGTCCCCAGCACGTTTCGGTGTCGCCTCCCCCAAGGCTCAGTCGAAACGCTTGACGCTCTGCCGGCAAAGAAACAGCCATGGGGGCGTTTGTCCATCCGTTTCGCTCTTCGGGGGTGCGAAAGGGTTTTTGTGCACTGCACAAAAAGTGCTTGCATCGGCCGGGGCTGGCTCCTAGATAGGCTTCATGCTGCATCGCAGCAAAACACGGCCGCGCCCCTTCTGACCCTGGGGTTGGCCATTCAGAAGGATGACGAACATGGCCAATCAGGCAGACATGAAGAAGGCGATGACCCAGGCCGCCCAGACCGGCGCCGCGAGCGCCAAGAAGATCGTCGAGGATAGCACGGCCCAGGCCCGCGTGGCCGTCGAGAAGACCATGGAGACCGCCAACAAGACCGCTGGCGACATGCTGAAGGCCGCCGAAGAGGCCGCCGAGTTCAGCCGCGGCAACCTGGAGGCGATCACCAAGGCCTCGCAGCTCTACGTGACCGGGGTGCAGGACCTGTCCCGCCAGACCATGGCGATGTTCCAGGCCTTCTCCGAGCACGCCATCGAGGGCGTGAAGGCGATGTCCACCATGAAGAGCCTGAAGGACGCCGCCGATTTCCAGGCGACCTTCACCAAGACCGCCTTCGAGCGCGCCGTGAACGACACGACGAAGATCTCGGAAGCCGCGCTGAAGCTGGCCGAGACGTCCATCGAGCCGATTTCGGCCCGCATGACGCTCGCCATGGAAAAGATCGCCAAGCCGATCGCGGCGTAATTCAAGCGTTCAGCCTATCGGAATGGGGGCGCAGCCGCGCCCCCACCTGACTTGGGGCCCGGCCGTTTCGACGGTCCGGGCCCTTTCCTTTTCGACATTCGGCACCTGGATGCACCGAACCCCTTCCCGTGGGGCCCAGGCAACCGATATCCTGTCCCCGATGACCTGCGCCCGAACCGCCGAGATGAACGACCGGAACCGTATGATGATGACCCCGATCATGTCTGAGCCGGACAAGCGCGACGGCGATGGCGGCCCCGCCACCGGCGTCGTCGTCAAGCCGCGCCCGAAGACCAAGAAGCCGGCGATGTACAAGGTCCTCATGCTGAATGACGACTACACGCCCATGGAATTCGTGGTTCACGTGCTGGAACGATTTTTTCAGAAGAATCGGGACGAAGCCACGCGTATCATGATGCATGTCCACCGCCGCGGCGTCGGCGTCTGCGGTGTCTACACCTACGAAGTGGCCGAAACGAAGGTGACGCAGGTGATGGATCTGGCCCGCCAGAACCAGCACCCGTTGCAATGCACGATTGAGAAAGAGTGAGACTGGAACTGTATCGCCATGCGGAATGACATTTTTGACATGACGCATGGGGTGTGACGGCAAGGGAGCGCCACCACATCATCATCCATCCGCCAAGACCGATCCTCGGCTCTGGCCATCTCCAGTGGGAGCGTTGATCCATGCTGTCCCGCAACCTTGAGCAGACGCTCCATCGCGCGCTTGGCCTCGCCAATGACCGCCGCCATGAATATGCCACCCTCGAACACCTGCTCCTCGCGCTCGGCGAGGATGCGGACGCCACCACCGTGCTGCGTGCCTGCGGCGTGGATGTGGACCGCCTGAAGCGGGAACTCACCGAATTCCTCGACAAGGACCTGGCCGGCCTGGTCAGCGACCGCACGGGCGATCCGAAGCCGACCGCGGGCTTCCAGCGCGTGGTGCAGCGCGCGGCCATCCATGTGCAATCCTCCGGCCGGGACGAGGTGACGGGCGCGAATGTGCTGGTCGCCCTGTTCAGCGAGCGCGAGAGCCACGCCGTCTATTTCCTGCAATTGCAGGACATGACGCGCCTCGATGCCGTCAACTTCATCAGCCATGGCATCGCCAAGGCCCCCGGCCGCTCGCAGCCGCGCCCTGTCCAGGGCCAGGCGCCGACGCCGGAGGAGAATGCCGGCAAGGAGGAGCGCGAGGAGAAGCCGCGCGGCGGCAACCGCAACCAGGATGCGCTCAGCACCTATTGCGTGAACCTCAACAAGCGCGCCCAGGCCGGCAAGATCGACCCGCTGATCGGCCGTGACCACGAGATCGAGCGCACGATCCAGATCCTCTGCCGCCGCACCAAGAATAACCCGCTCTATGTGGGTGATCCGGGCGTGGGCAAGACGGCCATCGCCGAGGGCCTGGCCAAGCGCATCGTCGAAGGCGACGTGCCGGAGGTGCTGGCGAAATCCACCATCTTCTCGCTCGACATGGGTTCGCTGCTGGCGGGCACCCGCTACCGCGGCGATTTCGAGGAGCGGCTGAAGGCCGTGGTGAATGAGCTGGAGGCCCAGCCGGGCTCCATCCTTTTCATTGACGAGATCCACACGGTGATCGGCGCGGGTGCGACCTCGGGCGGTGCCATGGATGCGTCGAACCTGCTGAAGCCGGCCTTGGCCCAGGGCACGCTGCGTTGCGTCGGTTCCACCACCTACAAGGAATACCGCAACCACTTCGAGAAGGACCGCGCGCTCGTGCGGCGCTTCCAGAAGATCGACGTGAACGAGCCCTCGGTCGAGGACACGGTCAAGATCCTCCAGGGCCTCAAGACCAATTACGAGAAGCACCACAAGGTGAAGTACACGCCGGAGGCGATCCGCGCCGCGGTGGAGCTCTCGGCCAAGTACATCCATGACCGCAAGCTGCCCGACAAGGCGATCGACGTGATCGACGAAGTGGGCGCCTCGCGCATGCTGGTGCCCGAGGGCAAGCGCAAGAAGACCGTGACGCTGAAGGATGTGGAGGAGGTGGTGGCGAAGATCGCCCGCATTCCCCCCAAATCCGTCTCGGCCGACGACAAGGAGACGCTGCGCACCCTGGAGCGTGACCTCAAGGCGATGGTCTTCGGGCAGGATGCGGCCATCACCGCGCTCTCCTCCGCCATCAAGCTGAGCCGCGCGGGCCTGCGCGACCCCGAGAAGCCGATCGGCAACTACCTGTTCAGCGGCCCGACGGGCGTCGGCAAGACGGAGGTGGCGAAGCAGCTCTCCAAGACGCTGGGCATCGAGCTGATCCGCTTCGACATGTCGGAATACATGGAGCGGCACAGCATCAGCCGGCTGATCGGCGCGCCGCCGGGCTATGTCGGCTTCGACCAGGGCGGCTTGCTGACCGATGGCATTGACCAGCACCCGCATTGCGTCCTGCTGCTGGATGAGATCGAGAAGGCGCACCAGGATCTCTACAACATCCTGTTGCAGGTGATGGATCACGGGAAGCTCACCGACCACAACGGCAAGACGGTGGATTTCCGCAACGTCATCCTCATCATGACGACGAATGCGGGTGCCGCCGACATGCAGAAATCGGCCATCGGCTTCGGCAGCCCCGTCCGCGAGGGCGAGGACCAGGAGGCGGTGAAGCGCATGTTCACGCCTGAGTTCCGCAACCGTCTGGACGCGGTGATCCCCTTCGCCGGCCTCTCGGCCGAGATCGTGGCTCAGGTGGTCGAGAAGTTCGTGATGCAGCTGGAGGCGCAGCTCGCCGACCGCAACGTCACGATCGAGCTGAGCTCCGCCGCCAAGGAATGGCTGGCCGAGCGCGGCTATGACCCGCTCTATGGCGCGCGGCCGCTGGCCCGCGTGATCCAGGAATTCATCAAGAAGCCGCTCGCCGAGGAACTCCTCTTCGGCAAGCTGGTGAAGGGTGGCGCGGTCAAGGTGAACCTGCTGGACGGCGCGCTCAGCTTCGACATCGCGGAAACGCCGCCCGCCGCCCTGCCCAAGCCGGATGGTGATGGCGAGGCGGAGAAGGAACCGGAAGCGACGGCCGAATAGGCCGCCTCCTCCAGGCGCCACAGATGGGCCTCCGGTGCTGCGCGCCGGGGGCCTTTTTCTTGCTCGGCATCGCGCAGCAAATACGGAAAAGCCCCGGCGGTCACCCGCCGGGGCTTTTCTCTGAACCGGTGGGTTTCCCGGCACCCCCGTGCCGGGCCCCGCCTCAGAACACGAAGTCGGTGTTCACGAGGGTGTGCAACCCGGTCAGGATGATCACCGCCTCGGCCGCGCCGCCATCGCCCTGGTCGATCTCGACCCGGGTGTCACTGCCGCTCTGCGCCTGGCGGATCGAGCCCTGGCCGCCGCCGGCGAAGGCATTGCCCGCCACCAGCGTGAAGGCCTGGTCGCCCGCCAGCCCGAGATTGGCGTCAATCGCCGAGAGGTCCAGCACATCGCCCTGCGCCCAGGCGAAATCCACCACCCGGTCGGGCGTGGCCGCGGCACTCTCGCTCAGCGCGGTCCAGACGAAGCGATCCGCCCCCGTCCCGCCTGTCAGCGAATCCTGGCCGGCACCACCCAGGATGGTGTCGTTGCCGCCACCACCCGCGAGCGAGTCGTTGCCCGCGCCGCCTTCGAGGCGATTGGCGCCGCCATCGCCGGTCAGTCGGTCATTGAAGCCCGAGCCGATCAGGTTCTCGATGCCGGCATAAGTGTCGCCATTGGCATCGCCCTGGGTGCCCAGGCCGGTCGCCAGGTTGGCGGTCACCGCGCTGGTGGCGGTGGCGAAGCTCGCCGTATCCACACCCGCGCCGCCATCGATCACATCCGCGCCGGAGCCGCCGATCAGCAGGTCATCGCCGAGCTGGCCTTCCAGCGAGTCATTGCCGGCCAGGCCCGTCAGCGTGTCATTGCCTTGCAGCCCCTCCAGCAGGTCACGGCCCGAGGTGCCGGTCAGGCTGTCATGGCCCACGCCACCCTGGATGGGTGCCCGCTCCGTCGGCAGCGGCGCCACCGCCGTGCCGGGCACGAAGGTGATGCCCGGGAAGGGGCCGGCCGGGTTGGTGAAGGGGTAGTGGCTGTTGATGATGATGGCGCTGTTGGTGCCGAGGTAGAGCACCGTCTGGCCGTTCACGCTCTGCACCGCCGTAAAGCCGCTATGGCCGTAGATGGTGAGCGTGTCGCCCTCGGCCGGGTTGAAGCCGTCGAAACGGTCCACGCCATCGCCACGCTGGTAGATAAAGTTGTCACGGCCGCCGCCGCCATTCACCTGGTCGCCGGTCACGAGGCCGGTGATGCGGCCGCTGACCAGGCGCGCAGTGCCGGTATCGGTGCCGCCGCCGATGGTGTCGTTGTTGTCGCCGCCATCGATGATGTCATTGCCGGCACCGCCGAGGACGATGTCATTGCCCTCATTGCCAACGATCGTGTCATCGCCCGAGCCGCCGAAGACGGTGTCGTCGCCGCGCTCGCCCTGCATGTTGTCGTTGCCGGCGCCGCCCTCTTCCCAGTCATTGCCGTCACCGCCCTCGACGACGTCATTGCCGTCGCCGCCGTAGATGACGTCATTGCCGTTGTTGCCGTGCAGGTTGTCGTTCCCGCGGCCGCCCTGGATCTTGTCATCCCCGTCATGGCCGATGATCGCGTCATCGCCGTCATTGCCCTGCAGGCAGTCATTGCCGGCGAGGCCGTGGATCTGGTCGTTGCCGCCCAGCCCATCCACGTGGTCCGGGCCGGTGGTGCCGACATAGCCATCATTGCCGGAGGTCAGCAGGGTGGTCGGCAGGTCGCAGGTACCCACCACATTGGGGATGAAGCCGGCATCCACCGTGGTCAGGTTCTGGCCCTGCACCAGGGTGTAGCTGCCGGTGCGGCCGCCCGTGCCGGCATCGCTGTCGCTGGCATCGGCGCCGATGTCACGCAGCGTCGGCGTGTGGCCGCTGGGCGTCGCGAACTCGACGCTGTAGCTGCCGGGGCGGAGGTTGCCGAAATTGTAGAAGCCGCCCGCATCCGTGGTGGTGGTGGCGAGCACGGCGCCGGCCGAGGAAAGCAGGCGGACGGTGACGCCGCCAAGCCCCGGCTCCTCGCTGTCCTGCTGGCCATCGCGGTCGAGATCGGCCCAGACGCGATCCCCGATGGAGGCCGCCAGCAGCAGGCCGGCATCACGGGTGTTGTTCGTCTGGCCGGAGGTCAACGTGATGTTCGAGGTGGTGCCGTTGGTGCCGTTGGCATCGCTGTCCTGCGCGTCATTGCCGGCATCGCGCGTGGTGAAGACCGTGCCGCCGGGCGCCGTGAAGCGCACATTGTAGGTGCCAGGCAGCAGGTTCGCGAAGCTGTAGTTGCCGGTCGCATCCGTCGCCGTGGTGGCGATGACGGTGTTGGCCGCGTTGCGCAGCTGCACCGTGACGCCAGGCGCATTCGCCTCGCCGCTGTCCTGCAACCCGTTGCCGTTGCTGTCCATCCAGACGCGGTCACCGATGGTGACGCGCTGGAAGAGGCCGGCATCCAGATCCGTCCGGGCATCGCCGGAGAAGATCATGACGGGGGCGATGACGCCGGCCGCATTGGCATCGCTGTCGGTCGTGTCGTTCCCGCCCAGGTCGATGGGTGAGGTCTCGTAGCCCGCGGGGCGGACCACCTGCACGCCATACTGGCCGGGGGCCAGGTCGCCAAAGCTGTAGATGCCGCTGCCATTGGTGGTCGTGCTGGTGATCACCGTCACGCCATCAGCGGCCAGCAGGCGCACCGTAACATTGGCAAGGCCCGCCTCGCCCGCATCCTGCACGCCATCGGCGTCCAGATCGTGCCAGACGCGATCGCCCAGGCTGGCCGGGACGTAGACGCCCGCATCCACATCCCGCGTGGTCGTCGCCGGGAAGACGCTGACCAGATCCGTGATGCCGCTCGCCGTGTTCGGGTCGCTGTCCACCGTGTCATTGCCGCCCTGGTCCCGCAGCGTCAGCTTGAGGCCCGAGGGGAGGACGAATTCGACGCGGTAGCTGCCGGCCACCACCTCGGTGAAGAGGTAGTTGCCATCGGCGCCCGTGGTCGCGGTGCGGCCGGTGAAGCTGCCATCGGCATTGAGCAGGCGCACGGTGATGCCGGCCTGCGAGGCCTCGCCGCCTTCCTCCAGCCCATCGCCGTCCCGGTCCACCCAGACGCGGCCCGTGAGGTTGCCGAGCTCGACCAGCGCGGCATCCACGCTGTTGTCGTTCTCGCCGGATTCCAGGCTGATGATGCCCGTGAGGCCAGCGCTGTTCACATCGCTGTCGCTGGCATCCAGGCCCAAATCCTGCTTGCCGAAGGCGCGGTTCGCGGGGGCCACGAATTCCACCCGGTAGTCGCCGGGGGCAAGGTTGGCGAAGCTGTAGACGCCGTTCACGCCGGTGGTGACGGGCGCCACGCCCGGGACAGGCGTGCCATCGGCGCGCAGCAGGCGGACGGTGATGCCAGAGACGCCGGCCTCGCCCGCATCCTGCTGGCCGTCATTATCGGCGTCGAGCCAGACGCGGTCGCCCAGGCTGGCCAGGCGATAGAGGCCGCCATCCACCGAATTGTCGATCTCGCCGGAGATCAGGTTCACCACATCGGTGCGGCCATTGGCCCCGATGTCGCTGTCCACGCCATCGGGGGCGTTGTCCTTCAGCGTCGGCACATAGCCGGCGCGGATGATCTCGACGCGGTAGTCGCCCGGCGCCAGCTGGGTGAAGCTGTAGCCGCCCGTGGCGTCGGTCGTGATGGACGAGACGCCCGCCACCGGCGTGCCATCGGCATTCAGCAGGCGAACGGTCGCGCCGGCCAGGCCGGGCTCGCCCGGATCCAGCAGGCCATTGCCGTTCATATCCTCGAAGACGCGGTCGCCGATGCTGGCCGGGCGATAGACGCCCGCATCGAGCGTGCGGTCATCGCCACCCGAGAGCAGCGTCACCGTCTCGGTCTTGCCAGTGGTGACGTTGGCGTCGCTGTCGACGCCATTGTTCAGCCCGACATTGGGCTTGGTGAAGGGCGTGGCCGCATCCGGCGCGAATTGCACCGCGTAAGTGCCGGGGCGCAGACCCTCGAAGAGGTAGTTGCCGTTGCCGTCGGTGAAGGTCGTCACGCCCGTCGAATTGCCCGCCGCATCCAGCAGCGTGACAAGGCGGCCGGAAATGCCACCCTCGCCAGGGCCGCCCTGCAGGCCATCGCCATTCACATCCTCGAAGAGCGTGCCGCCGAGCTTGACCACCTTGAACAGGCCCGCATCCAGCCGCGCCTCATTCTGGTTGCTGACCAGGGTGAAGGCATCGCTGCGGCCGGTCGCGTTGATGTCGCTGTCGGTCGCCTCATTGGCATTGGCGCCGGCATTCTGCGTCGAGGCGGTGAAGCCCGCGGGCAGCACCTGCACCGAGTAGCTGCCGGGGATCAGGCCGGTGAACTGGTAGAAGCCATCCGCGCCGGTGGTGGTGGTGCCGACGACGGTGCCGCCACTGTCCAGCAGCTGCACCGTGGCGCCTACAATGCCGGTCGCGCCGTCATCCTGCAGGCCGTCGGCGTCCATGTCCTCCCAGACGCGGTCGCCGATGGTGGCGAGCTTGTAGAAGCCGCCATCCACGTTGCGGAGATTGTCGCCATTGGCGAGCGTGTAGATGGGCGTGATGCCCGTGGCCTGGTCGGCATCGCTGTCGGTCGTGTCCGCGCCCGTATTGCCCAGGGTGCGCTCATTGCCGCCGCTCTCGTCAAAGCGGACGCGATAGCTGCCGGGTACCAGGCCGTCGAAGAGGTAGGAACCATCGGGCCCCGTGGTCGCCGTGCGGCCCGTGGGCGAGCCATCGGCGTTCAGCAGCGTGACGGTGATGCCGGCCAGCACCGTGTCGCCCGCGCCGCGCTGGCCATCGCCCGCGATGTCGGTGAAGGCGATGCCGCCGAGCGAGGCGCGCACGACCGTGACCGCCTCATTCTCGCTGACGGTGGTGAGCGAGGAGCCCGGCGCCACCGCATAGGGGTTCACCGGGGCGGAGGAAACCACCTGACCGGAATTGTCCAGCACCTTGCCGGCCGTGTTGCCGGCAATGTCGGCCACCTTCGCCACCACCTTGAAGACCACCTGGTCATTCAGCGTGGAGAGATTGTCGAAGGGGTTGTTGATGTCGCCCAGGTTGAAGGAGAGGGTCCGCGTGGCCGCGTCGTAGCTGCCGGCCGAGCCAAGGCTGAGGCCGGAGCCGGTGATGCCGCCGAGCGAGACCAGCTCGCTGCTCACCAGGTCCAGGCCCGTCGGCAGCACGTCGCGCAGGACGAGGCGCTGCGCGCCCTCGCCCAGCGTGGCCGTCACCAGGAAGGTCGCTTCCTCGCCAATGCCGACGGCGTTGCCCACCGTGGCGCCGAGTGAGGTGGAGACCAGCGTCTTCACCACCGTGTTGACGATATCGGTGGTCAGCACCGCGGGATCGGTCTCGGTCACGCTCACGCCCAGCACGGGGGCCGAGCTGTAGGTGACGCTGGCCGTGTTCGTGATGGCCTGGCCATCCACGATATTGCCGGCGAGCCGCGCCTGGTAGGTGATAACGACCGGCGCCGAGCCCAGCAGGTACTGGTTCATCGAGAAGGCGATGTTGCCGCCCGTCTCGGTGATGGTGCCGGCGGAGGTGGTGGCGGTGCCCGCCACCAGCGTGACGCCGGCCGGGATCACGTCGGAGAGGTTCACGAGATAAGCGGGCGAGGTGCTGCCAGCCGCATGGCTCAGCGTGATCTGGTAGGTGACGAGGTTGCCCGCATCGCCGCCCTGGCCCGCGATCACGTCCTTGGCGATGACGAGGTCGGGGCGGACGATGTCGATCGCCGCGGGATCGGTGGCGCTGCGCAGGCCCGGCTGGCCGCTGCCCGGCCCGAAGGTTTCCACGCGGCCGGTATTGGTGAGCGTGCTGCCCGCGGTCGCCGTCGTAGCAACGCGCGCATTGACCAGGATGGTCACGGTGTCGCCCGCGTCGCGGACATTGTCGCCGGCATTCACGATGGTGCCGAAGTCAAAGCTGTAGACGCCACCCGAGACGGAGGTGGCGGCGGCGCCAACGGCCAGCGAGGAGCCGCTGATCGTGCCGCCGATGCTTTCCACCGAGGCGTTCAGGAAGGTGAGGCCGGTGGGCAGGCTGTCGGAGACGACGAGGCGCTGCGTGCCCTCGCCCACCGTCACGGTGAGGCGATAGGTCACGGTCTCGCCGGGTGCCACGTCCGGGTTGCCGGCATTGACGAAGTTGGAGCCGGTGTTGCTGTCACCCGTATCGATCACCGACTTGTCGATGGTCGGCGCGAGGACGACGGTGCGGCTCTCGGTGTCATTGATGCTGTAGCTGCGGCTGGCAAGATCCTCGGCCGCCGTGATGTTCAGCGGATCCACGGGATCGGCCGGGTTGGTGTCGTAGGTCAGGCGGGCGGTATTCGCCAGCACCTGGCCGGGGGTCACCGTATCCAGCGCGCGGGCCTGGTAGGTGATGACGACCTGCGTCGCACCCAGCAGATAGCGGTCCGTGCTCCAGGAGATCGCATTGCCGACATTGCTGATGCTGCCGCTGCTCGCCGTCAGCGTACCGGCGACCAGCTGCATCCCGGTCGGGATGAGGTCGGTCAGCGCCAGGTCATAGGCGGGCGCATCGGAATCCGCATGGTGGTTGATGGTGATGCGGTAATTCACCAGCGCGCCGGCATCGAGCGGCTGGCTCGGGGCCGCAAGCGTCGAGGATTTGTCGATGGCGAGCAGCGGCTCGACCACATCCACATCCACCGTGGCCGTGTTGCTGGTGCTGCTCGGCGTGCCGCTGGTGCCGGTCTGCGCGCTGGCCGAGTTGGTCAGGAGGTCGCGGTCAACATTGGTGGCCACGTCGGTCACGATCGCCTTGACGCGCAGCACGATCACTTCCGCGTCGGTGTCGGCATTGACCAGGGTGTTGCGCACATCGCCGAAGTTCAGCGTGTAGGTGTCGTTGCTGCTGTTGCTGCCGACATTCGCCGAGCTGATCGTCGGTGCGCCGATCGCGCCACCGCTATAGGTGGTCAGTGCCGAACCAACAGAGACCACCTCGATCGAACCGGGGACCAGCGAGAGATAGCCGTTGCGGCTGCCCGTCAGGTCCTCCAGTGCATCGATGATTCGCAGGTTCGGGCTGTCGCCCTCCGGCAGGCGCACGCGGATCTCGTAGGTCACTTCCTCGCCGATGGCGAGGTCGGGCTTCCCGCTGTCGTGGCGGTCGCTCGGCACCGTGCCTTCGGCGGCGGGGCCGCGCGTGTCGGAATTTGAGGTCGCGATGATGGTCTTCGTCACGGTGGGCGCGACGATTGTGACGGTGTGGCCATCCGTGACCGTGTTCACGCGGTCATCCGGATTGCCGGTGTTGTCCATGGAACTGCCGCTGGCGGTGGCGTCATTGATCAGCTTCTCGCCCGCATCCACGTCGGTCTTCGTGATGACGTCGAACTTGATCGTCACCTTCTCACCGGGGTCGAGGTAGTCGATCACATAATCCACCGGGCTGACGCCCAGGTTGGTGATGCGTCCCGCGGCCACGCCCGTGATGCTGAGCGTGGCGCCCTGGTAGATGGCGTCCAGCTGCACATCCGTCAGCAGGTCCTTGATGGTCACATCCCAGGCGCGTGCGGTGTAGTCGTTGGTGGCGCCGCCCGCGGTCGGAACGCCCTTGTTCTCGACGGTGATGGTGTACTTGATAGTGTCGCTGGCGTCGGCCGTCGTCTTGTCGGCGGTCTTGTCGATGACGAGGTTCGGCGCGACCACCTCGATCTGCGACGTGGCCGTCGTCTCGTTGCGCCCGCCCGGCGCATTGGGGTTCACCGCGCTGACCTTCACCGTGTTGGTCAGGATGTCGCCGCGCACGTTCAGCGCGTTGTCCTTGACGCGGGCATCCACCTCCAGCGTCACGGTGGCGGGCTGGGTGCCCAGCGTATTCGCCGTGTTCAGCACATCGCCGAAGACGAAGAAGGTGCGGTCATTGCCGTTGATGCCGTCGCTGTCGAAGTGGGTGATGGTCGGCGTGTCGTCGAAGACGCTGCCGGCCCCCAGGCCGGTCACGCCCACGAAGCGCGCGGCCAGCACTTCCATCACGCCGCCGCCATTGGCGTTGGAGGTGGGCAGCCAGTCTTCCACGCGGAAATCCGTCATGCGGCCTTCCGGCACGGTGACGGTGATGCGGTAGGTCACGCGCTCGCCGATGGTGGCGTCCGTCAGGCTGTCATTGCCGGCCAGGTTGCCGGTGTGGCTCTCGCTGGTGGAGAAGACGGCCTTGATCGGCGTGGGCGCCTGGGTGGTGACGACGGCCGTGTCGGTCAGGTCACCCACCGGAGTGTAGATCGCGCGGTCAATGCCGCCTTCCATGGCGGCGAAATGCTTGATGGTGGCGGTGTTCGTCAGGTCCGCGCCGAAGGCGGCGACATTGTCCACCAGCTCCAGGTCGTAGGTGATGACGATGATATTGTCGCCGCTGGTGGCACTGTAGGCGCCGATGGCGCCGCTGTTCACCGCATCGCCCAGGCGGATCCCGCCGGCCGGATCGAAGATGCTGCTGCCCTCGACGGTGAAGGGGATCAGGTTGCCCGCACCATCGGTGACGCGCAGGTTCAGTCCAGGTCCACCCGCCGGCACTTCGAAGCCGGGGGGCAGCGTGTCGCGGATCAGGACGTCGAAGGCGCCCTTCAGCGAGGAGCCGGTGTTCTCGACAACAATGGCGAAGGACACGCGGTCACCCGCATCGGCCCCGGTCAGGTTGGCGTCGATCAGACGGTTGTCCAAGGCCTGGCTGCTGATCACGCCGCCCGAGAAGCGGTTACCGCCGCTGCCGGGAGCGGTGAAGCTGATGCCGTCCGGGCCGGGGGTGGCCGTGAGGCCGGCAGCGGCATTGGTGTCCGCGATCACGCCCTTGGTGATGTTCAGCTCAGGCTCGCCCAGCACGAACTGGACGATCGCGTTGTCCTGGGATTCCTTGTTGAAGCTGTTGGTCTCGGTGCTGGTGACCTGGTTGGTCAGCAGCAGGCCATCGCCGAACTCCTCATCCTGCACCACGACGGTGAAGAGCAGGTCGATCGTCGAAGCCGGGTTGCCCGGCGCGCGCGCCTCGCCGAAATCGAACTTGAGCGAGTTGCTGAGACTGTCATAGCTGATGGTCGGCGTGGTGGTCGGATCGCCCGAGCTGTCGTAGCTGGCGCCCGGGCCCCACTTCGCCTGGTTGGCACCCGGCGTCGCGGCACTCACCACATCGGTGAAGGTCATGCCCGAGATGGCCTTGAGCACGGGCAGGGGCAGGTAGTCGCGCAGCTCCACGTCATGCGCGCCGGTCAGCGGCATGTCGAGCTTCAGGCGGAAGGTGATGGCATCGCCGGCCGAGACCGGGCCGGGCGTGAAGCTGGTATTGCCGTTGATGGCATAGATGGACTTGGAGATCTCGCTGACGGGCAGCTTCACGCTGGCGCCGCTGCTGTCGGCCTTGTAGTTGTCGTGCTCGTCCACCACGCCGCCGAAATCGATGCCATTGGTCAGCGGGTCGCCCTGGTCCACCAGGTTCTCATTGGGGGGCACATCCACGCCGGCTTCGTAACTGGTCAGGATGGTGCTCTGGAACTTCACCTCGACCGTGGCCTGGTTGAAGCTCCCGCTGACCTTGCCGTTCAGCACATCGTCGAAGCCGCGGTCGCGCATCTCCTTCGAGACGTCGAAGGTGATGGTGGAAATGCCGCTCGCGGAGTCGCGCACCACATGGATGTTCGCGCTGGCGATGGTGCCCGAGAAGATCGGGGCGCCGCCCTCGAACATCTTGATGCTCACGGGCTTGCTGGCGTCGAAGACCTGCCCGTCGCTCAACTTGTCGATGAGGATCAGGTCATCCATGTTGAAGTAGTTGGAAACCTGCCCGTCCAGCGTCCATTCCAGGTTCTCGCCGGGCTTCAGCGCGGTCAGGACATCCACGGATTTCTGCACGGCGATGGACTTGGCCGTGATGACGTCCTCCGGCCCGACCGGGTTCAGCGCGAAGACCTGGATCGGGTCACGCCCATCGGTCGGGTCCCAGGTGGCGTCGAGGCGGGCGTTGTTTTCCAGCACGCGGAAGCTGCCCGTCACCGGGTCAAGCACGGGCGTCACGCCATCGCGCAGGAATTCGGGGACGTAGAATTCGATCTTGAGCGTGGGCACGCCGCCGACGCCGCCGGTGTAGCTGCCGTTGAAATCGGCGCGGACCTCGCCCGTGGCATTGTCGAAGAAAGTGGTGCCCGTGCCGTTCACGATGGAGACGGATTTGATGAAGGTGCCGTCCGGCATGGTGTTGTGGAGCGTCAGGCCGGTCATGGTCTGGCCATCGGCGATGAGCGCCTTGACCAGCCATTCGCGCGGGTAGGAGGGGCCGGTGGCCGTCTCCTGCTCGGGGCCGACATAATCCACATCCACCGCGATGACGGTGGGCGTGATGGCCAGGCTGGCGCTGGGGCCGAAGACGGGCGCGTCGGTGCCGGGATTCACCAGCGGGTCGAGGCCATAGGCGAAGCCGCCGCTGGCCTGGACGTTCAGCGCCGTGCCGAGGTCGGCGGAGTCGGAGACCTTGAGGTTGACCTGCACATCGGCCGCGGTCTGGTCCGGCGTGAAGCTGCCGAAGGGCAGGCGCAGGACGACAAGGGTCTCACCCGGCGTGCCCGTGATGATCAGCGGATTGCCCGCGGCGTCCTTGCTGAAGGGGTGGGTGATGGTGCTGGTGGGGCCGGCGGAGGCGGGGAATTCGATCACCCATTGTTCGAGCCCGGCGCCGAGGAAGCTGGCGCCCAGGAAGGCCACGCCGTCGTTCAGGGTGGCGCCGGCGCTGCCGAAGCCCGCGCCATCCGCGCCATTGGTGGGCAGGATGAGGTTGATATAGGGCGAGTAGCCGACATTCGAGCCGGGCGCTGCGTCCGGGACATTGTCGAAGCGGACCGTGAGGGTCTGGAGGCCGCCGATGGGCGCGCTGAGCGTGGATCCGTTGAGGAAAGAGACGATCGGGCGAGCGGACATGAATTTTTCCTCCAGACGAAGTGGCAGGGGGGCAGACGCCGCCTCCGTTAAGGCATTTTTTATGATTTTTGAGACCTTCCGTCAATGGCCTTGATTCGGCTTTTAGAAAGGAATTGCTCTTTTTTAGACGTTCTGACGCGACGAATCACGATCACCATCGAAGCGGCTGAATTCGCGTCGTTTTGAAATTGGGCCGTCCCAACCCATCCAACTCTACAACCGTAGTTTCGGGGTTTCGTATCTTTTAAAAGATCATTCCCCTTTCGATGAACAGGCCCTCCACAGGCTCCGCCTCGGCAGTCAAGCCAGTGATTCGTCTTTTTTTAGAGCCCGCGATACGGATTTCGCCTCAGAGGGTTAGCCGCCCCCACAACCGTCACGACGCAGGCCGCGCGGCGCGGCACTCGCCGGTGCCTGAACCAATGTGATCACGCAACCGGCGTAATCCCGCGTGAAGCGCCAATCCGCAACGCCGGAATGCCCCCGCGCCACACCGGTGGCCCAGAGCGCCAGGGTGGGCACGCTGCGACGCTGGGCCAGGCTCGCCACCATCTGGCCGCGCTCCTCCGGACTCGGGTCGAACTCATCGCGGTCGAAAAGCATCACCAGCAGCCGGGTGCGCCGCTCATCCAGCCCGGCCAGCACGCGGCGGAAATCCTCGAGCGCGAGGGGGCGCTGTTCGGGCCGCTCGCCATGCGCGGCAGGGGCCGCGGCCAGGACGACATCCACCAGATCCGGCCGCTCGGCCGCGGCCAGCATCGCCTGCCAGGCGCCGCGCGACTGCCCGCCCAGGATGATCCGCCGGTATCCCGCCTCGCGCAGCGAAGGCAGGGCGCGGACCAGGCGAGGCAGGGTGACGAAGAGGCTGTCATCCCCCGGATGGCGGTCGAAGCGGAAGACATCGAAGCCCGCCTCGTTCAGGGGCGAGACAAGGCCCGGCAGGGCGTGGTGGCGGTGATCCTCCTCCGCCCCGCCATAGCCATGCGCCCAGATCACCGCGCCCTCGGCCGCGCGGGGGCCGCGATGCAGGTGGAAGGGGCTGCGGGTGAAGGGGCCGATGCCGCCGCGCTCCGGCACGATGGCGGGCGCGCCGGCCTGCGGCTGCCCGGCCGCGCCGCGCAGATCACCATCCACGGCCAGGATTCGGCAGGGGCTGCCCACCCCCTCCCCGCGCATCCGCGTGAGTTGCCGGTTGCAATTGGTGAGCGCCGCGCGCTCGGCCTCCTCCGGGCTGTCATGGCCCGAGACCATGGACCAGGCCGCCCGCCCATCCGCCCCTTGGGCAAAGGCGAAGGCCGCATGCGGCACGGCGCCCCGGTAATGCTGGGTGAAGGAGATGGAAAGCCCCGTCGAAGGCAGCGGCACCGGGATGGAGCGGGCCGAGAAGAAACGCATATGCGCCGCCTCATCGGCGGCCAGGCCCGGGGCGGGTGAGAGGAGAAGAAGGAGCAGCAGCCAGCGCATGATGCCGAGTTTGGCATATTTTGCCGTGCCGCAAGCCTGGGCCGCGCAAGCGCCGCCTTGAGGTGCCCGGCCTGGGGCTCTATTCACCTTCCATCATGCCCGACACGCCCCAGCCCATCCATCACGACACCCGCTACGACTTCGCCGCCGCCGAGCCGCGCTGGCAGGAGGCGTGGAACGCCGCCCGCTGCTTCTCCGTCCCCGACGTGCCGCCAGCGGGCTCGAAGAAATACTACGTGCTGGAGATGTTCCCCTACCCCTCGGGCAAGATCCACATGGGGCATGTGCGGAACTACACGCTGGGCGATGTGGTGGCGCGCTACAAGCGGGCGCAGGGGCACCTCGTGATGCACCCGATGGGCTGGGACGCCTTCGGCCTGCCGGCGGAGAACGCGGCGCGCGAGCGTGGCACGCATCCGGGCGAATGGACCCGCGCCAACATCGCCAATATGCGCGCCGAGCTGAAGCGCATGGGCCTCTCGCTGGAGTGGGAGCGCGAATTCGCCACCTGCGATCCGGAATATTACGGCCAGCAGCAGAAGCTGTTCCTCGACTGCCTGGAGACCGGCCTGGTCGAGCGCAAGGAGAGCTGGGTCAATTGGGACCCGGTGGATGGCACGGTGCTGGCCAATGAGCAGGTGATTGACGGCAAGGGCTGGCGCTCGGGTGCCGCGGTCGAGAAGAAGAAGCTCAGCCAGTGGTTCTTCGCCATCACCAAGTTCGCGCCCGATCTGCTGGAGGCGCTGGGCGACCTGGACCGCTGGCCCGAGCGCGTGCGCCTGATGCAGGCCAACTGGATCGGCCGCAGCGAGGGGGCGCGGGTGCGCTTCAAGCTGGCGGCGCCCGTGGACGGAAACGACGAGGTGGAGGTCTTCACCACCCGGCCGGACACGCTCTTCGGGATGAGCTTCCTCGCCGTCGCGGCCGAGCATCCGCTGGCGGCCGCCGCCGCCGCGCGCTCGGAAGCAGCCGCCGCCTTCATCGCCGAATGCCGCGCCATGGGCACGAGCGAAGTGGCGATCGAGCAGGGCGAGAAGAAGGGCTTCGACACCGGCTTCACCGTGAAGCACCCCTTCACCGGCCAGGAATACCCGGTCTGGATCGCGAATTTCGTGCTGATGGAATATGGCACGGGCGCCATCTTCGGCTGCCCCGCGCATGACCAGCGCGACCTGGATTTCGCGCGGAAATACGGGCTGTCCGTCACGCCCGTGGTGCTGCCGAACGGGGCCGATGCCGCGAGCTTCACCGTGGGCAATGAGGCCTTCACGGATGATGGGATCAGCTTCAACTCCGACTTCCTGAACGGGCTCGACGTCGCCAGCGCCAAGCGCGGCGCCATCGCCCGCATCGAGGAGCTGGGCCAGGGCCAGGGCGTCACCAACTGGCGCCTGCGGGACTGGGGCGTCTCCCGCCAGCGCTATTGGGGCTGCCCCATCCCCGTCATCCATTGCGATGATTGTGGCGTGGTGCCGGTGCCGGCGGATCAATTGCCCGTCGTGCTGCCGGAGGATGTGGATTTCTCCCGCCCCGGCAACCCGCTCGACCATCACCCCACCTGGCGGCACGTCGCCTGCCCGCAATGCGCCAAGCCGGCGCGGCGCGAGACCGACACCTTCGACACCTTCGTGGACAGCTCCTGGTATTTCGCGCGCTTCTGCTCGCCGCGCGCGACGCAGCCGGTGACGCAGGCGGCCGTGGATGCCTGGCTGCCGGTGGACCAGTATATCGGCGGCATCGAACACGCGATCCTGCACCTGCTCTACAGCCGCTTCTTCACCCGCGCGATGAAGGCGACCGGCCATGTGAAGCTGGACGAGCCCTTCGCCGGCCTCTTCACCCAGGGCATGGTCACGCATGAGAGCTACAAGGGCGCCGATGGCCGCTGGCTCTACCCCGAAGAGATCGAGAAACGCGCCGACGGCAGCGCCATCGTGAAGGGCACGAACGAGCCCGTCACGGTGGGCCGCATCGAGAGCATGTCCAAGTCCAAGCGCAACACGGTGGACCCGGGCGCCATCATCAACCGCTACGGCGCCGACACCGCCCGCTGGTTCATCCTGAGCGACAACCCGCCCGAGCGCGACATGGAGTGGTCGGAATCCGGCGTCGCCGGCGCCAGCCGCTTCATCGGCCGCATCTGGCGGCTCGCGCAGAACATGGTCGAGGCGGATAAGCCGGACGAAGTGGTCGGCAAGAAGCTGCGCCAGGCCACGCACCGCGCCATCGCCGCCGTCACCGAGGCGCTGGAGGCCTTCACCTTCAACGTCGCCGTGGCCAGGATCCACGAACTCGCCAACACCATCGGCGACAGCGCCACGGCCCCGCTTGCCGCGCGGCGCGAGGCGATGGAAGCGTTGGTCCGCCTCGCCTCGCCCATGATGCCGCATCTGGCCGAGGAGATCTGGGCCACGCTCAACCCCGGCGCCGGCCTGGTCGCGCAGCTCCCCTGGCTGGAGGCCGACCCCGCTTTGCTGCGCACCGACAGCGTGACGCTCGCGGTGCAGGTGCTGGGCAAGCTGCGCGGCACCATCGAGGTGGCGGTGGATGCGACCGACGAAGAGGTCTTTGCTTTGGCCGAGGCCGAGCCCAATGTGGTCCGCGCGCTGGACGGCAAGCCGGTGAAGAAGCGCATCCATGTGAAGGGACGGGTGGTGAACCTTGTCATCTAGACGCGCCTTCCTCGCCGCCCCTCTGCTGGCCTTAGGCGGCTGCGGCTTCCAGCCGGTCTATGGACCGGGCGGCGAGCGCAATGCGGCCGCCAGCCCGGCCGGCCGGGACCCGCGCCTGCGCGACGAGATGGCCGCGGTGCGGGTCGCCCCCATGTATGAACGCAGCGGCCAGTTGATGCGCCGTGCCCTGCAGCGCAGCTTCGAAGGCAGCCAGCCCGGCCAGCAGGGGCGTTACGCGCTCGATGTGTCATTGGTATATGCCACGGAATTCCTGGGCTACCAGACCAGTGGCCTGGCCACCCGCGTGCGCGTCATCGCCACCTCGAACTGGGTGCTGTCCACGCTCTCCGTCCCGCCCGAGGTGGTTGACCGCGGTACGGTTCGCACGGTGGATGCCTACAACCTGCCCGACCTGCAATTCTTCGCCTCGGATGCCTCGCGCGAGGATATGGAACGGCGGGTGATCGCCGAGTTGAGCGAGCGCGTGACGATCGGCGTGGCCGTCGCGCTGCGGCGACGCCTGGCGGCGTCCCAGGCGGCATAAGGCTTGGTCGCCAAGCTCGAACCGCGCCGCCTTCCCGGCTTCCTCGCCGATCCACCGGCCGATTGCCGCGTGGTCCTGCTGATCGGCGATGATGCGGGGCTGGTGAATGAACGCGCCGGCCAGCTGGTCCGCGCCGTCGCCGGCACCGATTCCATGTGCATCATCGAGCCCCCGCGCGAGGCGGCGAAGGACCCCGGCTCGCTGGCGGCCGAGGCCGCCTCGGTGCCGCTGATGGGCGGCCGCATGGCAATCCGCCTGCGCGATGCCCGCGATGCCTGGGCCGAGCCGGTGAAGACGGCCCTCGCCGGACGCGGCCCGGGCCTGGTCATCATCGAGGGCGCGGGCCTCACCGGGAAATCCAAGCTGAAGGCGCTGGTCGCGGCCGATCCGCGCGGCCAGGTCATCGAATGCTATGCCGAGCGCGGGCGGGATTTGGCGGCCTCCATCACGCGCATCCTGGGCGAATTGGGCGCCTCGGCCGAGCCCGCCGCGCTGGACTGGCTGGTGGAGCGCGCCGGCGAGGACCGGCTCGCCATGCGCCGCGCGCTGGAGGTGCTGGCCCTGCATGCCGAGGCCGGCCAACGCATCACCGTCGAGGATGCGATGGATCTGCTGGGCGAGGGCAGCATGCTGGACCTGGACGAGGCGCTGATGGCGGCCTCGCTCGGCGAGGTCGCGGCGGCGGATCGCGCCATTGCCAAGGCCTTTGGCGAGGGGGCGAACCCGGTTCAGGTGCTGCGCGCCGCCCTGCGCCACACCCAGCGCCTGCACATGGCGCGGCTGGCCATGGAAAGCGGCAGTTCGGCCGAGGAGGCGATTGGCGCGCTGCGCCCGCCCGTCTTCTGGAAGGCGAAGCCCGCCATGGCCCGCGCGCTGGGCCGCTGGTCCGTGGCACGGCTGGAGGCGCTGGGCGCGGCCCTGCTGCGCGCGGAACGACAGGCGAAGAGCACCGGCCTGCCGGATGAGGTGGTGGCGCGGCAGGTGGTGCTGGGGCTCGCGAGAAGCGCGGCCCGGTAGCAGCCACGGCAAAAAATTGCGGGGCAACGACGAATCCGAGCCGAATAGGCGAGGCGCAAAGCGCAGCTTTGCGAAGCCAAGGCGGCGGAGCCGCCACCCGGCGTTGGAGGGCATCAAAAAAGCGCATAAAACACAGGCGGCGCCGAACACCCCTCCCCAAAATTAGAGTCTTGCCCCCCGGCGCCGCCTGTGTTTTATGCGCTCCACCCTGCCGTCGGCGTTGGCACGCCCGCGGCTATGCCCATTTGCGCGCCACGATCCCCGTTGGCCGCCAGGGCTGAGCAGCCATAGGGAGACATCATGCCACTCTACGAATGCGTGTTCATCGCGCGGAACGACGTGACTCAGCAGCAGGTCGAGACGATCGCCGACAATATCGGCGTCACCCTCGGCGAGCACAACGGGGCCGTCGTCAAGCGCGAATATTGGGGCCTGCGCGGCCTCGCCTACAAGGTGAAGAAGAACCGCAAGGGGCATTACATGCTCCTCGGCATCAACGCCCCCGCCCCCGCCATGCAGGAAATCGTTCGCCAGCTCGGCCTGAACGAAGACGTGCTGCGCGAACTCACCATCCGCGTCGAGGAAATCGACCCAGAGGCGCCCTCCGCCATCCTCGCCAAGCGCGCCGATGACCGTGATCGCGACCGCGGCTTCCGTGGGCCCAAGCCCGCCGGCCGCTTCGGCTCGGGCCGTGCTGGCGCCGGTGGCCGTGACGATCGTGAGGAATACCGGGCCCGTCCGCGCGACGAGATGGACCTCAACCTGAACGACGAGATGTGAGACGATGAGCGACACCGCTGAACCCAACATCGCCAATCGCCGCGCCGCCGTCGGCGCCCGCCGCCCCTTCTACCGGCGCCGGAAGTCCTGCCCCTTCTCGGGCCCGCAGGCGCCGAAGATCGACCACAAGGATGTGCGCCTCCTGTCGCGCTTCCTGAGCGAGCGCGGCAAGATCGTGCCGAGCCGCATCACGGCCGTGAGCGGCAAGAAGCAGCGTGAGCTGGCGACCGCCATCAAGCGCGCCCGCTTCCTGGCCCTGCTGCCCTACGTGATCAACGACTGACACGAAGGGTCGGCCAGTGTCACAGAGCACAGGACCAGGTGGGCTTTTCGGCCAACCCGGCGCCCTCGCGGCGGGTGCCGCGGGGCTGTGCTCGGCGCTGCTCGCCCTCTGGGCCATGCGCGGCATGCCGCTGGGCGGCCTGCTGCTCTGGATCGCGCCGCTGCCGCTCTTCCTGGCGGGCTTCGCCTTCGGGGCGCGCACGGCAATCTTCGCCATCGGCATCGCTTCGCTCGCCGTGCTCTTCGGCAGCACCACCCTGGGGTTGGCGGTGTTCCTCGCCATCTTCGGCGTGCCGGTTGCGCTGATTTCCGGCACCGCTGTGCAATCGGGCCGGATGGATCTCTCCCTGCCGCTGGCCGTGCTGGGGCTCTGGCCGGTCGTCGTGCTGGGCATCCTCGCCGCCTCGGTCTCCGACCTGGAGGGCGAGATGCGCGAGGCGGTGGAGATGGGGGTGCGCCGCATGGGCGTGTCCCTGCCCGATGGCATGGTCTCGCAGATCGCCCAGGTGAAGGCGGCCGCGGCCGGCTTCTGGATGGCGCTGCTGATGCTCGGCAATGGCTTGGCGGCGCAGCGCTTCGTGACACAGCGCGGCCTGGCGCTTCATGCCACGCCGCCGCTGGACGAGCTGCGCTTGCCCAACTGGTACCTGCCGCTGCCGCTCGTGGCACTGGCCTTCTGGTTCCTGGTGGGGGGTGCGGTCGCGCTCTCCTCGCTGCTGATCCTGCTGGTGCCAGTCTTCCTGCTCGGCGTCGTCGGCGTGCACCGGCTGTTGCGCGGCCGCCCAGGCCGGCTGGCCTTCCTCATCGGCTTCTACCTGCTGATGCTGCTTTTTCTCCAGATTATGGCCCCGCTGATGGTCGGCGTGGGCCTCTATGACCAAATTCGGCGGCGCATGATGCCGCCCCAAACCTGATCTGAGGCGTGCCATGATTGAACTCATCCTGATGCAGCGTGTGGACAAGCTCGGCCAGATGGGCGAGCTGGTGAAGGTGAAGCCAGGCTATGCGCGCAACTTCCTCCTCCCCGGCGGCAAGGCCATGCGGGCCACCAAGTCCAACCTCGCCCGCTTCGAGGCCGACCGCGCGCAGCTGGAGGCCCAGAACCTCAAGCGCCGCGAAGAGGCCGAGCGCGTGGCCGAGCGGATGGAGGGCCTTTCGGTCGTCCTGATCCGCTCCGCCGGCGAGAGCGGCAACCTCTACGGCTCCGTCTCGGCCCGTGACATCGCCGATGGCTGCACGGCCGCCGGCCTCACGGTCAACCGCTCGCAGGTGCTGATTGACGCGCCGATCAAGCTGCTCGGCCTCACCACCGTGCGCGTCGAACTGCACCCCGAGGTGATGCTGCCTGTCGTCGTCAACGTCGCCCGCTCGCCGGAAGAGGCCGAAAAGCAGGCGCGTGGCGAGGAGATCGCCCGCGAGGAGGAGATCACCCTCGAGGACGAGCTGGTGGCCGAGTTGGGCGCCGCCGCGCGCGACTGATCCTGCCCCAGGGCTGGAACACGAAGGGGAGCCGCGAGGCTCCCTTTTTTGTTGAGGAAAGGGGCCTCCGGCGGCTGGGGCCTCAGGCCCCAGACCCCTTTCCTGGTGCTGCGCTTGGAAGGCTGCGCGGTGTTGGGGTCTGGGGCCTGAGGCCCCAGCCGCCGGAGGCCCGTCAATGCGGAAAGCGCCGCGTACCCCCATCCACATGGATCACCTGGCCCGTGATGTAATGCGCCAGCGGTGAAGCCAGGAAGGTCGCCAGCACGGCCAGGTCCCGCGCCTCACCGATATAGCCGACGGGCACCTGGGCCTCCGCCCAGGCGCGGCGCGCCTCCTCGGTCGGTAGGATTCGCTGGTCGATCTGTTCGGAGCGTATGCGGCCGGGCGGGATGGAATTCACCGTGATGCCGTCCTTGCCCAGTGTGCGGCTCAGCGCCTTCGCCCAGATATGCACCGCGCCATTGGGGGCGTTGGCGGCATTGATCATCCAGGCCTCGTCCTGGCCGGTCAGGTTGATGATACGGCCGAATTTCTGCGCCTGCATCATCGGCACCAGCGCGTGGGTGATCCGGCGGCCCGCGTGGAAATTGATCTCCATCGCGTCGATCCAGGCCTCGTCCGAGCCAAGCCCCTCCTGCGGGCGGGAGGAGCCGGCATTGTTCACCAGGATGTCGCAGCGGCCGAAGCGCGCCTGCATCGCGTCACGGATGCGCTCGCCGGCATCCTTGGCGGTGAAGTCCTGCTCGATGATGAGGGGTTCCGCGCCCGGCGGCAGTTCGGCGGCGAGGCTTTCCAGCAAGGGGCGGCGGCGCGCCAGGATGGCAAGGCGGCAGCCCTCGGCCGCCAGCTCCTTCGCGATGGCGCGGCCGAGGCCCGCGGAAGCGCCGGTGACCAGCGCGACCTTGCCCTGCAATTGAAGATCCATGGATTCCTGCCCCCGAAAACGAAAAACGCCGCGGAGGTTGCCCTCCGCGGCGCGTTTCGGGAAGTGCGCCCAGGCCTTATTCGGCGAGCGCCTTGTCCTTACCCTTGCGGATGTTCGGCAGGAGCATCAGCGCGAGAGCGACGGTCGCGATGCCCAGCATGGTCGCCGAGATCGGGCGCTGGATGAACACGCCCCAGTCGCCGCGCGAGAGCAGCATGGCGCGGCGCAGGTGCTCCTCCATCATGGGGCCGAGCACGAAGCCGATCAGCAGCGGCGCCGGCTCCAGCTTCAGCTTCGAGCACATGTAGCCGAACACGGTGAACAACACGGTCATGTACACGTCGAACACGTTGTTGTTCAGCGAGTACACGCCGATGCAGCAGAACACGAGGATCGAGGGGTACAGGAAGCGGTAGGGCACCTGCAGCAGCTTCACCCACATGCCGATCATCGGCAGGTTGATGACGAGCAGCATGAGGTTGCCGATCCACATCGAGGCGATGAGGCCCCAGAACAGGTCGGGCTGCGCTTCCACCATGCGCGGGCCCGGCTGGATGCCCTGGATGATCAGCGCGCCGACCATCAGCGCCATCACGGCGTTGGAAGGAATGCCCAGCGTCAGCAGCGGGATGAAGCTGGTCTGCGCCGCGGCGTTGTTGGCCGCTTCCGGACCGGCCACGCCCTCGATGGCGCCGGTGCCGAACAGGTGCCGGCCCTTCGACATCTTCCGCTCCATCATGTAGGAGCCGAAGGCCGCGAGCGAGGCGCCACCACCCGGCAGGATGCCGAGGAAGGAGCCGACGACGGTGCCGCGGAGCACGGCGGGCGTGGCCCGCTTGAACTCCTCCTTGGTCAGCCAGAGCGAGCCCACCTTGGAGCTGAGGACCGAGCGCGATTCCGGCCGCTCCAGGTTCAGGATGATCTCGGCGATGCCGAACATGCCCATGGCGATGGGCACGAAGCCGATGCCGTCAGACAGTTCGGGGATGCCGAAGGTGAAGCGCTGCTGGCCGGTCTGCACGTCGGTGCCGACCAGGCCCAGCGCCACGCCCAGCACCACCATGCCGATCGCCTTGATGATCGAGCCCTGCGCGAGCACGCAGGCGATGATCAGGCCGAGTAGCATGAGTGAGAAGTAATCCGCTGGTCCGAAACTCAACGCCACCTGCGTCAGCAGCGGGCCCGAGGCGGCGACCAGGATGGTGGCGACGGAGCCGGCGAAGAAGGAGCCGAGGGCCGCGGTGGCGAGTGCCGCCCCCGCGCGCCCGTTGCGCGCCATCTTGTAGCCTTCGAGCGTGGTGACGACCGATGACACCTCACCCGGCAGGTTCAGCAGGATGGCGGTCGTCGAGCCGCCATACTGCGCGCCGTAGAAGATGCCCGCCAGCATGATGATGGCGGTGGTCGCGGGAAGCCCGAAGGTGATGGGAAGCAGCAGCGAGATCGTCGCCACCGGGCCGATGCCGGGCAGCACGCCGATGGCGGTGCCGATCAGCGCGCCCAGCAGCGCGAAGCTGATGTTCTGGAGGGAGAGCGCAACGCCGAAGCCATGCGCGAGGTTGGTGAGAAGAAGTTCCATGGTCGCTTGTCCCTATCCCGATCTCAGCTCTGCGGCCACAGATTCACGCGGATGTCCAATTCGTAGATGAAGACCCACCAGCAGAGCACCAGCAGGAAGACCAGCAGGCCCGCGACGCCCTTCTTGGTGTGGGTGTGTTCCGCCGCGCAACTGACCAGGATCACCGCGGTGAGCGCCGCGAAGAAGCCACCCTTTTCCAGGATCAGGCCGAACAGCGCGACCGCCGCGCAGATGATGGCGAGCAGCTTCCACCCGGAGGATATGGCGAGGACCAGGAAGCCAACGGTGATGCCGATGCCAACGGCATTGTAGGTCTGGCCGAAGAAGCTCCAGACCAGCGGGGAGAATTTCCAGGCCAGCGTCCCGGCGGCGATGCCCAGCACCAGCGCGCCGGCATCCATACCCGTCCATTTCTCCAGCGGATCGGGGCCGCTGAACAGGCTGAAGAAGATCACCAGCGCCGCAAGCCCGCCCTGGATATAGAAGACCATCAACGGCATGTAGCCCGGACCCATGCGCCGCGCCGTGCCCAGATTGTGGTCCTGGTTCAGGTAGATGCCGATAAGCGCTACCAGCAGCAGGAATATGCCTGAGGCCAAGTCCTTCGCGTTGATCTTCACCTGCATAAAGTCGAACTCCCCTTCGTCTGCCCGGACCTTCCGGCATTTCGCACAAACTGCCAAGCGGGAAGCGCCTGCGCGATTAATTCTAACAAATCAGTCAGGTTGTGCGCCACTTTCGCGAACCAGTGCGGCCCAGCTGATCACCTCGCTGGCGACAAAGGCTGCGTATTCCTCGGGCGAGAATTCGCCCGGTGTGCCGCCGATTTCAGCGAAGCGCGCGCGGATTTCCGGCGTGGCGAGAATCGCGCGCACCTCGCGCGAAAGCCGCTCAACCATGGGTTGCGGCATCCGCGCCGGACCCGATAATCCGAACCAGGAACTGGTGACGAGGTCGTAACCCTGTTCGCGCAGCGTCGGCACTTCGGGGAAGGAGGGATGGCGCTCGGCGCTGCTCATCGCCACCGCGCGCACGCTGCCCTGGCGGATATGCGAGGCGGCGGAGGGCAGGCTGTCGCTCATCAGCGGCACCTGGCCGCCGATCACCGCCGTCATCGCGGGCCCGGCGCCCCGGAAGGGAATGTGGTTGATCTCACGCCCCAGGATCTGCCCCATGCGCACGATCAACAGGTGGTTGGAACTGCCGGCCCCGCTGCTCGCCATGTCCAGCCCGCGCGGGCTCGTTCGATGGATGCGCGCGAAATCCGCCATGGTGGCGATGCCCGAGCGCGGGTTCGCGACGAAGACCGAGGGGTTCAGCGTCAGCAGCGCGATATGGCTGAAATCCCGCACGGCGTCATAGCGCACGTTGGAATAGAGCGCAGGGGAGATGCCATGGCTCGCGATGTTGGACAGCACGAGCGTATAGCCATCGGCCGTAGCCTGCGCCGCCATCAGGCTGCCCACCGTCGCGCCCGCGCCCGGGCGATTTTCGATGATGATGGGCTGGCCCAGCCGCTCCTGCAGGGGCGTGGCCACCAGGCGCGCGATCAGGTCGGTGGTGCCGCCGGGCGCGAAGGGCACGATGAGGCGGATGGGCTGCGCCGGCCAGGCCTGCGCGAGCGCCGGCGCAGGCAGCATGGCTGCGGCCATCAACGCATGGCGGCGCGTCAGCTTTCCGAACATCATGCACCCCCGGGGATTTGCAGCCTGATCATTTATGGCCTGATCAAGGCACATTGTTAACGCGGCCTATCGCACGCGCCCCCGGCCATCGCAAGCGCCATCCCTGGCCAAGCGTCCCTGGCCAAGCAACCCTGGCCCAGCATCCCTGG
>NZ_JAIEQY010000153.1 GCF_019747315.1 Roseococcus sp. | reverse complement strand
AAGCCGGCTTCGGCCAGGCGCGGCTCGGCCATCAGGCGATGGAATTGCCGCGAATCGGAGCCCGCCGTGTGCATGCCGAGGATGGGCTGCCCCGCGCCGCTGCTCTCACCATACAGCACGAAGTCGCGCCCCTGGGCCCGCACCGTGACGTAGCGGCCCTGGGCGGGCGGGCAGGGGGTGGGCATGCCGAGGCGCGGGCGCAGCGACGCCGGCGCCGGGCCGGTTTCGCCGCGCGCCAGCCAGCGGCCGAGGTCGAGCACGCGGCGGACCAGATGCACATGCTGCGCCCAGGCCAGCTGGTCGCCCTCGGCCGAGAAGTCCGGCACGCGCATGCGCATGGCCAGCAGGTTCTGGTGGTGGCGCGGGGGGATGGGCTGCAGGAAGCGCTCCCAGGTGGCGGCCTCGGCGCTGAAGATGGTGGGCGCGTCCCCGCCTTCGGTCAGGCGCAGCTGGCCAGGGGTGAAGTCCAGCGCGATGGCGAGGCCGGGCTGGCGCAGCGCGAAACGCCCCTCTGCCCCGGGCAGTCGATGCGCCAGCGTGGCATCCGCATCGCACAGCGCCTGCCAATGCGCCAGGGCGCCTTCCGCGCGCAGCCAGTTCCATCCGCGATCCATCGCGCATCCTCCCGATTTTGGGCGCATGTTCGTCGCGCTTTCGCGGGCCGGCAACACCCGGCTTGAAACCGCGCCCTGGCCGGGCGAGCATCGCCCCATGAAACTCCCCGCCCACAACCGCTACGCGCACAGCGCCATCCCCTCCCGCCCGGTCTATGACTGGCCGGGCGGCAAGCGCCTCGCCCTGCTCGTCGTGAACAACATCGAGCATTTCGCCTATCGCGCCGGCCTCGGCTCCGACAGCACGAGCCCAGCGCCGATCCAGAACCAGCGCAGCTACGCCTGGCGCGACTACGGCAACCGCGTGGGCCTCTGGAACATGCTGGACATGCTGGATGAGCTGGGCATCCCCTCCGCCCACAACATCAACTCCGCGGCGCTCGAGGCCTGCCCCGAGATCGGCCCCGCCCTGCTGGCGCGCAGCGATGAGTTCATCGGCCATGGCCGCAGCAATTCCGAGCGCCAGGACATCCTCTGGGAGGAGGATGAGCGCCGGCTGATCGAGGAAAGCCGGGATGTCCTGGCGCGCCACGCCGGCACGGCGCCGAAGGGCTGGCTCGGCCCCTATGTGGCGCAAAGCGCCGTCACGCTGGACCTGTTGAAGGAGGCCGGCTTCACCTACGTCATGGACTGGCCGGCCGATGACCAGCCCTTCTGGATGAACACGCGCGCCGGAAAAATCCTCTCCGTGCCCTATTCGGTGGAGCTGAATGACAGCCCGGCGCTGATCGCCCGCCAGCACAGCGCGCGCGAATTCGCGGAGATGGTGACCGACCAGTTCGACGAGATGCTGCGCCTTTCGGAAAAGCGGCCTTTGGTGTGCAGCGTGGTGCTGCATCCCTTCATCCTGGGCCAGCCGCACCGGCTGCGGCCGCTGCGCCAGGCGCTGCGCCACATCATGGCGCATCAGGACCAGCTCTGGGTGACGCGCCCGGGCGAGCTGGCCGCCCATGTCGCGGGCTTGCCGGCCGGCATCATCCCGGGGTCGGAAGCATGATTTGCGCCGCCGGTTCACGCCTTCGGGCTGACGCCCTCCAGCGATCGGCGGCGTGATGCGCGATTTCGAAGGCTATGGCCGCAACCCGCCCGACCCCCGCTGGCCGAACGGCGCGAAGCTGGCGCTCAACTTCGTCATCAACCATGAGGAGGGGGGCGAGGAGAGCTTCCCCGATGGCGACCCGCGCAGCGAGAACGCGCTGACCGAAGGCAGCACCGCCCCCGTGAAGGGGCGCGACCTCGCGGCCGAGAGCATGTTCCAATACGGCAGCCGCGTCGGCTTCTGGCGGCTGCATCGCCTCTTCACCGAGCGTGGATTGCCCTGCACCGTCTTCGCCGTCGCCCGCGCGCTGGAGCGCACGCCACAGGCCACCGCCGCCATGCGCGAGGCCGGCTGGGATGTGGATGGCCACGGCCTGCGCTGGGAGATGCATATCGGCATGGAGGAGGCGGAGGAGCGCCAACGCATCGCGGAGGCCACCGCCATCATCACCCGCGTGATCGGCACGGCCCCGCTCGGCTGGTACACGCGCTACGCACCGAGCCTGAACACGCGCCGCCTGCTGGCCGAGGCCGGCTACCTCTATGACAGCGACGCCTATGATGACGAGCTGCCCTATTGGCGCGACCTGCGCGGCACGCCGCGCCTGGTTCTCCCGTACAACCTCGCGCATAACGACGTGCGCTTCCAGCGGACAGCGCTGACCACGGGCGAGGAGTTCTTCCAGTACATCAAGGGCGCGGTGGAGCTGCTGCTCAGCGAGCCGAACGGGCGCATGCTGAGCGTGGGGCTGCACAACCGCATCATCGCGCATCCCGGGCGCGCGGCGGGCCTTGCGAAGCTGCTGGACTGGGTCGCGACGCAGCCGCAGGTCTGGGTCTGCCGGCGGGGCGACATCGCGCGGCACTGGATGGCGAACCACGCGCCCTAGGAGAGGGCCGGCCGCGGGCAACCCCAGCGCCGCCGGACCGTTGACCGGGCAGTTGGCCCCGAACCCTGCGGGCCGGATGACCTGGCCCTCGGGAGATCGCGGATGTTCGCCGAAGCGACCGGCCGCCTCAGCGAATTGGGCGCGGCGACGCTGGAAGTGTTGCCGCGTCTCATCATCGCGCTGATCGTCTTCGGGCTGGGCTACATGCTCTCGCGCGGGGTCCGCGCCGGCGTGCGAAGGGCGCTTGCGCTGCGCCAAGCCTCGGCCGATGTCGCGGGCGTGCTGGGCCGCATCGCCGGCGGCATCTGCGCCTTCCTGGGGTTTCTCGTCGCCGCTTCGGTCGCCTTTCCCTCGGTCTCGGCGGCGGATCTCTTCAACCTGCTGGGCATCGGCGGTGTGGCCATCGGCTTCGCCTTCCGGGACGTGCTGCAGAACCTGCTCGCCGGCATCCTGATCCTGCTGACGCGCCCCTTCCGCATCGGCGACCAGATCCAGCAGGGCGGCGTCGAAGGCACGGTGGAGGATATCTGGGTGCGCGCGACCGTGCTCCGCACCTATGACAACCGGCGCATCCTCATCCCCAACGCCGCGCTCTTCACCAGCCAGATCGAGGTGATCACGGCCTATGAACGGCGCCGGCTCTCCTTTCCGCTGACCATCGGCAATGGCGACGACATCGGCGAGGCCCGCCGGGTGATCGTGACCGCCTTGCGCGGCGCCGAGGGCGTGCTGCCCACCCCGCCACCCGAGGCGCTGGTCACCGGCATCGGCGAGGCGGGCGTCGACATGGTCGCGCGGTTCTGGATCGACCCGCCGGCGCGGCGCGAGGCGGTGGATGCGCTGGACCGCGCGGTGGAGGCGGTGAAGGTCGCGATGAGCGAGGCCGGGCTAGACCTGCCCTACCCGACCACCCAGATCCTGTTCCACGACCAGACCGAGGAAAGCGACGGCGACCGCGCCCGCCAGCGCGAAGGCTGGCCGAAGCCCCGCGCGGCGGCGCCCCGTTCGCGCTTTGCTGCGATGCGCGCGGAGCGCAGCCCGGCGCCATCGCAGGGCGAGGGATGAGCAATTACCTCCGCGGCAGGCTGGAGGCGCTGGGCGATGCCTTCTGGCTGCGGCCCGCGCTGCTGGTCCTGGCCTGCATCCTGCTGGGCGAGGTCTCGGTCTGGGTGGAGCGCCGGGGTGGCGGCGGGCTCGTCATCCCCGAGGGCTGGCTCTATGCGGGCGGCGAGGCGGGGGCGCGCTCCTTGCTGGGGGCGGTCGCGGCCTCCACCATCGGCGTCGCGGGGACGACCTTCTCCATCACCATCGCGGCCCTCTCGCTGGCCTCCGGCCAGATGGGCCCGCGCCTGCTGCGCAACTTCGTGCGTGACCCCGGCAACCAGATGGCGCTGGGCGTTTTCCTCGGCACCTTCGCGTATGCGCTGGTGGTGCTGCGAACGGTGCGCTCGCTCGACGAGGGGGCCTTCGTCCCGCATCTGGGTGTCACCGGCGCGTTGATCCTGGCGCTGCTTTGCGTCGCCACGCTGGTCTGGTTCGTCCATCACGTCGCCACCGGGATCAATGTCGAGACGGTGATCGCCGCCGTCCATGAGGATCTCTGCGCCGCGATGTCGCGCCTGACCCAGGAGGATCCGGATGAGGATGCGCCGCGCCCGCCGGAGGATGGCCACCCGGTGACGCTGGAGGCGACCGGCTATCTCCGCAGCCTCGACGAGGAGGGGCTGGCCGACTGGGCGGCGGATGCCGGCGTGACCGTCATCCTCCTGGCGCGGCCGGGCGACTACCTCTTCCCCGGCGTTCCCGTGGCCCGGGTGGCGGGGGCGGATGGCGGCCCCGATGCGGCCGAAAGGCTGCGGGCCGCCCTCACCCTCGGCCCGCGCCAGGCCGCCGCGCAGGATCTGGAATTCGCGGTGCGGCAACTGGTCGAGATCGCGATCCGCGCGCTCTCGCCCGGCGTGAACGATCCCTTCACCGCGCTGGCGGTGCTCGACCGCCTGGGTGCCGCCCTCTGCGCCTGCCGCGACCGCCACCTGCCCGGACCCGCCCTCCGGCGCGACGGTCGCGTGGTCCTGTTCCGCCGGGTGACCGACTACGCAGGCCTGACGGATGCCATGTTCCACCTCATCCGCATGAGCGCCGCGGGCTCGGCCGCCGTGCTGATCCGCCTGCTGGAGGTGCTGACGGCCGTGCTCGAGGTCGAGCGGGACCCAGGGCGCCGGGCCGTGCTGCTGCGGCACGCCGCCCTGGCGCATGCGCAGGGCCGCGACACGCTGCGCGACGCCGCCGCCCTCGCCGACCTGGATGCGCGGCGCCGCACGATCCCCGCCGCGCCATCGCCCGTCGCGTGATCAAGCGCCCCCGCCATCTGGCGCTGCGGCCCTGATGCGTGACAAAATCGCAGCATGAGCACCCGCATCGCCCAACGCGCCCTTTGCCTCGATGATTTCGAGACCATGTCCCGCCGCCATCTGCCGCGCCCGATCTTCGGCTATGTGGCCGGCGCCACCGAGCGCAACGCGGCGCTGAGCGACAGCGCGCGGGCCTTCACCGAATACGGCTTCGTGCCGCGTGTGCTGCGGGACGTGTCGAAGCGCAGCACCAAGGCCACGGTCTTCAACCGGGAATGGGCGGCCCCCTTCGGCATCGCGCCCATGGGGCTCTCGGCGCTGGTGGCCTATCGCGGCGACATCGTGCTGACGGAAGCCGCGCGCGCGGCCAATGTGCCGATGATCCTCTCCGGCTCCTCGCTGATCCGGATGGAGGAGGTGATCGCGGCCAATCCGGACGCCTGGTTTCAGGCCTATCTGCCGGGCGATGCGACGCGCGTCGAGGCGCTGGTGGACCGCGTGGCGGCGGCGGGCTTCGGCACGCTGCTGCTGACGGTGGACACGGCCGTGCTGCCCAACCGCGAGAACAATGTCCGCAACGGCTTCTCCACGCCGCTGCGCCCCTCGCTGCGGCTGGCGCTGGATGGCATCACCCACCCGATGTGGTCGCTCAACACCTTCCTCAAGACCTGGCGGCTGCACGGCATGCCGCATTTCGAGAACAGCTTCGCCGAGCGCGGCGCGCCCATCCTGGCCAGCAATGTGCTGCGCGACTTCACCGCGCGGGACCACCTGAACTGGGAGCATCTGGCGCTGATCCGCCGGCGCTGGCCGGGCTGGCTGATCGTGAAGGGTGTCATGCACCCCGAGGATGCGGCGCGCGCGGCCGCCGAGGGGGCGGATGGCATCATCGTCAGCAACCATGGCGGCCGGCAGCTCGATGGCACCTCCGCACCACTGCGCGTGCTGCCCGAGATCCGGGCGGCGGCGCCCAACATCACGGTGATGCTGGATGGCGGCATCCGGCGCGGCACCGATGTGATGAAGGGGCTGGCCCTGGGCGCCGACTTCGTCTTCATCGGCCGGCCCATGCTGCATGCGGCCGCCGTCGCGGGCCGCGAGGGCGTGGACCGCGCCATCGCGCTGCTGCTGGGCGAACTGGAGCGGAACATGGCGCTGCTCGGCGTGAACAGCCTGGCCGAGATCACGCCGGAATGCCTGATCCGCGTGGGCAACTGAACCGCTTCAGGCCGCCTTCACCTCGGTGAGGAAGCGGCCCAGCTCCGCCTGGGTCGAGGACGCGTAGCGGGAGAGTTCGCCCGCCGCCTCATGCACCTGGCCCGCCGCGCGGCCGGTGGAGCCGGCCAGATCCGTCACGGTCGCGATGCTCTCGCTCACCGCGCGGGTGCCGGAGGCCACCTCCTGCACATGGCCGCTGATGGCGCGCGTCGCCCCCTCCTGCCGCTCGACCGAGGCGGCGATGGCGGCGGTGATCTCGCTCACCTGGCCCACTGTGCCGGCGATGCCGCGGATCGCGCTGACCGCATCCGTCGTCGCGGCCTGGATCTGGCCGATCTGGGAGGCGATTTCCTCGGTCGCCTTGGCCGTCTGCTCGGCCAGCATCTTCACCTCGCCGGCGACGACGGCGAAGCCCTTGCCGGCCTCACCCGCGCGGGCCGCCTCGATCGTAGCGTTGAGCGCCAGGAGATTGGTCTGAGAGGCGATCTGGCGGATCAGCGTGACCACCTCGGTGATGCGCGTGGCACCGGCGGCCAATTCGCGGACCACGCCATCGGTGCGGTGGCTCTCGGCGACGGCGGCATCCACGACGCTGCGGGACTGCATGACCTGGCGCGTGATCTCGCCGATGGAGGCGGTCAGCTCCTCGGCGCCGGCGGCGACGCTCTCGATGCCGCAGCGGCTGCTTGCGGCGGCGCGGGCGATGGCGCCGGCCTGGGCCTCGCCCTGCTCGGCCGTGCCGGTCATGGCGGCGGCATTGGCCTCGAGTTCCGTGGCGGCGGCGGCGAGCGCGCCGACCAGTTCGCCGACGCGGGCCTCGAAGCCATCGGTCGCGCGGCTCAGCGTCTCGGCGCGGGCGAGGCGGGCGGCTTGCGTCGCGGCCTGCTCGGCGGCGAGGCGCTCGCCCTCGACCAGCCCCTCCTTGAAGTGCTGCACCGCGCGGGCGATGGCGCCGATCTCATTGCGGCGCTCGCGGTCCGGGATCTCGACGGCGAGGTCGCGCGCGGCAAGGCGGTCCATCGCGGCGGTGGCGCGGGCCAGCGGGCGCAGCACCAGGCGCTGCGTGGCGACCAGCCCGCCGGCGGCCAGCAGCAGCGCGAGCGCCAGCAGGGCGAGGCCGCCGGAGAGGCCCCAGGCGGCCTGTACGTCGTTGGCACGGGCATGCGCCACCATCGCGTCGAAGGCCGCATTCGGCACGGTGTTCACGCTGGCGAGGCCCGCGACCTGCGGGTTGCGGAAGGTGGCCTGCTCGACCTCGGCCTGCTGGCCGCGCAGCAGGGGCAGCATGAAGGTCTCGCGCTGGGCGGCGAGCGGGCCGGTGACCATCGGCATCGCCGTGGCCATCGCCTCGCGCAGCGGTGCCGGAAGGCGGGCGCCGGCCTGCTGCAGCTGGTTCCAGGCGGCATCCACCTGGCCCTGGGCGCGCAGCGCGGCCCGCGCCTCCTCCGGCGTCCAGCCGCGGCCCGCGCTGATGGCGGAGGACATGGCGAGCGCCACGTCGCCCACCGCGCTGCGCACCACCCAGCCGGCGCGGCGCAGCGCGATCAGCTGGTCCACCGCGGGGTCCCGGCCGAGCGCCAGATCCTCCACTGCCTCGGTGATGGCGAGCAGGGTGTTGACGTAGGTGAGGCTGCCCTCGGCCCAGCGGCGGGACAGGTCCTGGGGGCGCTGGTCGCGCGGCAGGCGGAGCGCGGCGTCCACGCCTTGGCGGAGGCTCTCGACCGTGGTGCGGCTGCGCTCCAGCCGTTCCGCCTCCTGGGTGAGGCCGGAGGTCCTGAGGGCGGCGATGGCGATGCCGGAAGCGGCCTCTGCCTCGGCACGGCGAGGGCGGATGCGCGTGCCCTCGGGGTCGGGCGCGGGGCCGGCCAGGGCGGTGAGCGTCTCGCCGCGCTCGAGGCGCATGGCGGCCGCGGCGCGGAACAGGTCCCGCCCCGCCTCGGCCATCTGCACGATGCGGCCCGCCTCGTTGTGCCGGGCCCAGGCGCGCAGGCTCAGCTCCGTCGCGAAGCCGAGGGCGAGGAGGGCGAGCAGGCCCATCACCGCGCCGAGCAGCATGCGGATGGAGAGGCCTTCAAGGGCGCGGCGGATCATCGGGGGGCTCCGGTCAAGCAGATGGGGCCGGAGTCTAGGCGGGGCCGGTTACCCGCCGGTGAACGCCATCACTCCCGCCAGGGATGCTGGTCCCAGAGCGCCTGGTAGTTGCGGCGCAGCGCCGTCAGTTCGGCGAGATATTCGGGCGGGGCCAGGAAGCGCAGCGGCAGGTTCTGCTGTGCCGCACTCGCCTGGAAGTCGCTGTCGGCCACGGTGCGCCGCACCGAGAGCGCGAGGCGGGCCTGCACCTCGGGCGGCAGGCCGGCGGGTGCGGCCATGCCCCGCATCGAGCCCTCCACCACGTCGAAGCCGAGTTCGCGCAAGGTCGGCACCTCGGCCAGCGGCGCCCAGCGCGTGGTGCCCATCTGGGCCAGCGGCTTCAGCACGCCCTGGCGCATCTCGGCGATGCCCTCGGCCACGTTCATCACGGCCACGGGGATCGCGCGGGACATGAGGTTCTGCTTGACCTGGGCCGAGCCGCCGAAGGGCACGTGCAGGAAGCGCGCGCCGGATTTGCGTTCGAGGGCCAGCATGGCCAGGTGGTCATCCGAGCCCACGCCCGTGGTGCCGTAGCCGATGGTCTCGGGCTGGGCGCGGGCGGCGGCCAGGAGGGCGGCGAAATCCGAAATGGGCGAATCGGCGCGGACCCAGATGCCGCCCGGATCATCCACGATGTTGCCGATGAGGGAGAAATCCTCGAGCCGGAAGCGGGTGCGGCGCTCGATGGGCAGGGTGACGATGTGCGGCGTGTTGATGAAGCCGATGGTCAACCCATCGGGGCGCGCGCGGGCCAACTCAGTGAAGCCGATCTCGCCGCCGGCGCCGGGGCGGTTCATGACGACGACGGATTGGCCGAGGTCCCGCTCCATGAAGCGGGCGATGGTGCGGGCGGCGAGGTCGGTGCCGCCGCCGGCCGCGAAGGCGACGATCATGGTCAGCGCCCGGTCGGGGCGCCATTCCTGTGCGTGAGCGGGTGCTGCGAGAAGGGCGGGGGCGGCGAGCAGGCTGCGGCGGGCGAGCATGGGGGAACTCCGGTCAAGAAAAAGCCGGCCGCCGCGGATGCGGGGCCGGCTGATTCGGGCAAGGCGCACGGCCTCAGTCGGCGGCGAGTGCCATCCGGCTGCGGTTCAGCACGGAGAGGACGTGGTCCTCCGCCATGCCGCTGATGGTTTCCACCTGCTCCGGCGTGAAGACGTGGCCGGCCTGCGGGATGGTGCGGTAGTCAATGGTGACGCCCTTCTGGGTGTTCAGCTTATCCACCAGCTTCTGGACGCTGTTGACCGGCACCAGCTCGTCATCCTCGCCATGCAGGATCATGCCCGAGCAGGGGCAGGGGGCGAGGAAGCCGAAATCATAGTGGCTGGCCGGTGCGCTGATGGAGATGAAGCCGCCCATCTCGGGGCGGCGCATCAGCAGCTGCATGCCGACATAGGAGCCAAAGGAATAGCCGGCGGCCCAGAGCATGGAGGCATTGGGGTTCACCGTCTGCAGGAAGTCCAGCGCCGCCGCGGCGTCGCTGATCTCACCGATGCCGCCATCATAGCGGCCCTGGCTCTTGCCGACGCCACGGAAGTTGAAGCGCAGGACGGAGAAGCCCATCGCCTGGAACTTGCCGTAGAGGCTGTGGACGACGCGGTTGTTCATCGTCCCGCCATGCAGCGGGTGGGGGTGAAGAAGAAGCGCCACGGGGGCGTTGGGGCGCTTGGCGTGGTGATAGCGGCCTTCGAGGCGACCATCGGGCCCGGCGAACATGACTTCAGGCATCGTGTCCTTGTGTCCGTTTCTTCGGTTGGGCGGCATGGGTAGGCCGGGCGGAGGCCCATCCATGCTGCCAAATTGGCGGCCAAACCCCGCATCTGGCCTGGCCGCTGCCCGTCTTTCCGGCTTGGCGGGAAAGACGGGCAGTGGCAGGCCCGCGTCGGTCATCCCATGGCGAATTTTTGATGAGGCATGCACGCTTGACGTGCGCCTCTTCCACCGGCAACCTCCTGGCCTCACGGGCGTTCGCCCGGCCGGCAGGACGATTCCTGGCGCCGCCCGATCTGACGAGATCGGCCAGAAAAACAATCGCTTCGAGAACCGCCCCGGCTCAATCCGTGGCGGCGGGCGCATCATACGCATTCACGAACCTGTTTCATAATGGATTCACACAGGCGATTGCATGGCTGGGTCCGCCACAATGCATGGCAGCCCGGTTCGCATGTGGAATCTTCCCCACAGACCGTTTTTTTGTTGCAGACTGCTTTCGTCAACCGGTCTCCCCCCGGCGGGATCCGGCTGGCCATCTGAACGGCGACCGCAAAGCGGCGCTTGGCTCGCCTCCCTATGGTGCGATCCGATTTGAGGAAGGAGTGCAGGCGATGCGCCTGTCAACACGCGGCCGTTATGCTGTGATGGCCATGGTGGAGCTGGCCGCGCGCCAGGAGCGGGCCGCCAAGCCCATGGCCGGCAAGAATGTCGCGCCGGTCAGCCTGGCCGAGATCGCGGCGGCGCAGATGCTGTCGCTCGCTTATCTGGAACAGCTTTTCGGCCCGCTGCGCCGCGCGGGCCTTGTGGCCTCGGCGCGCGGTCCCGGCGGCGGCTACCGCCTGGCCCGGCCGGCCCATGAGATCTCCATCTCCGCCATCGTGGATGCCGTGGATGAGCCGATCCGCGCCACGCGCTGCGAGGATGGCGCGCCCGGCTGCATTGGCGGCCGGCGCTGCATCACCCACGATCTCTGGGCCGAGCTGGGGGAGCAGATCCGCCTCTTCCTCGATGGCCTGACCCTGCATGATGTGGTGCATGGCGATATCCAGGGCCGTGCCGTCGCGCCGCTGCGGCGGGAATTGACGCGGGCCTGATCCCGCCGGAAAGGGGCGGGTGATATGACCCCGCCCCCCCAAGCCACACCGCTCGACCTCGACGCCAACGCCACCGAAGCCCTGCGCCCTGCCGCACGCGAGGCGCTGCTGGAGGCTTTGGCGCTGGGCGGCAACCCCTCCTCCATCCATGGCGGCGGGCGCGCGGCGCGGCGCCTCATCGAAATGGCCCGCCGCCGCCTGGCCGAGCGGTTCGGCGTCGCGCCGGGCGATATCATCTTCACCGCCGGCGGCACCGAGGCCAATGCGCTTGCCATCCATGGCCTGGGGACGGGCCGGCGCCTGCTGATGGGCGCCACCGAGCACGCCGCCGTGCGCGCAGCGGGCGAGGGCCTCACTTTGCCCGTGCATTCCGACGGGATGCTGGTGCTGGAGGCGTTGGCCGAGCGGCTCGCCGAGGGTGGCCCGGCTTTGGTCTGCGTCATGGCTGCGAACAACGAGACGGGCGTGCTGCACCCCCTGGAGGAGGTCGCGGCGCTGTGCCGGACGCATGGCGCGCTGCTGCATGTGGATGCGGTGCAATCGGCCGGGCGGCTGGGCTTCCAGGCCGCTTCGCTGGGCGCGGCCAGCATCGCGCTGTCCGGCCACAAGCTGGGCGGTGTGCCGGGCGCGGGCGCCCTGATCCTGGCGCCGGGGCTGCACCTGCCGCCGCTCATCGCAGGGGGCGGGCAGGAACGCGGCCGCCGCGGTGGGACGGAGCCGCTGCCCGCCATCGCCGCCCTCGGCGCCGCGCTGACCGAAGACTACGACGCGCCGCGCATCGCCGGGCTGCGCGATGCGATCGAGGCCGGCCTGGCCGCGCTCGACCCCGCCATCATCATCGCGGGGCAGGGGGCGCCGCGCCTGCCCAATACCAGCCTCGCCATCCTGCCCGGCGTGCCGGCCGAGACGCAGGTCATCGCGCTGGACCTTGCGGGGGTGCGTGTTTCAGCCGGGGCGGCCTGTTCCTCTGGCAAGGTCGCGGCCTCGCATGTGCTGGCGGCGATGGGCTTTGGCGCCCAGGCCGGCTCGGGCATTCGTATCTCGCTGCCCTGGAACGCGCCGGAGGAGGCGCCGGCGCGCTTCCTCGCCGCCTATGCCGCCATGCGGGCGCGTCTCCGGCGCGCATGACCGGCGCTTGCGCCGCCCGTCGAAGCGGCGGAGGCTCGCTCAGCGAACACCGGAGGCGATGATGGACGTGCGTTGGGAAAGACTGACCGGCCCCGAACTCAAGGCCCTGGCCGAGCGCGGGGCGCTGCCGGTGCTGCCGATCGGCAGCCTGGAGCAGCACGGGCCGCATCTGCCGGTCTGGACGGACAGTTTCCTGGCGCATGAGCTGGCCGTGGCGGCCGCCAGGCTGGCCACGGATATCCCGGCCATCGTCCTGCCGCCGCTCTGGACCGGGCTCTCCGAGCATCACCTGCCCTTCGGCGGCACCATCACGCTGGATCACGCGACGCTGCACGCCGTGCTGCGCTGCGTGGTGCGCAGCCTGCAGGCGCAGGGCTTCACGCGGCTGCTGATCCTGAACGGGCATGGCGGCAATATTGATCCGCTCAACGTCTCCGGACGCGAATTGGCGCATGAATTCGGCATGGCCATCGTTACCACCACCTGGCCGAATGTGGCGCCGGTCGAGATCGCGAAGACGCTGACCACCCAGGCCGGCATCATGCATGCCTGCGAGGGCGAGACGGCGCTCTGGCTGGCGCTCGACCCGGGCCAGGTGCGGCAGGACAAGATCGAGGAAGCCGCCGGCGGCAATGCGGGCGTGCAGGCACCGGCTGGCTTCTCGCGCTTCTACAGCTTCGCGGAGCGCGCGCCCCGGACCGGCGTGAAGGGCGACCCGCGCGCGGCCACGGCCGAGAAGGGGCAGGCCATGCTGACGGCCATCGCGACCAATCTGGCGAAGGCCATGCGCGATCCCGTGCTCTGGACCAAGCCGGAGAAGGTCTGGAATATCTGAGCGAGCGGCGGCTCAGACCACCTTCTGCTTCAACCGGTCCAGCAGGGCGGCGCGCTGCACCGGCTTGCCCAGGTAGTCATCCATGCCGGCCGCCCGGCATTGCGCTTCAAACACAGGGCCCACCGCCGCCGTCAGCCCGATGATTCGCGTCCGCCGGTTGGGACCCGGCGTCGCGCGGATCTGGCGGGTGGCTTCCAGCCCGTCCATCACCGGCATCTGCAGGTCCATCAGGATCACGTCATAAGCCTCGGCGCCTGCCATCCGCACCGCCTCGCCGCCATCGCCCGCCACGTCCACATGGCATTTCGCCTTGCCCAGGATGGTCTTCATGACCAGCTGGTTGGTGGCATTATCCTCCACCAGAAGCACGCGCAGCAGCGGGCCCTCCGGCGCGCTGGTCTCAGCCGGCGCGAGGGTCGCCATGGGCCGCGCGGCAGAGGGCGCCAGGGCGGCCAGCAGGCTGTCGCGCAGCCGCGCCGGCAGGGCGGGCTTGAGCAGCATGCCCTCCACCAGCCCTTCCTCCGGCTGCTCGCGCCCCAGCGAGGCGCCGGAGGAGCAGAGCAGGATCGCCGGGCGGGGCAGGTCAGGCCGCGCCCGGATTTGACGGGCCACGTCCAGGCCACGCTCATTCTCGAGCTGCCCGTCCATGATGATGGCCCGCACCGGCCGCTGCTGGGCGGCGGCCTCGCCCAGAAGGCTCAGCGCCTCGCGCCCGCTGGTCGCCAGCAGGGGCTCCGCGCCCATGCTGCTGAGCTGGCGGGCCAGGATGTCGCGGTTCAGCGCGAGGTCATCCACCACCATCACGCGCAGCCCGGCGAGTGCCGTGGCGGGGAAGGCCTCCATCGGCCCGGCCGGCTGGCCGAGTTTGGCCGAGAAGGTGAATCGGCTGCCCGCGCCGCGCGGCTTGGTGGGATCGCGCGGGCCGGCCTCGATGCCGCCGCCCATTTCCTCGGCCAAGCGCCGGCAGATGGCGAGGCCGAGGCCCGTGCCGCCATATTTGCGGCGGATCGAGGCATCGGCCTGGGTGAAGCGCTCGAACAGATGCGGCACCTGGGCGGGGTCGAGGCCGATGCCGGTATCAAGCACCGCGCATTGCATCAGCCAGCCGCGCCGCTGGCCCAGCGGCTCCAGCGTCACATCCAGCTGGATCCAGCCCTTGTCCGTGAACTTCACGGCGTTGCCGACCAGGTTGAACAGCACCTGCCGCACCCGGCCCGGATCGCCCACCATGATGCGCGGCATGTCGCCCGGTAGGGAGACCACCAGCTCCACCCCCTTGCTCGCCGCCTTGGGGGCAAAGAGCTCGACAATGGTGCCGAGTTCCTTTTCCAGTTCGAAGGGCACGCGCTCCAGCTCCACGGCGCCGGCTTCGAGCTTGGAGAAATCCAGGATGTCGTTCAGCACCATGAGCAGGTGCTCGGCCGAGTTCTGGATGGTCTCGGCGTAGCGGCGCTGCAGGTCCTCCAGGCGGGTGTCGAGCAGCAGGCCCGTCATGCCGATCACGCCGTTCATCGGTGTGCGGATCTCATGGCTCATGCTGGCCAGGAAATCCTCCTTGGCGCGCGAGCCGGCGCGGGCGGCGGCCTCGCTCTCGGCCAGTTGCTCGCCCTGGGCGCGCAGCCGCTGCGCCTGCCGCACCATCAGGCCCAGCGCCATCAGGATGAAGGCGCCAGCGCCCGCGACACCGAGGCCGAGCAGCAGGCCCAGTGCCCGGTTGGCCGCCATGGCATCACTGCGGGCGCGCACCACTTCGACGACGAATTGCCCCTGCCGGGTGACGGCGAAGCTGGCCATCACCTCCTGGCTGTCCTGGTCGGTGCCGACGAAGCTGCCGCGTTCCAGCCGGGGCAGGAAATTACGGAAGGGCCAGGAACCCGGGTGGATCTGCCCAATGCCCGCGCGGCTGCCATCCGAGCGCGCCAACAGCGCCCCGTTGAAGGAATGCAGGCGCACCGTGACGCCGAAGCCCTCGGCGTATTGGCGGGAGATGCTGCTGAGGTAGTCGGGGTTGATCAGCGCAACCACCGCGCCCTCGAACTCGCCCCGTCCGTTGCGCATCCCGCGGGCCAGGGGGATGGACCAGAGGCCGGTCTCGCTGATCGGCCGCGCGCCCGGCAGCGCCAGGAAGCGCGCCGCCTCGGGCGGGCCGAGGCGGGTCTGCTGCCCGCTCAGCCGCAGCACACGGAACCATTCGCGGTCGGCGAGGCTGAGACCCACCAGGCTGTCCACCGTGGCGCCCGTGATCACGCCATTGGCGTCGGTGACCACCATGGCCCGCAACTGCGACACGTCCCGCAGGAGATTGGACCGCTGTCCCGCGAATCCCTCCGCGGGCTGGGCGCTGCGCTCGGCCAGGTCCAGCATGACGATATCCACCGTCTGCATGGCGCGCGTTAACTGATCCGCAAGGGCTTCGGCCACAGCTTGGGTCAGGCGCTCCGCCTCGCGAACCGCGTCCGACTGCCCACGAAACATGACAACGCTGTAAACCGCCATCAGGCAGAAGATGACGAGCCCCGCGACAAGGGCGTAAAGACGACTTGGCCTTGGCGTGGCGTCGAGCATCCCCGCATCCTCGCGGTCCGAGTTGCCGAAGGAGAGACGAATGCTGTTGCGGAGAGCTTTCAAGCGCATGGTTCCTGCGATCATGGCAGGGTTTTTCCCATTTTGCGAAGCGGCTTCCCAAACTTCCACACCGCCCGCGCCGCAAGCCGCCACCGCGAGCTTGCCGCCGCGGCTGGAGGCGATCCGCGCACGGGGGGAGCTGCGGGCCTGCATCTGGCCCGATTATTTCGCGATTTCCTTCCGCAATCCGCGCAACAGCGAGATGGAGGGCATTGATATCGACCTGGCGCGCGCCCTGGCCGCGCGGCTTTCCGTGCGGCTTGCCTTTGTGGAAACCAATTTCGCCAGCTTCATGGACCGCGTGGAGATGGGGGATTGCGACATCGCCATGATGGGCGTGGGCATCACGCCCGCGCGGGCGCAGCGTGTGGCCTTCAGCCGCCCCTACCTGGCCAGCCCGGTCTATGCGGTGACGACGCGCAACAACCCGCGAATCCGGAACTGGGCCGATATCGATACGCCGGGCACGGTGGTTGCCGTGGCCGCCGGCACGGTGATGGAACCGCTGATGAGCCGTACGCTGCGCCGCGCGGAGCTTCTGGTGGTGGCGCCCCCCCGCTCGCGCGAGGCGGAGATCCAGGCCGGCCGCGCCGATGTCTTCATGAGCGACTTCCCCTACACGCGCCGCATGCTGCTGATGCATGACTGGGCGCGGGTGATCGATCCGCCGGATCGCTTTGGCGAGACGCTCTATGCCTGGGCGCTGCCGCTGAACGACCCGGCCTGGCTTGCCGAGGTGAACAGCTTCGTCGGCGCGGTGCGGGCCGATGGCACGCTGGCGCGCGCTGCGGCGCGGCATGGGCTGACGCCCATCCTGATCCGCTGAGGGGTGCGGGCGGCCTGGCCGCCCATCCCCAACCCGCGGGTGAGCGTGGCAGCGTCACGGGCCGCCGCCACGGCGCGCGCCTCGCCGAGGCTATGAGCCGCGCTGGTTCCTGCGGTCAGCGCGAAGGTGTGGTGAGGCCCGGCGGCGGGATCGCCGTGCCGCGCGGCATGTTGCCACCGCCTCCCAGTCCGCCCCCCAGTCCGCCCCCTGGCCCCCCCTGGGGCATGCCGGGCGGCAGCTGGAGCCCCTGATAGCCGGCAGGGCGCTGGAAGCGCGCCGCATCCTGTGGCCCGAAGGCGACAGCGGTGGCCTCCATCAGGCCGCGGCTGGGGCCCTGGCCGCCAAGGCTTTCGGTCCGCAGCATCACCCCATCGCCCGTCATGCAGACCCGCGCCACCTGGCCCTGTTCCTCCATGCGCCAATTCACGCAATCGGTGTTGGCGACGCGCGCATTGCCCTCGCGCGTGAAGCGGGCATTGGCATTGGGGGTCATGCGGTCCGAGACGCCGGTGGCGGGCATGTCCATGACCATGCGCTGGCTGTCCATGACCATGAAGGCGCTGCCGGTCGCCGTGTCCAGGACGACCCAGCCCTGGCCGCCGGGCATGTCCATGCGCATCAGTTTGCGGGCGGCAAGCCAGGACATGCGCATTTCGCCCACCGGCGGACCCTCGCCCGAGACGCGATAGGTCACGGCGACGTCACGCGTTGGGGTGATCTGGGGCCGCTCCTGCGCCAGGGCAGGGCCGGCGAGCAGCAGGAGGAGGACGGAGAACCGCTGGGTCATGGGCCTGCTTTCCGAAAGGGACGGCAAGCCTCCGCCCGGGGGCGGGCGGGGTCAATGCCCGGCGGCGCAGGGCCGCCGGGCTCTCTGTTCCGGTCAGAAGCGGAAGGAGATGGCACCCAGGACGCGGGCGCTGCAGATGTTCTGGTTGGTGCCGTAGATGCACTCGTTCTTCGAGATCGAGGTGTCGTAGTAGCCGACGCTCGCCACGATGGTGCCGATATTGGCCACCGGGAATTCACGCGTCAGGGCGATGGACCACCAAGCATAGTCCGGCGTGCCAAAAACGGCGTTGCGCTGGATCCATTGATAGCCGATGCGGCCACCCAGTGTCAGGTCCCAGACGCCGGTCTTCCAGTCGGCACCGCCCTCGACATAGAAGCCATCGCCCGAGCGGCCGAAATAATTGGGCGAGTAGTTGAACGCGGCGAGGAGGTTGACCGGTCCGATTTCACGCGTCGCCTTGACGTACATTTCTGCATAGTCGAGCACGGGTGAGGCCCCGCCAGGCGGGCGGTTGTAGCCCGGATAGAGATAGCCGATGCCGCCGAAATCGAGGTTGAAATCGGCGAGCGTCACGCGGTAGCCGCCATAGACATCAATTTCCTGCCGCGCATCCCAGCCCTGGAAATTCACGTTGGAGATGAAGCCGCCAACATAGACGCCGCTGGAATGCACAGCCTCCGTGGTGCCCTGGTAGGCCATGCGGGAGCGCGTCTGGCTGATGCCGCGGAAAAGGTAGTCGCTGGCATAGGTGCCGGTCGTGGTCAGGGTGACGCCGGTTTCGCCGATGGCGATCTGCGCCTGGCTGGGCTGGGCCAGGCTGACGCCGGCCAGGGCGGTCAAGGCGGCGAGGAGCATGCGCATGCGAGGAGGACCTCCAGGATCAGTTCTATGCAAAGCAACATAAACATCCGACCTGGACAGAAAAGCCACAAATTTGCGCATAAGCCTCCCGCATTGTGGTAGTTGCGCAAAATTACGCCTTTTCGCCTAGAAAATACGCATGACGGCGCGCGTTTATGCTGGGGCCGCGCCCGTGGCATGGGCCGGCCGCCGCGACACCGGCGCCATCCCGGGCGCTAAGAGGGTACCAGCGATCGCGCCTGATTAGACCCGCAGATCGAGCAAGGAACCGCGCGGCAAGGGTTTGCTGGGTGCTGGTGGAACAGCCTCCAGCCGGCGCTGGGCCACCTGCTCGGCCGACGGCGCGCCGGGTTCACCGGGCACCTGCCGGCGGATAGCGCCAGCCTCGGCCACGGGGCGTTGGGGGGCGACTTCCTTGGTGAAGGCCGCGAGGGAGTTGGTCGTGATCATGCGGGTCACCATCCACCGTAAAGATGAAGGCTTCCTGAAGCCCTGCCGGGTTGCTCCGGCGGTGCTTCCATGGGCGGCGGCGAGGAGGCGGTTGCTGATCATGCCCGGGAGAATGTCCTCCCGGGCCGTTAACACTCCAGCAACCTATGAGTGTATCGTGAAGATCACTCGACGCGGATGTTCTTTTCCTGGACCAGCTGCGCCCACTGCACCCGCTCGCGCGCCGCGAAGGCAGCGAGTTCCTCCGGCGTGGAAGGCTCCGGCGCGCCGGCCTGCTGGCGGAAGACGGCCAGGGTCTGCTCATTGCGCATGCCCTCGCGCACCGCGGCGTTCAGCCGAGCGATGATCGGCGCGGGCGTTGCGCGGGGGACGTAGAGGGCCAGCCACAAGCCGGTGGCGAGCGGCACGCCGAGCTCGGTCAGCGTCGGCACATTCGGCGTCAGCTCGATGCGGCTTGGGTGCGCCAGGGCCAGGATGCGGGCGCGGTTGTCCACCGCCAGACTGTTGGCACCGCCCACCGGCAGCATCATCGAATCCACCTGGGCCGAGGCGACGGCCTGCATGCCCGGCGCCTGGGCGGCGAAGGGAACGTGCAGCTTCTCGAAGCGCTCGGCCCGCGCCACGAACTCAAAGGCCAGGTGCGAGGAGGAGCCGACACCCCAGGAGGCATGGCTGAGGCGCCCCGCCTCACGCCGCGCCTCGCGGATGAAGCTGGCATAATCCGTGATCTCACGCCGATGCGCCCCCACCATCAGCGCGAAAGGCACGCGCGTGATCATGGAGACCGGTGCGAAGTCGTTTTCGTCGCTATAGGGCACGCTACGGAAAGTGGAGCGGTTGATGGCGAAGGTATCGGTGATCCCCATGGTCAGCGTGGTCCCATCCGCCGCGGCGCGGGCTGCGACCAGCGTCCCCACCGTGCCATTCGCGCCGGGGCGGTTCTCGACCACGACCGGCTGGCCCAGTGCGCCCTGGAGGCCGACCGCCATCCCACGGCTGATCACATCGGTGATGCCGCCCGCTGCATAAGGAACAATGATGCGAACCGGCCGGTCCGGCCAATTGGCGGGCAGGGCGGGCTGCGCCAGGGCGGACTTGCCGGCGAGCATGCCGGTTGCGGTCACGGCCAGGAGGCCGCGGCGAGAAGTTGGCAGCATGGATGTCTCCAAGGTGGATTTATTATTGACGGTTTGTCATGTAGAAACCTTCATCTTCTCGCGCAAGAGGGTTTCGGCAGCGTCACGGTTTTGTCGTCCGCCTGGCCTGGGCTAAGCCGTGTCCATGCCTGATTTCAGCCTGGAGCTTGCGGAAGGGGGCCTCGTCGCGGGGGTGGATGAAGCCGGGCGCGGCCCGCTGGCCGGCCCGGTGGTCGCCGCCGCCGTCCTTTTCCTGCGGCCCTGTCCAGACGGCCTGGGGGCGCTGCTGGATGACAGCAAGCGCCTCTCGGAGCCGGCGCGCCTGATGGCCGCCGCGGCTTTGCGGGCCGCGGCCGCGGAGGGAACACTCGCTTTGGCGATCGGCGCCGCCTCCGCCGCCGAGATCGGGCGGCTGAATATCCTCCAGGCCTCGCTGCTGGCCATGCGCCGCGCCGTGCTGCGCCTGCCTGTCGCGCCAGCCCTGGCCCTGGTGGATGGCAATCGCGCGCCGCATCTGCCCTGCCCGGTGCGCTGCGTGGTGGGGGGCGATGGGCTGAGCCTGTCCATCGCGGCCGCCTCCATCCTGGCCAAGACCCTGCGCGACGCGGGCATGGCGCGGCTGGATCTGCGCTGGCCCGTCTATGGCTTCGCCCGCCACCAGGGCTACGCCACCGCCGCCCATCGCGCCGCACTGCTGGAGCATGGCCCCTGCCCGCACCACCGGCGCGGCTTCCGGCCGGTGGAGGAGGCCTTCGGCGGGATCGCCGGTTGACGCGGCGACTCGCCGTCGCGCATGGTCTTCCCTCCGATTCGTGAAGGAATTTCCGCCCTTGGGCGCTGGCCTCGACATCCCGCTCGACAGGATCCTGCTGGGGGATTGCATCGAGACGCTGCGCTCGCTGCCGCCGGCCTCGGTGCACGCCATCTTTGCCGACCCGCCCTACAACCTCCAGCTTCGTGGCACGCTGCACCGGCCCGACCACAGCCTGGTGGATGCGGTGGATGACGCCTGGGACCAGTTCACCGATTTCGCCGCCTATGATTCCTTCACCCGCGAATGGCTCGGCGAATGCCGCCGCGTGCTGCGCAAGGATGGCGCGCTCTGGGTCATCGGCAGCTACCACAACATCTTCCGCCTCGGCACGGCGCTCCAGGATCTGGGCTTCTGGATCCTGAACGACGTCATCTGGCGCAAGGCCAACCCGATGCCGAATTTCCGCGGCCGGCGCTTCACCAATGCGCATGAGACGCTGATCTGGGCCGCGCGCAGCGAGGATGCGAAATACCGCTTCAACTACGCCGCGATGAAGGCGCTGAATGACGATCTGCAGATGCGCAGCGACTGGTACATCCCGCTCTGCACCGGGCATGAACGCCTGCGTGACGAGGCCGGCAACAAGCTCCACCCGACGCAAAAGCCCGAGGCGCTGCTGCACCGCGTGATCCTCTCCTGCACGCAGCGCGGCGATGTGATCCTCGACCCCTTCAGCGGCTCGGGCACCACGGGGGCGGTGGCCAAGCGCCTCGGCCGGCGCTTCATCGGCATCGAGCGCGACCCCGGCTATGCCGCCGCGGCTGAACGCCGGATCGCCGCGATCGAGCCTTTGGGCGATACCGAGACCGCGCCCACGCCGACGCGCAAGGAACAGCCGCGCATCGCCTTTGGCAGCCTGGTGGAACGCGGCCTGGTCACGCCCGGCGCCACGCTGACCGACCGCCACCGCCGCTGGGCCGCGCAGGTCTTCGCCGATGGCACCATCGCCTGCGGCACGGCGCGGGGCTCCATCCACGCGGTGGGCTCGGCGGTGCAGGAGGCGCCCTCTTGCAATGGCTGGACCTTCTGGCACCTGGTGCAGGGCGACGGCACGCTGAAGCTGCTGGACGCCTTCCGCACCGAGCTTGCCGGCTGATGCTGCGCGACGCCTGGTTTCCCGGCGTCGTCGGTGACATCGCCGCGCTGCACGCCCGGCAATACGCGGCGAGCCATGGCTTCGGCGCCGTCTTCGAGGCGAAGGTGGCGCGCGAGCTGGGCGAATTCCTGACCCGCCCGCCGCGCCCCGGCGATTTCTTCCGCGCCGTGGAGCGTGAGGGCCGCGCGCTCGGCTCCATCGCGCTGGAGGATGAAGGCGCGGGGATCGCGCATCTGCGCTGGTTCATCCTGGATGAGGTGCTGCGCGGTTCGGGCCTCGGCCGGCGCATGCTGGGCGCGGTCATGGAGCACGCGCGCGAAGCGGGTTTCACACGGGTGTATCTCTGGACGCTGGCTGGGTTGCCGGCCGCGGCGAAGCTCTATGTGGAATTCGGCTTCGTCGAGGTGGAGCGCCTGGCGGCCAGGCAATGGGGCGTGGAGACCACGGAGTTGCGCCTGGAGTGGCGCGCCTAGAGGAAGGTGCAGGAAACTCAGTTTCCTGCCGGGGAGTTTGAGGGGCAGCGCCCTCAATTCCTGACCAGGAATTCGCGCCCTTTGCGCGTCAGTGCCGCGCCTCACGGAACAGTCCCAGCTTCTCCTGCGCCGCGCGGTCGGAATAGCCGAAAAGCACCAATTCGCTCGCCGCTTCCAGCTCGAGGCTGTGCCAGGACGGGACCACGAAGGTGTCGCGCTCCATCAGCGCGAAGTCCTGTCCGTTGATGCGGGCCGTGCCGCGGCCCGATACGACGACGAAGATGGTGCCGTCCGTGGCTCGGCGCGGCTTTGTCGTGAAGCCCTGCGGCAGCAGGCGCACATGGGCGGCGATGGTGGGCATGATGGGGCCGCCATCGGCCGGGTTGGTGAATTCCAGCGCGTGGCCGAGATGCGGATCGGGCGCATCCTGGGCGGCCAGCGCCGCGAGCGAGGCGCGCCATTCCGCATAGGGATAGTGAAACAGCGGCAGGCTGGCCGGGCGCCGCGCGGCCGAGGAGCCTGCGAAAGGGCGAAGGTTGCGGCCATAGCGCGCGAGGGTGTCGCCGGCGGGCGCCGTCTCGGGATGCGCATGTTCCGGCAAGCGTTCGGCGAAGCTCGTCTCGAAAAAGCGCACCATCGGGATGTCCAGGCCATCCAGCCAGATCATCGGCGCGTCGCTGGTGTTTCCATGGTCATGCCATTGCCAATTGGGCGTGAGCACGAGGTCGAAGGGGCGCATCACGGCCTTCTCGCCGTCGAGGGCCGTGAAGGCGCCGCTGCCCTCCACAACAAATCTTAAGGCGCATTGGGTATGGCGGTGGCAGGGCGCGACCTCGCCCGGAAGGATGAGCTGGAGGCCCGCATAGAGGGAAGGCGTGGCGCAGGAGGAACCGGGCAGTTGCGGGTTTTCCATGATCAGCACGCGGCGCTCGGCCTGCTCGGCGCTGATGAGGCCGCCGGCGCGCATGAGGAAATCCCTGGCCTCGGCGTAGGGCCAGAGGATGGGCGCGGCGGCCGAACGCGGCGTGGGCGTGACCAGGGCGTGCAGCACCTCCCACAGCGGATGGAGGTGCCGGGGTGCCATTTCGGCGTAGAGGGCCTGCAATTCCGGGCGGGTGGCGGCAGGGGCGGTGTCCATGGATCGCTCTCGGTCAGATGCATGCCGATCCTAGCGGAATGTCACCTGGGAGTAAAAACGTCTCAAAATACGTCTAATTATCTTAAAAACATACAAAATGCAAGGCCCGCACAATTACAGGTTTCAATCTGCTGGGGGTCGTGTATAAAGATGCGGTGTGCAACCTCCATCAGTAAGGAAAATGAGAATGTCTGACCATACTGAGATTAACCGCGGCGAGATCGTCCTGCTCGCGCTGCGCTTCTCCCTCCTCGCCGCCTCCGCCGCCCTGGTGGGTGTCCTGGGCCATGTCGCCTGGAAGATCATCGCCGCCTGAGCGCCGCGGCCAATCTGCCCGACGGGGCAGACCGGCCACCACGGCCCTGCGGTGACGCGTCCCCCCGCGCCGTCTCGCATGTCCGATTTGCCCGGCCCGAAATTTCCTTTCGGATCAGGCGCCCTCCCCCCAGGGTGCCTTGATCCTGGCCTTCACCACTCCCCACCCCTTTTTCTTTGGTGGAGGCCCTTTTTCTGCCGGCATGCGGGTGGTCGCCCCGCCCGCACGCCACCTGCAGCGGCCGAATGAATGGCCCCGCATGCCGTGATCCAGCCCGGTTTATCCGGTAAGGATCCCGGCATGCGCTACCGACCGATTGCCGTGCTTGGGCTCGGCGCCCTGATCTGGGGCGCCTTGCTCCTGGCCTCCACCATCCCCACCCCCCCCTTGGTGGAGGCCTTTTTTATCCCGGAAGGCCTGTTCCTGGCCTGCCTGGCGCTGCTCAGCCCATGGATCGCCCTGGCTTCCGTCAATGCGATCCTGGGCTGGGCAGTGCTCATCTTTACGGCCGATCCGCCCGCCCATGTCGTGCCCGCCCTGCGCGGTTTGCGCCTCGATGCGCCGACGCCCCAGGGCCGCACCGCCATCGCCGTCTGCCTCCGCAATGAGGACATGGCGCCGATCCTCACGGCGCTCGGCCCGCTGCTGGACGGGCTGCCGGCCAGCCATTTCTCCCTCTGGTTCCTCTCCGACACACAGGATCCCGATTTCCTTGCCGCGGAAGACGCCGCCATCGCCGCCTTCCGCCCGGAGCATGCCGCGCGCATCCATCTGCGCCGCCGCGCCGTGAACACCGGCTTCAAGGCCGGCAATGTCATGGAATTCCTGGAGGCGGAGGGCGCGGCCTATGACTACCTTCTCTGCCTCGACGCCGATTCCGAAATGACGCCCGAAGCCGTGCGCAAGCTCGCCTTCGCGTTGGATGCGGCGCCACGCATCGCCATCCTGCAGCAGCTCATCGTGGGCCGGCCGGTCGCCGCCGTGTTTCCGCGGCTGTTCCAGTTTGGCATGCGGGCTGGCATGCGCGCCTGGGCCACCGGCCAGGGCTGGTGGCAGGGCCCCAAGGGCCCCTATTGGGGCCACAATGCGATGATCCGCATCGCCCCCTTCCGCGAGCACGGCAAGCTCGACACCCTGCCCGATGGCTCCACCATCCTCAGCCATGACCAGGTGGAGGCGATCCGCCTGCATGGCGCCGGCTGGGAGGTCTGGTGCCTGCCGGAGGAGCGCGGCAGCCTGGAGGGCAATCCGCCCGCCCTGCCGGAATTCATGGCCCGCGACCTGCGCTGGGCCGCGGGCAACATGCAGTATCTGCCCCTGCTGCGGCAGCCTGGCCTCTCCGGCATGGCGCGCTTCCAGCTGATCCAGGCGATCCTGCTCTTTCTCTGCGCGCCGCTCTGGGTGCTGGCCTTTGTCCTGGCCGCCCTCCTGGCCGCGCTCGGCCGCTTCGATGGGATGAGCGCCGCGCATCTGGCCGCGATCATGGCGCTGTTCTGGGGGACGCAGCATTCCCCCAAGCTTGCCGGCTATGCCCAGGTGCTGATGCAGGGGGATCAGGCCGCGCGCTATGGCGGCCGCGGCGTCTTTGCGCGCGGGGCGCTGCTGGAGATCCTCTTTACCACGATCCTCTCGCCCATCTCCTGCCTCAACAAATCGCGCTTCCTGCTGGCGCTGCCCTTCGGTGCTAAGATGGGCTGGGGCGCGCAGAACCGTGCGGCCCGGGATATCGGCTGGGGCGATGCGACGCGGCTGCTGTGGTTCCACACGCTGATGGGCGTGCTGGCCTTCGGCGTCCTGGCGCTGACGGCGCCCTGGGCGATCGGCTTCGCGCTGCCCTGGGCGGGGGGGCTGCTGCTGGCGATCCCCTTCTGCGTCTGGACGGCCTCGCCCCGCTTGGCCGCCTTCCTGAGCGAAAGGGGGCTGGCGGCGACGCCGGAGGAAAAGAGGCCTCCGGCGGCTGGGGCCGGGGCCCCAGACCCCTTGAATTAAAGTGCCATGGAATGGGGGCCGGGGCCCCAGACCCCTTGAATTAAAGTGCCATGGAATGGGGTCTGGGGCCCCCGGCCCCCGGCTCCAGCCGCCGGAGGCCCTATGCCTTCACCCGCCAGGCGGCGCCCGTCGCATAAATATCCCCGCTATTGGCCGCATCCGGCAGGGCGCACAGCCAATCCGCCATTGCCGCCGCCTTCACCGCCGCGGGAAACGCCCATTCCAGGCTCTCGCCCAGGCTCGCGTTGAAATGCCGGAAGCCCAGCGCCGCCAGCCGCTCCAGCCCCGCCAGCGCCACCCCGCGCTGGATGGTGGTGAACTCGAAGGAGAGCGCGCGCGGCGCGCGGGAGAGGCCGGCCAGCACCTCCGCCTCCCAGCCCTCCACATCAATCTTCACGAAATCGGGCATGCCATGTGCGGCGATCAGCGCATCCAGCGTGGTGCGGGGCAGGGGGATTTCCGCATCCCACACCTGGCCCTCCCAGCCGGGCGCGCCTTGCGCGGCGGCGATGAAATCCGTGCTCGCCGTCGCGACGGTAGGGTTGGCGGAGTTCAGCCGCAGCACCGCCTCGCCCTCGGTTGCGCCGATGAGCGCGGGGATCAGCGTGAAGCCCGGCACGCCCCGGAACATGAGCCGCAACGCTCGCTCCAGGCGCGGCTGCGGCTCCACCGCGACGACGCGCGCGCCAATGCGGGCAAAACTCGCGGCGCGGTCCCCCACATGGCAGCCGATATCGAAGGCCAGGTCGCCGATGCCGAGGAAGCGCCGGTAGAACCCATCCAGCAGCGGTTGCCGCGCGGGGTCATGATAGAGGCGCAAGCTGCGGCCGATCGCCGCGGCGTGGCTCACGGGTGGAACACCAGCGCGGCGCCCGCGGCATGGGCGGGCGGCACCATCAGTGCGCCGCCGGGCAACTCCACCAGCGGCAGATGCGCGAGAAGGCGCTTCACCGCCGCATTGCCGTCGCTGGTCTGCACCCAGAAGCCCGCCATGAAAGGCAGGTCCGGGACGGCCATGCCAGGCAGCGTCGCGGGCAGATCCTCCGGCGCGCAGATGGAAACCCGCGTTTCCATCGCCGGCGCCTGCGGCCCCGCCACCCCGGCGCCGCCGGGGAAGCGCAGCAGGAAGCCGCCCGCGAGCCGCGGTTCGATGACCAGTCCGGAGAGTTTGGACAGCCGCGCCGCCGTCACCGCCGGCTCCGCGCTCACCAACAGCAGCTCCGTCAGCGCCACGGCCTGGTTGGCGTGGTCCATCCAGCGCTCCTGCCAAATCAGCTCGGGCGTGTGGTGCGTGATGAGCTGCAGCCGCCCCTCCGGCGCATCCGGATAGGGCAGGCGGGAGAATTTGGCGCGCGGCCCGTCCGGCTTGTCCACCGGCCGCTCAAGATGCGCGACACCGGGAATGGGGATGCCGGCACGGCGCATGCGGGCGAGATTGGCCTCCGCATCATCCATCCCCATGGCGAGGATATGCAGCCCCTCATAGCGCGTGATGAACTTGCTCAGGCCATTGTCGAAGCGGCCCGGCTCCAGGATGGCCAACAGCTCGATATAGCCGTGTTGCAGGAAGGCGCAGCGATTGCCGGTGGCGTAGATCTCCACTGCGGAATCAGGCGTGGGGCGTCCCGATTGCTGCGCGATGGGCGAGAGCGAGAAGCCCAGCGCCTCGTACTGCGCCGTCATCGGCGCCAAATGCTGCGCGCAGATCCCGACATGGTCCAGGGCGAGGGCGGATTCGGTCATGTCGGGTTCTCGTATTTCGGCAGCAGCCATTCGGGGGGTTCGGCCATGGCGCCGGCATACCAGTCTTCCACCAGCGGATGCGCCCGCACCGCCGCCACATAGGCCTGGCTGGTGGCCGAAAGCTCCGGCTGCCAGGTGAGGAAGCGCGCGACGACCGGGGCGTACATCACATCGGGGATGGTGAGGGACCGGCCCATCAGGAAGGGGCCACCATGGGCGGCCAGCCCCTCCGCCCAGATCGCCTCGATGCGGGCGATATCGGCCAGCGCGCCCTCGGTGCGGCCGCGCCCTGGGAAGGTGCGGCCGAGATTCATCGGCATGGCCATGCGCAGCTCGCGGAAACCCGCATGCATCTCGCTCGCGATGCTGCGGGCATGGGCGCGCGCCTTGCGCTCGGCGGGCCAAAGGGAAGGCGCGATTTCCGCGCAGTATTCGGCAATGGCCAGGCTCTCCCAGATCCGCGCGCCCTGATGCTCCAGATAGGGCACGAGGCCGCTGGGCGAATTCTCGAGCACGGCCGGGCTGCCCTTGCCGCCGCTGCCGGCGAGCGGCAGCACCACCTCCTCCACATCCAGCCCGGCCAGCTGCACGGCCAGCCAGCCGCGCAGCGACCAGGAGGAATAGCGGCGATTGCCGATGAAGAGACGACCTTCGGCCATGGCGAGCTCCTTGAATCCAGGGGGGGAATCCAGGCGGGCTTTTTCGCACGTGCGGGAAAGGCTGGCGACACCCCTGCATCAGCCGTTACCAAGGCGCGTGATCCGCGCCCTCGCCCTCCTGCTGCTGGCCGGCCCCGCGCTGGCCGAGGACATCGCTCCTGTGCGCCGAGCGGCCGAGGACATCCTGCCCGCGCGTCGCGCCGCCGAGGCCGAGCGCGCCAGCGCCGCCCAGGCCGCCGAACGCGCGCGGGAGGCAGCCGCCGAAGCG
>NZ_JAIEQY010000334.1 GCF_019747315.1 Roseococcus sp. | reverse complement strand
GGCTCCGGACGCGGGGCGGAGGCAGCGGCGGGCTGGGGTGGCGGTGTGGCGGCGGGTGCAACAGCGGGCGCGGCGGCGGCTCTGGCCGGCGCGGGAGGCGGCGCCGCCAAGGCGGGGGTAGCCTGGATGGAAGAAGCCTGGGCGGGGGCAGCCGGGGCCGAGACAGCCGGGGCGGGAGCAGCCGGGGCCAGAGCCGCGGAAGGCGTGGCGGCGCTGCCAGGCCCAGGGGAAGGACTGGGCGCCGGCGGCGCGCCCCGCGTGGCGGCGGGTCGGGCATTGGGCGCTGGGCTTGGCGCGGCCTCGCGCGCTGGACGGCGCGGCGCGGGGGGCGCCTCGGCCTCGCGGGTCTCACTGGGGTCGAGCACGTCCAGCGCCACCTTCGGCCCGTTGCGGAAATGGCGGATGCGGGCACCCGGGCGAAGGGTCAGCTCCACCCCCCCCGGCACGCGCGCCACGGCCAACACATTGCGCGGCAGGCGGCGCGCGCCGCCGAGGTCAATGGCATCGGCATTGGGGAAGCGCAGGACGACGCGTTCCCCCTCCTGCTCCAACTGATAGGCGGGTGGGGCTGCCCAGTCGAAGACGATGCGCCCATGGCCCGGATGGTCCCCGGTCCGCACCGCCACACGCTCCTGCGCAACGGCGGGTGCTGCGACCAGGCAGAGCCAAAGCCCCAGCGCCGCGCGGCGCATCAGTCGAAACTCGCCAGCAGCTTGTCGATATCCGCCTGGCTGGTCGCGGCCGCCGGCATTTGCGGGCCATTGGCCAGCGCCCGGCCCTCCGTCACCGGGGCGGCGGGCGGCTCTTCCTCGATCACCGGCAAGGGCTCGCCCGTCGCGAAGCGGGCGGTGACGGCGGCCACGCGTGCCTCGATGGCCTTGAGTGCGCTCACCACCTTGCTGATGCGCTGGCCGGTGATGTCCTGGAAGCTGCACGCCTCGTAGATACGGGTGACGTAGGCGCCGAGCTTCTCGCCCTCCACCGCCGTCAGGCGCATCTGCATCGCCTCCAACCCCTCGCAGACATCGAGGATTTCATTGGTGGCGTTGGCGGTGTGCTCCACCACCGCGTCCAGCTCATCCGTGGCGCGCGGGATGTGGCTCTCGTTGATGTCGTCCACCCTGAGGGCGGCGATCTCGGTCTTGGCGCGCTGCACCTCGCGGCCCAGCGCCTCCAGCTCGGCCAGCAGCGACGCCTCGGTGGTGGTGAGGTCTCCGGCCAGGCTGCCCAGCACCTGCCGCACCGCCTGCTCGATCGGGTCCTGCCCGCTTCCGTCAGGCACCACTCTCTCAAGCATGGACCAGGACCTTTTCGATCTTCTCGCGCAGCGTCTCCGCATTGAAGGGCTTCACGATGTAGTTGGAGACGCCGGCCGCCTTGGCCGCCACCACGTTTTCCGTCTTGCTCTCGGCCGTGATCATGATGAAGGGCAGGTGCTTCAGCCGCGCATCGGCCCGCACTTCCTTCAGCAGGTCGAGGCCGGTCATCGGCTCCATGTTCCAGTCGCTGATGACCAGGCCGAAATTCCCGGCGCGCAGCTTGGCCAGCGCCTCGCTGCCGTCGGTTGCTTCCTCGACATTGTCGAATTCCAGCTGCTTCAGCAGGTTGCGGATGATCCGCAGCATCGTCTTGTAGTCGTCCACGATGAGGACATTCATGTTCTTGTCAAAGGCCATATGCGGTCACTCCTTCTCGCGCCGCATCCTTGTGGGCGCATTCGGGTTAAGATGCGGTTATTCGAGCGGCCGGGAACGATGCCGCGCGAGTTCGGTGGTGACGAGGCGCGCGCGCTCGGGCCGCATGGCGGCGAGCACGGGGGCCGCCTTGGCCTCGCGCATGCGGTCCAGCACCTGGATCAGCACGGCCATCTCCAGATCGTCGAAGATGCCGGCGGCGTCACGCGGACGCATGCCCTCGTAGAGGCGCACCATCTGGCGCCAGCCCTGCTCGGTCCGTTCATCGCGCTGGCGGCCCTCTGCCTCCAGGCGCTGGCGCAGCGCGCCCAGCTCCTCCAGCCGATCGGCCAGGCGGCGCTCGGCGGCGGCGATCAGCATTTCGCGCTGGGCCAACGCCGCCTCCCGCGCCTCGATCTCGGCGCGGCGGGCGCGCAGGGCTTCCAGCACGGCGCGCTCGGCCAGCGCATCGGGGCTTGGGGGCGCTTCGGCGCGCGGCGTGCCAGGGCCAGCTGCCAGGGTTGTAGCGGCTGTTGTAGCGGGGGTTGCGGCGGGTGCTGTGGCGGGTGCTGTGGCGGGGCTGGGCGCGGCCGGGGCGGCCCCGCTGGCGACAGCCCGGGAGACGAGGCGGCTCGGCGCCGGCTCATCATGCAGCAGGGATTCCAGCTTCACGCCGAGCAGCGCGAGCATGCCGCACAGGGCCAGCGGCAAAAGGCGGGGGCGTGGCAGGCGCATCACGTCATCCCCTCATTTCATCCCGAGGGCGCGGATCAGCTCACGCTCCGCCTCGCTGCGCACAGCGGGCGCGGCGGGGGACGCGGCGCCGGCCAAGGGGCGGGCCTGCTGCACCGCCGCCTCCAGCCGGTCCGCCAGGCTTTCCGCACGTTCGACCAGGTAGCGCAGATCCTCGCGGATCGCTTCCGCGCCGGCCACGCGCTCGGCCACCTGGCGGCCGGCGAGCTCGGTGGTAGCGCGCAGCCGCATCAGCGCTGCCTCCGCCTGCCGGGAGGCCTCGCCCAGGCCATCGGCACCCTGCTCCAGCGCGGCACGATCGGCGCGGACGGCGCGCAGCATGCGGTCCAGCCGCCAGGCCATGGGCAGGGTGGCGGCGAGCAGGCCAATCACGGCAATCTGCGCGGCCCATTCCCAGATGTTCATGCGATCATCTCCCCCACGGCACCCAGGCTTTCGGAGATCCGCACGGCCGGCCGGTTCTCGCGGCGGCCGAATTCGGCGGCAAAGAGATGGACAGGCCCGCATTGCAGCCGCACCGGCGCCCCCGGCTGCGCGTTGAGCATGATGCGGTCCCCGGGCTTGAGCGCGAGGACGCTGGAGAGCGGCATGGTCTGCTCATCCAGCACCACATCGAGCGAGATGTCCGTGTGGCGCAGCTGCTCGGCCAGGTGGGTTTCCCAGATGCTGTCGCGGCCGAATTTCTCGCCCATGAATTGCTGCAGCAGCAATTCGCGCACCGGCTCCAGCGTCGCGTAGGGCAGCAGCAATTCCAGCCGCCCGCCGCGATCCTCCATGTCAATCCGCAGCCGCGTCAGCACGCAGGCGTTCGACAGGCGGGAGATGGTGGCGAAGCGCGGGTTCACCTCCAGCCGTTCGAAGCGGAATTCCACATCGGTGATCGGGCCGAAGGCATCGCCCAGATCCTTCAGCACCACGCCGATCAACCGCTCGACCAGCGTACGCTCGATGGTGGTGTAGGGCCGGCCCTCGATGCGCATGGCGGCCGTGCCACGGCGCCCGCCCAGCAGCACATCCACCACCGAATAGATCATGGAGGAGTCCACGACGATCAGCCCGAAATTGTCCCACTCCTCCACCTTGAAGACGGCCAGCATGGCAGGCAGCGGGACGGAGTTCAGGTAGTCGCCGAAGCGCTGGCTGGCCACGCTGTCGATCGAGACCTCCACATTGTCGGAGGTGAAGTTGCGCAGGCTGGTCGAGAGGATGCGCACCAGCCGGTCGAAGATGATCTCCAGCATGGGCAGGCGCTCATAGGAGATGAGGCCCGAATGGATCATCCGCTCGATGCCGGTCTTGCCGGCTTCGGCCCCGTCCGCGCCCTCGAAGCCCAGCAGGCTGTCGATCTCGGACTGGTTCAGCACGCGCGCGGCATCCGGCGCGGGGGCATCGGCGGGCGCGCCCTCCTCCTCGGCGAGGGCGGCGCCCCAGGCCGCCGCCATATCCTCTTCTTCGCTGCCGCTCATTGGACGAGGATCTCGGTGAAGAGGACGTCGGTGACGCGTGCGGGCGCGGCCGCGATATTGGCACGCGCGATCAGCTCCTCCCGCAGGCGATGCGTGCCGGCGCTGCCGCGCAGCTCCTCCGGCCGGATTTCGCGCAGATAGGTGGTGAAGAGGTCCACCAGACGCGGCATGGCGGCCTGCAATGCCGCCGCATCAGCCGGGCCGGCCACCTCCACCTGGCTCTTCAGCCGGATGAAGGCGCGCCGTCCGGGCGCGTTCAGATTGGCCGTGATGTCCGGCATGTTCACGAAGACCGGCTGGCGGTTCACCGGCTGCGGCTCGGCCGCCGCCTCCGTCGCGGGGGGCGGCGGGGGCGGCGATGAGAGGATGCCGCTGAACCACACGCCCGCGCCGATGCCGCCCAGCAGGAGCGGTACCGCCAGCAGGATCAGTTTCTTCTTAGAGCCCTTGGGCTTGGCCTCGGCCTCACCCGCTTCCGTTGGGGCCACTTCGCCCTTCGCCGCCGCCATGGCGTCCACACCCTTCTGGTTTCTGGAGACTCGGGTTGTGGCGCAGCGGGATTAACAAAGCCTTGCGGCGAAAACAGCCGCATGGGCGGCAGAATGAACCGCCCCGCCGGGCAATCCCTGCCGGGTTTTCCGGCGCAAATCCTGGCACGCCGCTTGCCCTTCCCGGTGCAGGTTTCGAACGGAGTGCGCCATGGACAGCCCCGGCTATATCATTCTCTCTCGCCTCTCCTCGCAGATGCGGGGGAGCCAACTGACGGCCAACAACCTCGCCAATGCGGAGACGCCCGGCTATCGCGCGTCGCGCCCCATCTTTGCCGAGCATGTGCAGCGCCAGGGCCGCGTGCTGGGCCCGAACGGAGCCGGCAATGTCGGCTATGCCTGGGACCGCGCGAGCTGGCGCGAGACGCAGCCCGGCACGATCAGCCAGACAGGCAATCCGCTGGATGTCGCCATCTCCGGCGCCGGCTTCTTCGTGATCGAGACGCCGCGCGGCGAGCGCTACACGCGGGCCGGGCGCTTTGCCATCGGTGCCGATGGGCAGCTGGTGGACCAGACGGGTGCTGCCGTGCTGAACGCGGATTCACGGCCTATCGCCGTGGCCCCCAATGACACGCGCATCGAGGTCCTGGGCGATGGCACCATCCGCTCGGAGAACGGCGTGCTGGGCCGCCTGCGCATCGTCCGCTTCGCCGATGAGCAGGCCCTGCGCAGCGAGGGCGACCGCCACATCAACGCCGCCGGCCAGGACCCAGAGGATGTGGCGCGGCCGAATGTCGTCCAGGGCGCGCTGGAGAGCAGCAATGTCCAGTCCGTCCTGGAGATGACGCGCATGATGGCCGAGCTGCGCGAATTCCAGTTCGCCACCCAATTCCTGGAGCGTGAGGGCGAACGGCAGCAAAGCGCTGTCGACCGCCTGCTCCGCCGCCGCAGCTAAGGAAAGCCGACCATGCGCTCCCTCGCCATCGCCGCCAATGCTTCCGCCGTGTGGCGGCTCTCCGGAAAGGAACACTGACCATGCGCTCCCTCGCCATCGCCGCCAATGCTTCTGCCGTGTGGCGGCTCTCCGGAAAGGAACACTGACCATGCGCTCCCTCGCCATCGCCGCCACGGGCATGCTGGCCCAGCAGACCAATGTGGAGGTGATCTCCAACAATCTCGCGAATATGGGCACCACCGGCTACAAACGCCGGCGCGCCGAATTCCAGGATCTGATCTACCAGAACCTTCGCCGCGTCGGCTCGCAGAGCAATGACACCGGCAGCGTCCTGCCCTCCGGCGCGCAGGTGGGCCTGGGCGTGCGGACGGCGGCCATCTACCGCATCTCCGAGCAGGGCAACCTGCAACAGACGGAGAACCGCTTCGACCTCGCCATCCGCGGTAATGGCTATTTCCAGATCCAGATGCCCTCGGGCGAGGTCGCCTATACGCGCGACGGCACCTTTGCCCTCAGCCCCGAGGGCGTGCTGGTGACGGCCGAGGGCTTCGTCGTGCAGCCCGGCATCACCATCCCCGCCGCCGCGCGCGACGTGACCATCAACGCGAGCGGCGAGGTGCTGGCGCGGCTCGATGGCCAGGTGGCGCCACAGAATGTGGGCCAGATCCAGACCGCGATCTTCGCCAATGAGGGCGGGCTGGAAGCGATCGGCGACAACCTCTTCCTCGCCACCCCGGGCTCGGGTGCCGCACAGGCGGCCGCCCCTGGCCAGCCGGGCCATGGCTCGGTGATGCAGGGTTTCGTCGAGACCAGCAATGTCAACACGGTGCAGGAGATCACCTCGCTCATCACCGCGCAGCGCGCCTATGAAATGAACAGCCGCGTGATCTCGGCAAGCGACGAAATGCTGAGCACGCTGACGAGGCTGCGTTGATGCGGCGGCGGTTATTGCTGGCACTCGGCGCGCTGGCGCTGCCCGCGCAGGCGCAGGTCGCCCCCATGGCGATCCTGCGCCCGCACGCCATGCTGGAGGGCGATGTGCTGCGCCTCTCCGACCTCTTCGACCAGGCGGGCCCGCGCGCCGAAACGGTGATCGCATCGGCCCCTCTGCCCGGACGCCGGATGGTTCTGGAAACGCAGAACCTGATCAACATCGCACGCCAGAATGGCGTGAACTGGCGCCCCCTCACCGGCACCGAGCGCATCGTGATCGAGCGCCCGGGCCGGCCCATCCCCCGCGCCGAGATCGAGGCGCTGCTGCGCGAGGAACTCACCCGCCAGGGCATCGAGCCGGAGATGGAGCTGGAACTGCCCGGCCTGATCCCGCCCATGATCCCGGCCAGCGCCTGGTTCCAGATCGCCATCGAGGGCGTGACCGTCGAGCAGCCGGGCACGCGTTTCCAGGCGACACTGGTGGTGCTGGCCGATGGCGCGGGGACGCAGCGCCTGCGCATCGCCGGCCGCGCCGTGCCGACCGTGCCGGTCGTCGTCGCCACCCGCCGCCTGGCACTGGGCGAGGTGATCGGCCCGAATGATGCCCGCCTGAGCCGCCAGCGCGCCGAGCGCGTGCGCCCCGGCCAGGCGCAGCAGATCAGCCAGGTGGTGGGGCAGGAGCTGCGCCGCCCCATGGCGATCGAGCAGGGCTTCGCGCTGGTGGATCTGGGGCCGCCCTCCATCGTGCAGAAGAACGCCCTGGTGACGTTGCAGCTGGAATCGCCCGGCATCTCGCTCACCGCCCAGGGGCGGGCGCTGGAAGCGGCGGCGCGGGGCGGCACGGTGCCGGTGATGAACCTCGCCAGCCGCAACATCGTGGAGGGCATCGCCATCGGCCCCGGCCGCGTGCGCGTGGCCATGGGCACCATTCCGATGGCCGCACGATGAGGGCGCCCGTCACCCTCATGCTGCTGCTGGCGCTGGCCGGCTGCGGCCAGGCGGAGCGGCTGTCGCGCATCGGCCGCGCACCCGATTTCTCGCCCGTGGCAGACCCGACGCGGGACCCCCGCTACCGTCCCGTCTCCATGCCGATGCCCGCGCCGCACGAAGCGCCGCCGCTTGCCAACTCGCTGTGGCGGCCCGGCAGCCGCACCTTCCTGCGCGACCAGCGGGCGGCGCAGGTGGGCGATCTGATCACCATCCTCGTCACCATCGATGATGACGCGCAGTTGCAGAACCGCACCCAGCGCAGCCGCACCGGCAGCGAGACCCAGGCCGCGCCCAATCTTTTCGGACAGGAACGCGCGCCGCGGCGGCTCTACCCGCCGGGTGCCGATCCCTCCGCGCTGCTCAACACCAGCAGCACCGGCACCAGCAACGGGGATGGCAATGTGCGGCGGAACGAGACGGTAAATCTCCGCCTCGCCGCCACCGTCACGCAATCCCTGCCGAACGGCAACATGGTGGTGATGGCCCGGCAGGAGGTGCGCGTGAACAACGAGATGCGCGAGCTTTCGGTGCAGGGCATCGTCCGCCCGCAGGATATCGCCAGCGACAATACGGTGCGGCATGACCGCCTGGCGGAGGCGCGGATTTCCTATGGCGGGCGGGGCTCGCTCTCCGATATCCAGCAGCCCAGGCTGGGGCAGCAATTGCTCGACGTTCTCTCGCCGTTCTAGTTCTCCCCACGAAGTTTCCGCCGGCTCAACGGCGCAAGGGCGCCGTGTGCGCCAGCAGAACCTTCGCAGGGGCCCCGGTTTGCTGCTTCCCTGGGTGGGTTGCTCTCGTTGCCGCGGCAAAGCCGCGGCGCCGGCCGGGGGGCGGATCAGGCAGAGGGCACGGACCGACCGGTGGGGTGGTGCGGGTTGGCAGGGCCGTGTTGGCTGCCCGGCAATCCTCGCGCTAGGCTTCCTCCGGAGACCGGGGGAAGCGCCATGGCGGATGAATTCGACTATGTGATTGTGGGCTGCGGCGCCGCGGGCTCGCTGCTCGCGGCGCGGTTGAGCGAGGATGCGCAATCCAGCGTCTGCGTGTTGGAGGCCGGCCCCAAGGACCGCAACCCCTTCATCCATATCCCGGCTGGCTTCATCAAGACGCTGAAGGATCCTGGCGTCACCTGGCAGTTCAGCACTGAGCCCACCGAGCGCACCGGCGGCCGGCGCATCGCCACCGTGCAGGGGCGCACGCTGGGCGGCTCCTCCTCCGTCAACGGCATGATCTACAATCGCGGCCAGCCCAATGACCTGGACCACTGGGCGCAGCGCGGCAATCGCGGCTGGGGCTATGCCGATTGCCTGCCCTATTTCATGCGCACCGAGCGCCGCGTCGGCTATGGCGACCCCGAGCGGCGCGGCCGCACCGAGGGCATTCCCGTCACTGACATGGATTGGATCCATCCGGTGACCGAAGCTTTCATCGCCGGTTGCGTCGGCCTCGGGATTCCCCGCAACCCGGACTACAACAGCGGTGACCAGGCGGGCGTGGGCTATTTCCAGCGCGCCATCCTGGATGGCAAGCGCGTCAGCGCCTATCGCGCCTTCCTGCATGGTGCGCTGAACCGGCCCAACCTCTCGCTGCGCACCAATGCCCGGGCCTGCCAGATCCTGATGGAGGGCAAGCGCGCGGTGGGTGTGCAATATCTCAGCGCGCGCGGCGGAACACCCACCACGGTGCGCGCGCGGCGGGAAGTCATCCTGTCCGGCGGCACGGCCAATACGGCGCGGCTGTTGCAGGTTTCCGGCATCGGGCCAGCCGGGCTGTTGCAATCGCTCGGCGTCGAGGTGAAGCATGAACTCCCCGGCGTGGGCGAGAATTTCCGGGACCATTATGCCAGCCGCTTCGTCATGCGCGCCAAGTCCGGCACGCAGACGCTGAACGAGCTGTCCAAGGGCATCAACCTCGGCAAGCAGCTGCTGCGCTGGGGGACGGGGCAGCCCAATATCCTCGCCACCGCGCCCAGCCACGCACACGTGTTCTGGAAGAGCTTCGAAGGGCTGGACCAGCCGGACCTGCAATGCGTCTTCACGCCCGGCTCCTACAAGGAGGGCATGGTCTATGTGCTGGACGACTATCCCGGCATGACGGCCGGGGCCTGGCAGCACCGCCCCGAGAGCAAGGGCTGGGTGCGCGCCCGCAGCACGGACGTGTTCGAGGACCCGGAGATCCAGCCCAACTACCTCTCGGACGAGATGGACCGCCGCGTGCATATCGGCGGGATGCGCCTGCTGCGGCGGATGCTCTCGACGCCCGAACTCGCGGCCTTCGCGGACCACGAGACCTTGCCGGGCCCCGATGTGCAGACGGATGACGAGCTGCTGGACTTCGCCTTCAGGAATGGCAGCACCACCTATCACCTGATCGGCACGGCCCGCATGGGCCCGCGTGAGGACCCGACAGCGGTGGTGGATGACCGGCTGCTGGTACACGGCATGACGGGGCTGCGCGTGGTGGACGCCTCCGTCATGCCGGCAATGGTGAGCGCCAACACCTATGCGACGACGCTGATGATCGCGGAGAAGGCGAGCGACTTCATCCGCGGGCGGGCGATGGCCTCGGCCGCCTGAGGCTGGCTGCTGGCCCGGGCCAGCGCCCGATTGTCCCAGCCGAGCCTGTAACTCGGCCGCCCCTGCGTCGTTCCCTGGACGAACCAGGGGACGGGGGCCATGGACACAGCATTGGACTGCCTGGTGATCGGCGGGGGCCCCGCCGGGCTGACGGCGGCGCTCTACCTGGCCCGCTTCCGCCGCCGCGTGCTCGTGGTGGATGACGGGGCGCCGCGGGCCGCCTGGATTCCCAGCAGCCACAACATCCCCTCTTTCGCCGAAGGCATCGCCGGCCCGGATCTCATCGCACGACAGGAAGCGGCCATCGCCCCCTATCATGTGCCGGTGCAGCGCGGCACCGTGACGGCGCTGGAGTGCCGCGAGGGCGGCTTCATCGGCCAGGTGAGTGGCGTGCCACGCGAGATTCGCGCGCGCCGGGTCCTGCTCGCGACCGGCGCGATGGATGTGGAGCCGGAACTGCCGGATTTGCCCGATGCCGTGCAGCGCGGATTGATTCGCTATTGCCCGATCTGCGACGGCTTCGAAGCGCTGGGGAAGCGCATCGCCGTGATCGGCCATGGCGAGACGGGGCTGGGAGAGGCCGCCTTCATCGCCCGGACCTATTCCAGCGATGTGACACTTCTGACGCTCGGCGAAAGACTGGAGCTCAGCCCCCAAAGCCATGAGATCGTGCAGCGCCACGGCATCCGGGTGATCAGCGAGCCGATCGCGGCGCTGGAGATGGAAGGGGGCCGCATCGCCGCAATGCGTTTCGGCGGGCAGGCTCATCGGTTCGAGGTGCTCTATTCGGCGCTGGGGCTGCGGTATCGCTCCGGCCTCGCCAAGGCCCTCGGCGCGGCGCATGACCCGGCGGGCGCCCTGCTGGTGGATGAGCACAACCAGACCACGGTCAAGGGCCTTTACGCGGCGGGCGATATCGTCCGCGGGCTGGGCCAGATTGTCGTCGCGATGGGCCATGCCGCCATTGCGGCCACGCATATCCACAACCGCTGCGAATTGCCGACCGAGGATGAGGAGCGATGAGCGCCGGGCCAGGCTGCATGCAGGGTCAAGCCCGATGACAGGAGCTGGCGAGTGGCTGGACCTGGTGCTCCAACCTCCGGCAGAGACGGGGTTCCTCTCCTGCCGCCTCATTCCCGGGCGGGCGCTGATGCTCCTGCAGGCGCAGATCAGGCTGGGCGATGGCCGCATCCTGCCCCTGCTCTTCCCTCCCGACGCCAGCGAGGCGGCGGCGGCGCTCAGCGGCGGGCCGCAGGATTTCATGGGCAATGCGTCCTTCGCCTTCGGCGCGGCGCTGCTTGCCCCCTATGCGAACCGCATCCGTGGCACCCATGACGCGGCGGATCGCAGCATCGAGACCCTGATCCTCGGGCACCGCGTGAGGCTGCCGGCCAATGGCGGCGGCAAGGCGCCGGGCGCCGAGCAATATGCCATCCATGGCCTGATCCTGGCCCGCCCCGTCACGGACCTGCAGGTCCAGCATGGGCCGGGCTTCGTGCAGGCCTCGGGCGTCATCCGCGCGGGGGATTACGACGTCGGCTGGCCTTCCTCGACCGAGATCGACATCACCTGGCGGCTTGAGGCCACCGCCCTCTCGCTGAGCGCGGCCGCGCGCAATGTGGGCGAGGCAAAAACACCGATCGGCTTCGGATGGCATCCCTATTTCGCGCTGCCGAGCGGCGCGCGCCGCCAAGCGCGGCTGCGGCTGCCCGCGCGTTCGCGCCTCGCGGTCAATAACTACGATGAGGTCCTGCCCACGGGTGAAATTCTGCCGGTGGCGAACACGCCATTCGACTTTCGCGCGCCGGATGGCGTGGCCCTCGGCGACCTGTATCTGGATGATTGCTTCGTCGACCTCGGCCGCGGATTGGCCGGCGAGGTCGCCTGCGAGGTGACGGACCCCGCGGCCGGGTATGGGCTGCGGATCAGCACCCCCTCTGCCGCGGTATCGGCCGTGCAGGCCTTCGCCCCGCCCGACCGGCCCTTCGTGGTGATCGAGCCGCAGTTCAACTGGGCCAATCCCTACGGCCGGGAATGGGCGGCGGCACCGGACAGCGGGGCGGGCATGGTCCTGCTCGGGCCGGGCGCATCGGTCAGCTATGAGGTGAAGGTGGAGCCCCTCCTGGCTTAGGCGCCTGCCTCCTCGACGGGCGCCTCCGGAATCTCCAGCACCGATTGCGGCCCCTTCTTCGGCTGGCGGTACTTCTGCCACCCAAACCGCCGGTTATCCCCCGGTCGCAGCCGCATATCCTCACGCAATGCCGTGAAGGGCAGCGTTGCCGGGTCCGCCACGACGGGGCCAGGTGCGGCCGCCACCAGCACCGCCGCCGCGATCGGCTGGAAATGCGCGCGGAAATGCACGCTGGACTTCACGGCGAGGATCTTCTGCGCCGCCGGCTCGACGCCCAGCTGCAGGAAGATGGACTGGTCATGCGCCTGCATCTTGCGGCTGACGATCACGACCCGCACGCCGCCGATCCGCAGCAGGGCAGAGGGGCCGAGATCGGCCGGGTTGCCCTTGCCCATGGGGCCGGTCAGCGTGAAGCGTCCATCGCCGAGCTTCTCGATCACGCCCGTCACGGTCAGCGGCACGCCATCGCTCTTGCCGCCGAGGGCCAGGGTGATGGTCGCGCCCTCCCCCGCCGCGTGGCAGGCGGCAGCACTTTCGGCGTCGTTCATCGGCGCCAGCACCGCGCCCTGCGCGTCCTGCGCGATCAGTTCAGCCAGCAGCCCCGTCGTGTCGCCATGGCCGCCGCCGCCCGGATTGTCCTGCGTGTCGGCGATGACGATGGGCTTGCTGCCGGAGAGGCGAATCGCCTCGGCCACAGCCTCGGCCGCCGGCTGAACGGCGCCGGCGAAACTCGCCTCCCGCGCGGAGATTTCCTTGGCCAGGGCCGCCGCGGCCGCGCTGGCCGCCTCGGGCGTCTCGGCATAGGCGGCGATGGCCTGGCCGCAACCGGGGAAATCCGCGTAGGGGAAGCCGAAGCAATAGGCGAGCTCGACCACGCCGGACTCAATCTCCAGGCGCTTTGCCATCACGCCCGCCATGGGCTCCACCATGGTGCATTGGCTGGTGATGGGGATAAGGAAATCCAGCTCGCGGAACGCCATCGCCCAGGGAAAGCCACGCTGGATGCGCTGGATGAGCAGCGCCATGGCGCGCGTGCCCACGGCCAGCATGTCCACATGCGGATAGGTGCGGTAGGGCACGATGACATCGGCCAGTTCCGCCATCTGCCGTGTCATGTTGGCATGCGGGTCCAGCGTGATGGCGAGCGGCATGGCAGGCCCCACCACGGCGCGCACGCGGCGCATCAACTCGCCTTCGGCATCGGGGTAGTCATCACTCACCATGGCGCCGTGCAGGTCGAGGAAGACGCCATCCAGCGGCGCCTCATCCATGGCGACCGAGAGCGCATCCACGATCATGGCGCTGATGCGCTCGAAGGCATCGCGCGTCACAGGACCTGCCGGATTGGCAAAGCACCAGCCGAGGGGCGCGATGGTTGCGCCGCGCTTCATCGCTTCCGTGATGCCGCCCCAGGCGCAGGTGGAGGTGCCCTTCAGGCCGTCCGTCATCGCCGCCGGGCGTTGCAGCGCGGGGAGCCCGCCCGGCGTCAGGAAGTTCACCCATTCCGTGGGGCGCGGGGCGAAGGAGTGGCTTTCGTGCAGGAAGCCGGCAACGGCGATGCGCATCAATTCGTGTCCTTTGAATTGGCAGTGGCGATGACGGCATCGGCCAGCACGCGCAAGCCCTTCTCCGCCCAATCGCGGGAGATGGATTCGCTCGGGTGGTGGCTGATCCCGCCATGGCAGGGAATGAACAGCATGACGGCGGGCATGCGCTCTGCCGCATGATAGGCGTCATGCCCCGCGCCCGAGAGAATGTCCCGGTGGCGGAAGCCATGGCGCATGGCGGCATCGCGCAGGCGGTCGGCGAGGGCCGCATTGAAATGCACGGCGGCGAAGCTCCAATAGGGCTCGCGCTTTACGCTGAGTTTGCGGCGCGCGGCGATGGCGGCCATGGCGGCATCCGCCTCGGCCAGGAGCTGCGCCAGGACCTCGTTGGAGGGATGGCGGTATTCGAAGGCAAAGCGCACCTGGCCGGGCACCACGCCATCAGCGCCGGGATCCACCAGGAAGCGGCATATGGTCATCCGCGCCTCGGGCGCGATGCGATACAGCACCGCCTCTCCGGCCGAGATCATCTCGGCGGCGGCCAGCACGGCATCGCGGCGCATCTCCATCGGCGTGGTGCCGGCATGGCTGGTCTCGCCGGTGACGGTGACCAGGGCGCGTTCCGTGGCAAAGCCGCCGGTGACGATGCCGAGGTCATGGCCCTCGTTTTCCAGCACCGGGCCCTGCTCGATATGCGCTTCGAAATACGCGGCAGCGTCCTGCAACAGGCCGGGTTCGGCGGTGCCGTTCCAGCCGGTGGCGGCCAGCGCCTCACCATAGGCCTGGCCGTCATCCAGCGCGGGCCGCGCCAGCACCTCTTCCTCGCTCAGCACGCCCATGGCACCCGCGGCGCCGATCATGGAGGGGCTGAAGCGGCAGCCCTCCTCGCTGGTCCAGTTCACCAGGATGATGGGCGCCTCGGTGACCGTGCCGCTTTCATGCAGCGCATGCAGGATCTCGAGGCCGGCCAGCACGCCATAGGGGCCATCGAACTTGCCGCCCGTGGGCTGGGTGTCGAGGTGGCTGCCCACCAGCACCGGCTTGCGGCTGGGGTCCCGCCCCTCGCGCCGCAGCGCCATGTTGCCGAGGCGATCCACGGCTAGCGTCAGCCCGATCTCGGCACCCCAGCGGGCCAGCAGATGCCGCGCCTCGCCGTCCAGCCCCGAGAGCGCGGGGCGGTTGTTGCCGCCGCCGGGGATGGGGCCGATGGCGGCCATCGCCATCAGCCGGTCCCAGAGCCGATCGGTGGAGAGCGGCAGGTTCACGGGCGCACCAGGCCGGCCGTGGCGAGCGCCGCATCGGCCAGCACCTGCATCCCGGCCGTCGCCCATTCGGGCGTGATGCTTTCGGCCTCGTTGTGGCTGAGGCCGCCATGGCAGGGGCAGAAGACCATCACCGTCGGCACGCGCCGCGCCATATAGACGGCGTCATGCCCGATGCCGGTCGGGATGTCGCTCCACTTCAGGCCGCGTGCCGTGGCGCTGTCGCGCGCGCGCTGGATCAGCGTGGCGTCGAAGGGCGTCAGCGGCGAATGCCAGAAGCGGGTGACGGTGATCGTCACGCCGCGGGCGAGGGCGATTTCCTCGGCGCGGGCGCGGAATTGCACTTCCATCCGCTCCAGCGCCTCGGGGTCGCCATGGCGCGTGTCGATGGTGAAGAAGACGCGGCTGGGCGCGATGTTGCGGCTGGAGGGGTAGATATCCACCACGCCCACCGTGCCCCGCCCCTTCTCGCCATTCGGCGCCAGCGTGCTGAGCGCGATCTCCTCCACCGCGGCCATCAGGGGGGCGGCGGCCATCAGCGCATCGCGGCGGCCGGCCATGGGCGAGCCGCCATGGGATTCCTCGCCCTCCACCACCACCTCGAACCAGGTCTGGCCGAGGGCATGGGTGACGATGCCGACATCATGCCCGCCATCCTCCAGGATCTTGCCCTGCTCGATATGCAATTCGAGGTAATGGCCGACCTTTTGGAGCTCCGCCGGATCGGCGCTGCCCTGCCAGCCGATGCGGCGCAATTCCTCGCCGAAGATGGCGCCGTCGAAGGCGGTCTTCTCCAGGATTTCCTGCTCGGTGAAGTTGCCCATCGCACCGCCGCTGCCCATCATGGGCGGCGAGAAGCGCGAGCCCTCCTCATTGGTCCAGTTGATCAGCAGCAACGGCGCCTCGGTCTCGGCGCCGGCTTCGTGCAGCGCGCGCATGATTTCCAGCCCCGCCAGCACGCCCAGCACGCCGTCATACTTGCCGCCCGTGGGCTGGGTATCGAGATGGCTGCCGATGGCGATCGGCGGCAGGCTGGGGTTCCGCCCCTCGCGCCGGAAGATCATGTTGCCCAGGCGGTCCACACTCATGGTCAGGCCCGCGGCTTCGGCCCATGTCTGGAAGAGCGCGCGGCCCTCGGCATCCACATCGGTCAGCGTCTGGCGGTTGCAGCCGCCCTTCGCCGTGCCGCCGATCTTCGCCATTTCCATCAGGCTGTCCCAGAGGCGCGCCCCTGAGAGGGGAAGGTTATGCATGTTCCACTCCACACCACTCGGCCATGGTCAGCGCGATGCTGCGCGTGATGCCATGGATGCTCTCCACGCCCACGCTCTCGTCAATGCCGTGAATGTCTTGCGCATCCGGCCCGAACACCGCGCAGGGCGTGCCCTGGTACAGCACGAAATGCCGGCCATCGGTCAGGCCGGTCGCGGGATAGTCCCGCAGCGTCCCGCCCGTCGCGTCCGTGTAGCTGCGCTGGGCCAGGGCGCTGATCGCCGTATCCTTCGGGAAGACGCAGGCATCGGCCATGAAACCCTTGAACTCCAGCTTCACCTGCGCGCCGCGCAGCCGCTCATGGGTCGCGGCCTTGGCCACCAGCGCCTCGATATCGGCCTTGGTCTGCCGCGCCGAATAGCCGAGCATCACGCCGACCCGCAGCCCGATGCGGCAGCGCGTGGCCACCGAGGAATTCCACTCGCCGCCGCTGATCGTGCCGAGATTCACATTCACCGGGTGGTTCACGCCATGGAAGGCGGCGTGGATATGCTCGCCCCGATTCCGCTCCGCCTCATAATCCTTGAAGGCGCCGGCGATGATGTTGGCGGCCTCGATCGCGTTGATGCCGGCCTGCATGTCCCGCACATGGGCCGGCCGCCCGCTCACCGTCACCCAGGCCCAGACCACGCCGACTTCCGCCGTATAGAGCGCATCCAGCCCCGGACCGGGCTCGGGGATGATGACGCCATCCATCTTGGGCAGCGCCAGCATGGTGGCGAGCGCGCCATTGCCGGTGCACTCCTCCTCGATCACCGCCTGCATCTGCACCACGGCCGCGGGTTGCAGCCCGGCGCGCTTCATGGCCGCGAAGGCCATGGCGTAGCTGACGATGCCCGCCTTCATGTCCCCCGCGCCGCGCCCATGGACGCGGCCATTGCGGATGCTGGGCGCATAGGGCGGCGTCTCCCACATGTCGGCGGCACCCTCGGGCACCACATCCACATGGCCCTGGAGCACCAGGCTGCGCCCCTTCGCCGCGCGGGGCCTGTGGACCGCCGCCACATTATCCCGCCCCGCATAATCCATCAGCGGCGGCGAGAAGCCGGGATGGTCCGCGAGCTTCGCCGGATCGGTCGCGATGCGCTGCGGGGTGAGGCCAAGATGGCGATACAACCGCTCCATCTCGTTCAGCGCCGAGGCCTCATTGCCCAGGGTGGAGGGGCAGCGGACCAGGCGGAACAGCCAGTCCAGCGTGTCCTCGCGCAGCGATTCGCAGGCATCCAGGATGGCGCGTCGCGCGCCGGGATCGAGTTGTGTCATGCGGCGCAGCATGGGCGGGCGCGCGCGAGGTTGTCGAGGCCCCGTGGGCAGGCTTCACTCACCCTCATGAAGGCTTTCCACCACCCCGATGAGGCGCAGCACGCGCCGGATTTCTTCCTCATGCGCGGCCGCGTCCGCGCCAATTACGAGGTGCCCGCCCGTGCCGCCTCGCTGCGGGAGGGGCTTTCGGCACTCGGCATCACGCCGGAGGTACCGCCCCCTGCCCCGCATGCCGCGCTGCTCAGCCTGCACACGGCCGAATACCTGCATTTCCTGGAACACGCCGCCGCCGAATGGGCGCAACTGCCCGAGGCCGGCCCGGAGATCGTGGCGAATATCCACCCCACGCCCGAGATGCTGGCGCAATCCAGCCGCGCGCCCGGCCATGTGATCTCACGGACCGGCGCGCACACCGCCGACACGGCCTGCCCCATCGGCCCCGGGACCTGGACGGCCTCGATCGGGGCTGCCGGTTGCGCGCTGGCCGCCGCCGATGTCGCGGCCAAGGGTGGCGCGGCCTATGCGCTCTGCCGCCCGCCCGGACACCACGCCTATGCGGCGCGGGCGGGTGGGCATTGCTACATCAACAACAGCGCGCTGGCCGCCCAGCGCCTGCGCGATGCGGGGGCCAGGCGCGTCGCCGTGCTCGACATCGACAGCCACCACGGCAACGGCACCCAGGGCATCTTCTGGGAGCGCGATGATGTGCTGACCGTCTCGCTCCACGCCGACCCAACCCGCTACTACCCCTGGTATGTCGGCTTCGCCGAGGAGAAGGGTGCCGCCAACCTGAACCTCCCCCAGCCCTTCGGCACGGGGGATGAGGCTTGGCTGGCCGCGCTGGCCGACGGCATCGCCGCCATCCGCAGCTTCGGCGCGGACGCCCTGGTGGTGCCACTCGGCTTCGATGCCAGCGAGTTCGAGCCGCTGGCCGCCCTCAAGGTCACCGAGGATGGCTTCGCCCGCGCTGGCCAGGCCATCGGCGCGCTGCGCCTTCCAACGGCCATCTGCCAGGAGGGCGGCTACAATGTGGACATCCTGGGAAGGCTGCTGGAACGCTTCCTGACCGGCTTCGGAGAAGCGGCATGAACCCCCTCGTCATCGACACCCATATCGACATCCGCTGGCCCGAGACGCCGGATTGGCTGAGCGAAACCGCGCAATGCGTGGACCTCCCCAAGATGCGCCGCGGCGGCATGAGTGCGGCCGTCTTCATCGCCTATGTCGGCCAGGGAGTGCGCGACCATGCGGGCCATGCGGCGGCCTCGGCCCGCGCCGATTCCATGCTGCGCCATATCCGCGCCCGCGCCGATGGTGGCGCCGCCCGCTTCTGCGAGACGCCCGATCAGGTGGAGGCCAGCTTCGCCGCCGGCATCCCCGCCGTGCTCTCGGCGGTCGAGAATGGCTATGCCATGGGCCATGACCTCGGCCGCATCGCGGCCTGGCGCAAGCTCGGCGCCATCTACCTCACGCTGACGCATGACGGTCACAACGCGCTGGCCGACAGCGCCCGCCCCCGCAAGAATTTGCATGACGCCGAGAGCGAGCATGGCGGCCTCTCACCCCTCGGCCGCGCGGCCATCGCCGAGATGAACCGCGTGGGGCTGATGCTGGATTGCTCCCATGTCTCCAAGGCGGGAATGATGCAGGCGGCCGAGCTGTCCCGCGTGCCCATCGCCGTCACCCACACCGCTTGCGCCGCCCTCTGCACCCATCCGCGCAACCTGGATGACGAGCAGCTCGACATGATCCGCCAGGTGGGCGGCGTGGCGCAGATCACCGCCGTCGCCTCCTTCCTCAAGGCGCCCGGCGCCAATGGCGTGACCCAGGCAAGCGTCTCCGACCTGGTGGACCATGTGGAGCATGCCATCCGCCGCATCGGTCTCGATCATGTCGGCATCTCGTCGGATTTCGACGGCGGCGGCAGCGTGATCGGCTGGGCCAATGCGGCCGAGACCCAGAACATCACCGCCGAGCTGACGCGCCGGGGCTACGGCGCGCGGGAGATCGGGCTGCTCTGGTCCGGGAATTTCCTGCGCGTCTGGCGCCAGGTGCTGCGCGGCGCGGGCTGAGCCGGCATCAGCGCCAATGGCGCTGATGGCCAGAATTCCAGCCACCCCGATAGGCCGGCGGCTGGTGCGCGTAGCTGCGCCCATAGCCGCCCCCGTAATACCCCCCGTGATGGGGGCCGACGCAGGCGGCCAGCGTGCCCAGCACCACCAGGGCGCCGGCGAAACGAAGAAGGGCAAGGCGGGGGAAGGCGCGGGCCATGATGGCCTCCGGGGGTGGCGGGGTTGCGGGCGCCACCTGCACGGAAGGGACCATGCGCGCATGGCGCCACCACGCCGGAATCAAGGCGAAATCAAAGCGCCTTCTTCGCCAGCATGATGTCGCCATCCTCCAGGCTGCGGCTCAGCGTGAAGCCGAGCTTGCGCATGAAGCCCTGCATCGGCGCATTGTCGGCCAGGACATGGCCGATGATCTCGGTGATCCCCTCAGCCTTCGCCCAATCCATGGCGCGCTCCATCAGGTGGCTGGCCAGACCCGAGCCCTTGGCGGCTGGGCTTACCACCACCGCGAATTCCGCGGTCTCGCCCCCGCCCTCGCGGATGATGCGCGCCGTGCCGAAGACCCGCCCCTCGCGCGTGCCGATGAAGGCCATCTCCCGCCCGTAATCAATCTGCGTGAGGCGCGCGAGCATCCCCGGCGGCAATTCCTTCATGGTCGAGAAGAAGCGGAAGCGCATATCCTCCGGCGGCAATTCCCGCGCGAAGGCGCCTTGCATTTCCGCATCCTCGGGCCTGATCGGCCGCACCTCGAAAACGCGGCCGTCGCGCGCGGTGAAGGGCCCCACCAGCTCGGCCGGATAGGGCGGGATGGCGAGCAGCGCGGCCTCACCCTCCGGCCGCAGCATCAGCCCTGCATCCGCCGCCACCACGCCATTCGCTCCGGCAAAGAGCGGGTTGAGGCTGACCGCCAAAATCTCAGGGAAATCGACCTGCAACTGGCTGAGGCAAACCAGGGCATCGGCGATGGCGGGCTCCTGCACCGGGGGACGATCCCGGAAGCCCGGCAGCAGGGGTGAAAGCCGCGTCCGCGCGATCAGACCATGGGCCAGCGGCAGGTTGAGCGGCGGCAGGTCCAGCGCCTCGTCCCGCGCGATATCGGCGGTGGTGCCGCCCTGGCCGAAGCCGATCCAGGGGCCGAACATGGCGTCGTCGCCGAGGCGCAGCCGCAGCTCCATCATCCCGCGCGGCGCCATGCGCTGGACCAGGAAGCCGTCGGACACGGCGCCCGGGGCGCGGCGGGAGACCTCCTCCTGCATGGTCTGCGCGGCCAGGCGCACCGTGTCGAAATGGCGGAGATTCAACACCACGCCGCCCACCTCGCTCTTGTGGCGCAGCAGGGCGCGCGCCTTCAGCGCCACGGGCGGGCCAAGCGCCACGGCGGCCACCGCGGCCTCGGTGGGGGTTGCGCAGAGCTTGGGGGCCAGCACCGGGATGCCATAGGCCGCCAGCACGGCCAGCGCCTCATCCTCGAACAGCTCCAGCCGCCCCGCCGCGCGCACCGCCGCGAAGATGCCGCGCACGGCGGCGCGCTCGGGCGTCATCTCCAGCACGTCCGAGCCGGGCAATTCGGCGGCCGTGGCACGGTTATGGCGCTCGGCGGCCAGATGGGCGGCGCCGCGCACCACGGCCTCGGGCGTCTGGAAGACGGGCAAGCCCGCCTCCGCCAGCGCCTTGCGCTCGGCATGGGCGCTGGCCTCGCCGGTCCAGCCCAGCAGGATGGGGGCGCCGCGATTGCCGCGCGCGGCGGCGGCGAAGGCGGCCACCGGGGCGGCCGTCTGCTCGGGTGCGTGGAGCGCGATCACCACATCCACCTCGGGCGCCGCGGCGAGCAGCTTGGCGGCGCGCGCCAGATCCTCGCCCGCCGCGCCGCCCAGCGAGAGCGGGTTGCGCGCCTCCCACCCCGCCGGCAGCAGGGGGGCCAGCGCCGCGCAGGTCGCCTCGCTGAAGCGGGCCAGGCGCAGCCCTTGCATCAGCGCCGCATCGGCGGCGAGCCGCGCCATGCCGAGCCCATTGCCGAGGATGGCCAGCCGGTCGCCCTGCCCCGCCCCGCCGCGCGGCTTGGCGCGGGCCAGCGTCTCGGCCGCTGCCAGCCATTCCTCGAAGCCCTCGGCGCGCAGCACCCCGGCGCGGCGCAGCACGGCGGCCATCACGCCATCGGCGATGCCATCCGGATCCTCGACGCGGCCGCCGGCGCGCAAGGCCAGCACAGGCCGCGTCCGCGCCGTGGCCCGCGCTGCCGAGACGAAATGCCGGCGCTGCTTGATCCGTCGCACCTCCAGCAAGACGCAGGAGGTGGTGGTGTCCCGCGCCAGCCAGTCGAGACCGGCGGCGAATCCCAGCCCGTCATTCGCGCCGATGCCGATGACATGGCTGAAGCCCAGCCCCTCCGCACTCGCCCAATCCAGAACGGCGCGGGCGATGGCCGAGGATTGCGCCATCAGCGCCAGTTTCCCCGGCCGGATCGGAATATGGGACAATGTGGCGTTCAGCCCGATGGCGGGCAGCGCGATGCCGAAGCTGCGCTCGCCCAGCACGCGCAGCCCGGCCGAAGCCGCCATGGCGGTAAGCCCCGGGGCCGCGGTCGGCACCACCACCGCAAAGCAGCCCAGCGCCGCGAGCCGCGCCAGTTCCGCCGCCTGCGCCTCAGGCGGCACACACAGGATGGCGAGGTCCGGCGCGCCCGCGGGTGCGGCGAAGCCATCGCCCATCAGCGCGCCCTGGAAGCCGCCCGCAGCCAGGTTGCGCGCGAGCACCGCGGATTCCGGCAGGCCCGGATCGGCCCGCAACAGCACGGAGCGAGGCCGGAACAGGGCGGTCTCGCGAAAGCCTTTGACCGGCAGGCCAGTGAGCAGGAGCGACATGGCTTGAGCCTAGCAGATATGGCGTTGCAGCGGGTGCACATGCGTGCATGCCTGACAGGCCGGCGGCAGCTTGCTAGCCTTCCCACACCGAGCGGCAAAAGCCGACGTAACATAGGGATGAAACGATCATGCGAAGCCTCCTCGCCGGCATTGCGCTGCTGGCCTCCACATTGCCAGCCGCCGCCCCCTCCGCCTACGCCCAGGCACCGATCACCGTCGTCGTGAATTTCGTCGCTGGCGGGCCTTCCGACCTGATGGGGCGCCTCCTGGCGCCCGAGCTTTCGGCCGCACTCGGCACGCAGGTGGTGATCAAGAACAGCGCGGGGGCGGCCGGCGGCATCGGCGCGGCCGAGGTGGCACGCGCCCGGCCGGACGGGCACACGCTGCTGCTCTCGCCCATCGGCGCCATGGCGATCCAGCCGCATTTCCGCGCGGATCTGCCCTATCGCCCCGCCGATTTCGCGCCGATCTGCCAAGTGGCGGATACGCCTGTCGTGGTGATGTCCGCCCCCGGCAGCCCGCTGCGCAATCTGGCCGAGGTGATCTCCCGCGCACGGGAATCCGGGGGCGGCTTCAATTTCGGCTCCACCGGCCCGGGCTCGCTGCCGCATATCGCGACCGTCGCCATGGCACGGGCGGCGGGCGTGCCGATGACCCACATCCCCTATCGCGGCAATGCCGAGGCGGTGACGGCGCTGCTGCGCGGGGATGTCAGCATCTTCGCCGACCAGCCGGGCACTCTGCGGGCCAACAACCTGCAAGCCGTGGCCCTGTTGGCCGAGCGCCGCACGCCGGAATTCCCGGAGACGCCCACGGCGCGGGAACAGGGGCTGGACCTGGTCTATTCCATCTGGTCCGGCCTCTTCGCCCCCGCCGGCACGCCGCCCGAATTCCTGGCCCGCGCCGAGGCCGCCTGCGAGCGCGCGTTGCGGTCACCGGCGGTGATCGAGGGCTTCCAGCGGCTCGCCACGCCCATCATCTTCCGCAACCAGCGGGATTTCGCAGCCTTCTGGCAGGCCGAGCTGGAGAAGTTCCGCGGCATCGTCCAGGCGGCCGGGATTCGCCCTGGCGACTGAAGCGGCTAAGCTTCGCGTCCAGCAAAGCAAGGATGCCCGCATGACCGATTGGCCCCGCCCCGTGGATGGCACCGTGACCCCGCGCTTCGCGGCGCCCGCCACCTTCATGCGCCTGCCGGTGCGCGAGGATGCGGCGGGGCTCGATATCGCCATCTTCGGCATTCCCTTCGATGGCGGCACCACCAACCGGCCCGGCACCCGCCACGGCCCGCGCCAGCTGCGCGAGGCCTCGGGCCTGATGCGCCGCGTCCATCCGATCAGCCTGACCGAGCCCTATGCGCTCTGCCGCGTCGCCGATCTCGGCGACCTGCCGACCAACCCGACCGACCTGATGCAGACGCTGGACCTCGTCACCTCGGCGGTGGCGAAGATCCGCGCGGCCGGCGCCTGGACCCTGGCGGCGGGCGGCGACCACCTGCTCTCCTTGCCCTTGCTGCGTGGCATCGCCCAGGGCGAGCCGGGCCTCGGCCCGCTCGGCATGGTGCATTTCGACAGCCATTCCGACACCAATCACAGCTATTTCGGCGGCACCCGCTACACCCATGGCACCCCCTTCCGCCGCGCCATCGAGGAAGGGCTGCTGGACCCGAAGCGGGTGGTGCAGATCGGCATTCGCGGCTCGCTCTACGCGGCGGATGACATGGACTGGGCGCGCTCGGTCGGCATCCGCATCATGACCATCGAGGAATGCGTGGATCTGGGCGCCGATGCGGTGGCGGCCGAGGCGAAGCGCGTGGCCGGCGGCGGCCCCGCCTACCTCACCTTCGACATTGACAGCATAGACCCCGCCTTCGCGCCCGGCACCGGCACGCCGGAGGTGGGCGGCTTCACCCCGCGCGAGGCCATGCGGATCCTCCGCGGCCTCCAGGGCCTCGACATCGTGGGGGCCGACCTGGTCGAGGTCTCGCCGCCCTATGATCCCAGCGGCAACACCGCGATGGTGGGCGCCACCATGATGTTCGAGATCCTGTGCCTGATGGCTGAAACACGGGCACGGCTGCACCCCGGCTGAGGCAGATCGGCGGCAAGAGGGCAAAATTGTAATGCACCGGCCGCTTTTCAGGCCGACATGTTTCGCGGCAAGCTTTTTGTCTCAGATTTGGGAACTCCCTGATGCGCCGTGCCCTGCTCCTTCTTGCCACCCTCGCCATGCCCCCCGTGGCGCCCAGTGCCGCCCAGGCCCAGGCGCCCACCACCATCGTGGTGAATTTCGGCGCCGGCGGCTCGGCCGACCGCATGGCCCGCCTCCTGGCGCCCGTGATGAGCGAGTTGCTGAGCAGCCAGGTCATCGTGAAGAACACCACCGGCGCGGCGGGGGTCATCGGCGCGGCGGAAGTGGCACGCGCCAGGCCGGATGGGACGACGCTGCTGCTTTCCACCACCGGCCCCATGGCGATCCAGCCGCATATCCGCAGCGACCTGCCCTATCGCATGGCGGATTTCGTGCCGCTCTGCCAGATCGGCGATGCGCCCGTCATGATGATGGCCGCCCCCAACGGGCCGGTGCGTGATGCCGCCTCCCTCGTGGCCCAGGCGCGGGCGGCGCGCGGCGGCTTCACCTATGGCTCGGCCGGGCAGGGCTCGATTCCGCATATCGTCATGGTCGAAATGGCCCGGCGGGCCAATGTGGAGATGATCCACGTCCCCTTCCGCGGCAGTGCCGAGGCGGTCATCTCCCTGCTGCGTGGGGATGTGATGGTCTATTCCGACCTCCCCGGCCCGCTGCGCGCCAACAACCTGCATCCCGTGGGCGTGATGGCCGCGACGCGCACCGCCGAATTCCCGGAGGTGCCGACGCTGCGCGAGCAGGGCTTCGACCTCGTGCATTCCATCTGGACGGGGCTCTTCGCCCCCGCCGGCACGCCCGATCCGGTGCTGGACCGCCTGCAGGCCGCCTGCGAGTACGGCTTGCAGCGCGCCCCGGTGATCGAAGGCTTCCGGCGCCTCGACACCCCCGTCGTGTTCCGCAACCCCACCGACTTCGCAGCCTTCTGGCGGGCGGAGTTGGCGAAGTTCGAGAGCATCGTCCGCGAGTCTGGAATCCGCGCGGGGGATTGAAAAACCCGGCCTGAAGCCCGAAACTCTGGGCTTGCAAACCCGAACCCGACGCCCCCAATTCTTCTACACGACCACCCCGCTGCCCTGCCCCTATCTGCCGGGCCGGACGGAGCGGAAGATCGTGACCGAATTGACCGGCCCGGATTCCGAAGCGCTGCATGACCGCCTCTCCCGCGCCGGGTTCCGCCGCAGCCACAACATCGCCTATTCGCCCGTCTGCCCGGGCTGCCGCGCCTGCGTGCCGATCCGCGTGCGCGCTGCCGACTTCGTGCCCAACCGCACCCAGCGCAAGATCATGTCCCGCAACGCCGATCTCGACGTGCGCGCCGTCCCCGCCCGCGCCACGGCCGAGCAATTCGCGCTGTTTCAGCATTACCAGCAAAGCCGCCACGCCGGCGGCGACATGGCCGCCATGGGCTTCTACGACTACCGCGCCATGGTGGAGGACACGCCCATCACCACCGGCCTGGTCGAATTCCGCGACGGCCAGGGAAGGCTGCTCGGCGCCTGCTTGACCGACTGGCTCTCGGACGGGCTTTCGGCCGTCTACAGCTTCTTCGCGCCCGAGGAGGACCGCCGCAGCCTCGGCGCCTTCGCCGTGATGTGGCTGCTGGCCGAGGCGGTGCGCAGCGACCAACCCTATGTCTATCTCGGCTATTGGGTCGCTGAGAGCCGGAAGATGGCCTACAAGGCGACCTATCGCCCGGCCGAGGTGCTCATCCAGGGCCAGTGGCAGCAACTCGGCGAGGAACAGCCGGCCGAGAGCGAGCGCGTTACCGCCGGGTGATCCTCAGCCGCGGCGCGTGCGGCGCAGATCATAGACAATCTGGCATTGGCCGCGCCCGGGATGGCTCCCGGTGAAGCGGCGGGCATTGTTCGCCCCCTCGAAGATCTGGCCGGTGCCGGGGCCGAAGGTGCCGAAGCGCGGCAAGGTCACCGCGCCATTGGGGCCGACCGTCGCATCCAGCGGCGGATCGCCCGGCAGGGCCGCGATTTCCATGCGGTTGCCGCGCAGCACCGCCGTCACCCGTGTCTGGCCCGAACGGCCCGAGGCCTGGCATTCCTGCACCCGCGTCCCCTCATAGAGGCCGTCATGCGGGCCGGAGCTGCGCTGGGCCATGGCCGGCCCGGCGAGAGAGAGGAGCAGGCTGGCGAGGAGAAGACGTCGCATCATTCAACTTCCGAAGCGGTTCGTGCGCGGAAACCCGTTGGGCGGGGCCTTGCCGGCCCCGGCGCGGTTGCCGCGCCAGGTGGTGAGATCGGTCTCGACGCGCACCCGATCCCCCAGCTGCCAGCTCAAGCCATCCTTGCGAGTGAATACCTTGGCATCGGCCAACCCGCCATCCTTGTAGGATTGCAGCTGCACGCCGCGGCCGCGCGTCATGACCGGCAATTGCTCCATGGGGAAGATCAGCAGCTTGCGGTTGTCACCCAGCACGGCGACGTGATCGCCCTCGGCCGGGGTGCAGAGCACGGCGCGGGTCGCGCCCTCCAGCACCAGGACCTGCTTGCCGGTCCGCTTCTCGGCCAGCAACTCGCTCCCCTCGACCAGGAAACCCTTGCCATCGCCGGCGGCCACCAGATAGCGCGCGCCCCCTTTGTCTCCTGTTGGGGCGGGGAGGAACATGGCCAGCACGCCATCCTCATTGGGCAGTTCCAGCATCAGTCGTACGGGCTGGCCATCGCCACGGCCGCGCGGCAGCGTATCGGCGCGGAGCGTATAGGCCTTGCCATTGCTGCTGAAGAGTACGAGTCGGTCCGTGCTTTGCGCGTGCAGGCGGAAGGCGAGCCCATCGCCCTCCTTGAAGCGCAGCTCCGCATCCTCGGCCAGATGGCCCTTCAGCGCGCGGATCCAGCCCTTTTCCGAGAGCACGATGGTCAGCGGCTCGCGCTCGATGAAGGCGCTCTCATCCACCACCACGGCGGGCAGGCCGGAGCCCATGGCGGTGCGGCGGGCGCCCAGCGCGCCCTCGCCGAATTTCTTGCGGGTTTCCTCGATCTCGGCGGCGATGGCGGCCCAGCGCTTGCCCTCGGAGGCGAGCAGCGCCTGCAACCCCTTCTGCTCCTTCACGAGCTTCGCGTGCTCGCGCTTGATCTCCATCTCCTCGAGGCGGCGCAGGGCGCGCAGGCGCATGTTGAGGATGGCTTCCGCCTGCACTTCCGTGAGGCCGAAGGCCGCCATCAACTTCGGGCGCGGCTCATCCTCGGTGCGGATGATGCGGATCACCTCGTCCAGGTTGAGATAGGCGATGAGGTAGCCGTCCAGCACCTCCAGCCGCCGCGCGATGGCGGCGAGGCGATGGTTGGTCCGGCGCAGCAGCACCACATGCCGGTGGTCGAGCCAGGCGCGCAGCGCCTCGCGGAGCGACATGACGCGCGGCGTGCGGTCGGCATCCAGCACATTCATGTTCAGGCTGAAGCGGCTTTCCAGCTGCGTCGCGCGGAACAGCGTCTCCATCAGGACCGCGGGCTCCACCGTGCGGTTACGCGGCTCCAGCACCAGGCGGACATGCTCGGTGCTTTCGTCGCGCACATCGGCCAGCAGCGGGAGCTTCTTCTCCTCCAGCAGCAGCGCGATCTGTTCGATCAGCTTGGATTTCTGCACCTGATAGGGGATCTCGGTGATCAGGATGGTCCAGGCGCCG